>NZ_JAMYQD010000015.1:0-207680 GCF_040320665.1 Mesorhizobium sp. M0626 | reverse complement strand
CCGCCGGGCCCGCCCCCGCGGGCGGGGGGGGGGGGGGGCCCCGCCCGCGGGGGGGGCGGCGCCGCGGCACCGACCCCCACCCGGACCTTCGGTCCGACCTCCCCACAAGGGGGAGGTAGGGGCGCGGCGCCTTTCTTCGCGTCTCTATGCAGGTAGACAGCGGCGACATCCAGGTGAGGGGCAGCGCGAATCTTTCGCGGTTTGCATGAGCATTCGAAACATGCAGACATGGCGCCCGACACGGGCGGTGCCGGGGGAATCATCATGGCGGCAGTAGAAACAGCGCAGCGGGCATCCGGGCGTGGCATCTGGGGGTGGATGTTCTTCGACTGGGCGGCGCAGCCGTTCTTCACCGTCGTCACCACTTTCATCTTCGGCCCTTATTTCGTCTCGCGCATGGCCAACGATCCGGTTTCGGGCCAGGCGGCCTGGGGCTACGGCATCGCTGTTGCGGGCCTGGTCATTGCCGTTTTGTCGCCCATCCTCGGCTCGATTGCCGACCAGACCGGGCCGCGCAAGCCGTGGATTGCGTTCTTCGCCTCGATCAAGATCATCAGCCTTTGCCTGCTATGGTTCGCCGCTCCCGGCTCGAACCTTTTCCTGGTGGTGCTGTTCTTTTCTCTCGCTTCGGTCGCGGCGGAATTCTCGACCGTGTTCAACGATTCGATGATGCCGCGCCTGGTGCCGAAGAGCGAGATCGGCCACGTCTCCAACATTGCCTGGGGACTTGGTTATCTCGGCGGCATGATCGCGCTGATCTTTGTCGTCGCCTGTCTGGCGGGTTCGCCGGAGACCGGCAAGACGATCATCGGCATCGACCCGCTCTTTGGGCTCGACCCGAATCTCGGCGAGGACGCGCGCGCCACCGGGCCGCTGTCGGCCGGCTGGTATTTCCTGTTCATCCTGCCGATGTTCTTCTTCACGCCAGACGCCATCAAAGGCATTCCGATCGGGCCGGCGGTGCGCGAGGGGCTGTCGGAACTGAAGTCGACGCTGACTGAAGTGCGCCGGCGCAAAGGCATCTTCCGCTTCCTTGTCGCCCGCATGATTTATCAGGACGGCGTCAATGCGCTGCTCGCTTTGGGCGGCACCTTTGCGGCAGCGATGTTCCATTGGTCGATCACCGAGATCGGCATGTTCGGCATTATTCTCAACGTCGTCGCCATCGTCGGCTGCCTGGTTGCCGCATGGCTGGACACCGCGCTTGGCTCCAAGACCATCGTGATGATTTCGCTCGTCCTGCTCAGCATCGCCACCATCGGCATCGTTTCGACCGGGCCAGGCTACACGCTGTTCGGCGCCTGGATGATGCCGGGAGCCGATAGTGGCGGCCTGTTCGGCACGGCGGCGGAAAAGGCCTACATTTTCTATGGCCTGTTGATCGGGCTGGCGTTCGGACCGGTGCAGGCGTCGTCACGCTCCTACATGGCGCGCAGCGTGACCGCGGCCGAATCCGGCCGCTATTTCGGCATCTATGCGCTGGCCGGAAGGGCGACGAGTTTCCTGGCGCCGTTCATGGTGGCGTCGATCACGCTCGCCAGCGGCTCGGCGCGGCTCGGCATGGCGGCCATCGTGCTGTTCCTGGGCGTTGGGATCGCGATATTGATCTGGACGCCGTACCCGGCGGATCAGCCAGTGGAATAGCGCCGCACTTTTCCTTCTCCCCTTGTGGGAAAAGGCAGAGGCGCTCAATGCCTGAAATGCCTCACGCCGGTAAACACCATGGCGATGCCATGCGCGTCGGCAGCGGCGATAACGTCGTCGTCGCGCATCGAGCCGCCGGGCTGGATCACCGCCGTGGCGCCGGCTTCGATCGCGGATATGAGCCCGTCGGCGAAAGGGAAGAAAGCGTCGGAGGCGACCACCGAGCCCTTGGTCAACGGCTCCGCGAGGCCAGCTGCTTCCGCCGCGTCGAGCGCCTTGCGGGCGGCGATGCGCGAGGAATCGACGCGGCTCATCTGCCCGGCGCCGATGCCGACCGTGGCGCCGTCCTTGGCGTAAACGATGGCGTTCGACTTGACGTGCTTGGCGATGCGGAAAGCGAATTTGAGGTCGGCCATCTCGGCCGCACTCGGTGCGCGCTTGGTCACCACCTTGAGCTCGAGATCGTCGACCACCGCGTTGTCGCGGCCCTGGACGAGCATGCCGCCAGCGACGGATTTCACAGTGATGCCGCCGGCGTGCGGATCGGGCAGACCGCCGGTGACCAGCAGTCGCAAATTCTTTTTGGCGGCGATGATGCGGACAGCGTCCTCCGACGCGTCCGGCGCGATGATCACCTCGGTGAAGGTTTTTACGATCTCCTGAGCCGCTTCGGTATCGAGGATGCGGTTCATGGCAACGATACCGCCAAAGGCCGAAACCGGGTCGCAGGCCAGCGCTCTCGCATAGGCAGCAGCCAGCGAAGCGTCCTCGGCGACGCCGCACGGGTTGGCGTGCTTGATGATGGCAACGGCGGCGCAGCGGTTGGGATCGAACTCGCCGACCAGCTCGAAGGCGGCATCGGTGTCGTTGATGTTGTTGTAGGACAGCTGCTTGCCCTGCAACTGGCGAGCCGTGGCGACCCCGGGCCGCTTGTCGCCATTGACGTAGAAGCCGGCGCTCTGATGCGGGTTCTCGCCATAGCGCATGACGCTTTCCAGCCTGCCGCCGAAGGCGCGCCAGGTCGGGTGCTCGATCTCAAGCGTTTCGGCGAACCAGCCGGAGATCGCCGCATCGTAGCTGGCGGTGCGGGCAAAGGCCTTGGCCGCCAGCTTCTGGCGGAAATCCAGCGACAGCGAGCCGATGTTCATCTCCAGCGCGTTCAGCACCGAGGCGTAGTCGCCGGGATCGGTGACGATGGCGACATAGGCGTGATTCTTGGCCGAAGCGCGGATCATCGCCGGGCCGCCAATGTCGATGTTCTCGACAACAGCGGCATAGTCGGCGCCGGAACGGCGGACCTCCTCGAACGGGTAGAGATTGCAGACGAGCAGATCGATCGGCTCGATGCGGTGATCGTGCATCGCCTTGGCGTGTTCGGGATCGTCGCGCACGCCGAGCAGTGCGCCATGCACCGACGGGTGCAGCGTCTTGACGCGGCCGTCCATGATCTCGGGAAAGCCTGTCAGTTCCGAGACGTCACGCACCGCCAGCCCCGCCTCGGCGATCGCCTTTGCCGTACCTCCGGTCGAGACCAGCTCGACGCCGGCCGCGACCAGCCCTTTGGCGAAGTCGGTCAGGCCGGTCTTGTCGAAGACGGAAAGCAGGGCGCGGCGGACCGGAACGAGGTCGGGTGCCGGAATGTTCTTAGCGGCGACGGCCATGGGCTGGCGGCCTTTCAGGGCTGATGGAGAGCGTTGCCGGGCCGTAGCACATGAGGTCAGGAAATCAAGCCGGAAGCTCGATCAAGCCGGCGCCGGCAACGGCGCTCAGCTGTTCTCGGGATAGCCGGCGATGCCGGTGCGCGTGAGCTGCCAATGCACCTCGGCGATCTCCGAGGCCTTGAAGGCGAGCACGATCTGGCGGCTGCGGCGTGGGCCGCCAAGGCCGGCGAAATAGATCGATTCCTCGACCTCCGGCACCACTTCGGTGCAGGTGAACACCCAGGTGTCGGCCTGGTCGGCGGTCAGCACCAGGCGGTCATGCTCGTCCTGCAAAAGGTTGATATCAGGGTGGATGTGGAAGCGCACCACGACGAAGTCGCGGCCATTGTTGCGGATCGCCGCACCGCCCGGGCGGAGGAAGCGATCCCTGCCGGCGAGCACATTGCCCTCGCTCGACAGTTTCAGCTCGCGCTCATGCAGGAAGCCAAAGCGCTGCATATAGCCGTCATGGCGGGCGATGAAGCCTTGCGTGCCCTTCTGGTCGATGCGCTTGCAAGGCACATGCTGCGGGCCGCCGAGCAAGGGCGAGCCGAGCAGGTCGTTGACGCGCAGCGAATGGGAAAACCGCGCCGACGAGGTGTCGTTGATGGTGGCGGTCGAATGCGCCGCGGTGGCACGGGCCAGCGGTCGGAACTCGGCGGCGCCATAGGTGTCGATGCCGGCATTGACGATATAATGCTGGCGACCGGACGAGAGTTCGAAGGCCAGGCACCCGGCATGCGCGGCGTTGGACACATCGACGGCCGGCGACGGGCCGGTATCGGCAATCACCGTCACGCCGCCCATCGACAGGCGCTCATAGCCGGAATGCGGCGCGTGCAGCAGCGGCGCGCCGGCGGTGTCGTCGTGGCGCAAGATGGTGGCTATACGGTCGTGGATGGTGGCGCCCATGCCGTTGAAGCGGGCCAGGCTGCCATCCTGATGGCGGAAGAAACGGAGCGCCGGCAGCATGCGGTCGATGGCGCCCATCAGGGCTGCCGGTGGCGTTTCGGCCTGGTTAGCATAGGTCTGGCGCAGCGGCAGGAGATCGGCGAGCAGTTCGAGAACCGCCATCGGGTTGCGCGAAATATGGCCGCCGTCGGGAAGGATCTGGCGGTCGAGTTCTTCCGCCAGGTTGCGGGTGGCGCCGCGCAGTGCCGAGGCCGGCGCCGGCAGCGACAGCGCGGCGAAGGCAAGCGCGATGCGAGCGCGCAGCCTGTCCTTGCCGTCCGGCATCTCGCGCGCCATCGAGCGGAGATAGCGGATCTGCACGGCGAGCGATTTCAGGAAGGCGCGATAGAACGGAAATTCGGCCCCTTGTAGGACAACCGAGGAGTGTTGCAACCAGGCAATGACTCGCTTGGCGGTAGTGCCGGGCTCCCAGGCTATGCCGGAAATCTGGTTGCCATGCATGGCGATCCAGTCGGAGACAAGCGCGCGTGCATTGGCGGCGGCCAGCTCGGTGCCGGCGGCGCGCATATGGCGCAGCCAGCGAAAGCCGTGCAGCGTCTTCACCCAGCCGCGATTGGCGACATCGATCTGGAATGGCGATTTGCCGCCGGTCTCGACGAGGTGTCCCGACAGCGGATAGCGGCCATAGTAGATCTCGAGCGCGATCTGCGGATCGGCGAGCCTGAGGTCGGGCGGTGCAATCAGGACGCGTTCGGGCGTGCGCCCGGAATAGCGCCAGCGATAGACTGGCCCTGCGCGAAGGCGCCGGCGCGTCTTGCGCCAAAACTCCTTAGCGACAAGCGTCCACAGACGTGTCGTGCTGCCGGCAGCCAGTGCCAAAACCCCTCCTCGTCGCCTGGAGATAGAGCATGCTGTCGCCCGAAAACCGCGTCGCAGGTTTCGGCATCATGTTCCGGTACCCCAGCACAAGCTTATATGATTCAAGAACTTGTGCGAAGTCGAATTCCGCCGACGTGAAGCGCCTCACGCTGCCGGCCACCGACCCACCCCGAAAAAAGTCAAGTGCTTCGCGGGGTTAAGCCTGGCAATCCGGCACTCACTTGCGGTTGTGGCGAGACCGAAATTCGCTGGGCGAACAGCTTTCGCGGTCGCGAAACAGACGGGAGAAATAGAAGGCGTCGTGGATGCCGACGGCGGCCGCAATGGACTCGATGGGCGAATCGGAGGCGGCCAGCATCTGTTTGGCGCGGTCGAGCCTCGTGCGCAGTTGGAAGGCCTTGGGCGACATGCCGGCTGCCCGCGCAAATCTGCGCCGCAAGGTTGCCGGCGACATCGAGAATTTCGCGGCGAAGGCATCGAGATCCACCGGGTCGCACGCGCAGCGGCGCAATTCGTCGATGATGGGCTGCATGTCGGCATGCTGGAAGCCGGGATTTCGTTGACGGTTGTTCCAATCCATTGCCTGGCGGGCAGCACGCACGACGATGCGATGCATCGTGGCGGCGGCTTCTGCCTGGCTCAGCATCGTATCGAGCGACAGCTCACCATGCAGCCTGTCGAACAGCCGCTGCATTTTGCCGAGGTCGCGCAAGGGGACGACAGGGGCGTCCTCGGCAATCAGCCGCAGCCGGGTGAAATCGCGTATCAAGGCGCCGTCGAAGAGCGCCCAGCGTTCGAGCCAGCCCGATGCGTCCGGCCCGTAGGAATGCATCCTCCCGGGAAGCAGCCAGAACAGGGCCGGCGCTTGGATCATCTGCATGCCGGCAGTCTTGGTTTCAAGCCAGCCTTGACCGTTCTCAATCAGCACCACGGCGAATTCCGGCAATTTGCGCGCTTGGATCGCCTGCGTGACGCGATGCCGACCAATCCCTGTAACCGACAGGCCGCCGGCCGCGGCCGGTGCGGATCTGTAGAGCGCGTAAGGGTGATCGTTCATGAGCGAAAAGTCCATGGCTTCGTTCCGTCCATGGGCGAGCGTGCGAACAGTATGGCATTTCCAGCTAAGGATGGAAAATCGCAGGTGGCTGAGATGTCAAGCTCAACAGGTGGCACGCAACGACGGATTCCTGTTGCGTCAATCGATCTGAACGCCAACGGCAAGACATTATCGATGGCGCCGAACCGGTTGGGTCATCTCGTGCCAACCGACGCCGGGGTCGGCATCGATGCCATTCGCGGCCTCCTTGCCGAGCAAGGCTATGTCTGGCTGAAAAGTATGCTGCCGCGCCGCGACGTCATCGATTTTCGCGGCTGGGTGTTTTCGTATCTGGCCGACACCGGCTTGCTGCAGCCCGGGTCCGATCCCGCGCTTGGCCTGGCGGCGGCCGCCGGAACGTTCGACCGTCAGCTCGCCGATCGCCGGTTGATGGCGCTGGTTCGCTCCACCGCCTATGAAGGGTTCTGCGCACAGCCCCTGATGGCCCGGCTAATGGATGCGTTCGTCGGCGGGCTGTCCTATTTGCACAAGCGCAAGATCATGCGTTTCACCCAACCGGGCACCACCGTGGCGACGCCGGCGCATTACGACCTCGTTTATCTGCGCGGCGGCACCAGCCGCATCGTCACTGCCTGGATCCCGATCGGCGACGTTCCCGTCGACATGGGCGGCCTGGTCTATCTCGAGGGATCGCACGCCATCGGCCTCGACATGGAGGCCCGGTTCGCCAGGGAAAATGCCGGGCTGAGCCCGCAGGAGCGCATCAGCGCCTACAACAGGAACATGAGCGAGGGCGGCTGGGTGTCGAAGGACCTGCCCGACATGGCGGAGCGGTTCGATACACGCTGGCTGATCGCGGATTTCGAGGCCGGCGATGTCGTCCTCCACTCGCCCTATATGATCCACGCCTCGACGACCAACCAGAGCGCGGAGGGGCGTATCCGGCTCTCCACCGATATCCGCTACCAGAATGTCGATGATGAGATCGATGCAAGGTGGGGGAAGCACTGGAGTCTGAACGACATGCTTTAGGCATGTCGTCGCGTCGGAGTCAGGCCAGACGTCGCATGCGGGCGGCGAAGAAGCCGTCCAGGCCGGAAACCCCTGGCGAACCAAGGTCAAGATCGGCGGGTGTGGTGCGCAGCGTGCCTTGCGGGGTCAGGAAGGCGTCGATTCCAGCGATTTCGCCGGGCTGCAGCGGATCGTCGGCGACGGTCTTGTTGCCGGCCAGAAAGGCGCGATACAGATCCTCGCCTTCGATCGGGTCCAGCGAACAGTTGGAAAAAACAATCCGGCCGCCCGGTTTGACCAAAGTGACGGCGCGGGCGAGCAGCTTTGCTTGCAGATCGGCTAGCTTTTCGACGTCGGCTAACGTCTTGGTCCATGGCACGTCCGGGTGGCGCCGAACCGTGCCGGTGGAAGAGCAGGGCGCGTCGAGCAGGACGGCGTCGAAAAGCTCCGCCGGCTGGTATTTCAGCAGATCGGCCTGCACGATCTCGGCGGACAGCCCAAGCCGTTCGAGGTTCTGCGTCAGCCGCGCCAGCCGGTTCTTCGAGGTGTCCAAGGCGGTGACTTTAGCGCCGGCAAGGATAAGCTGAGCGGTCTTGCCGCCGGGGGCGGCGCAGAGGTCGGCGACGCGTAATCCTTTGACATCGCCGAACAGCCGCGCCGGAAAACTGGCGGCGGCGTCCTGGACCCACCATGCGCCTTCGCTGAAGCCCGGCAGTTCGGTGACGGAGGCGCTGAGCTTTTCCACTCGCACCGTGCCGGTCGGCAGCACGATGCCGCCGAACTTTTCGGCCCACAATTCGGGATCGGCCTTGACCGTGAAATCGACCGGCGCCTCAACGCGATGCGCCGCCAGGATCTGTCTGGTCATCTCGGCGCCATAGGCGGCCTTCAGCCGGTCGGAGAACCATTTTGGCGCCTCGTCGGTGGCGGCAAGAGCTGCCGGCAGTTCGGTCTCCTTGGCGCGCACCAAAGTGCGCAGCACGCCATTAACGAGGCCGGAAAAGCGCTGCGTGCGTGGGTCCGACTTGGCGTGGGTCACAGCCAAATCGACGGCGGCGCTGTCGGGGATGTCGAGGAACAGGATCTGCGCCGCCGCAACATGCAGGATGTGCGACAAAGCTGTGGCGTTGGGCGGCAGCGGCTTTTCAAGGCGGCGGGCGAGGAGCCCGGCAATGGTCATGCGGTAGCGCAGCGCGGTCACCAGTATGGCGCGCACCAGGCCGCGGTCGCGCAGGTCGAGCACCTTGTATTGCGGATGGCCGTTCTCGTGGTCCGTCAGCCCGTCGAGCGGCGTCTTGGCGTCGATAACGGCGGCCAGCAGCCGCGCCGCTGCCTTGCGCGCGGCGAGGCCGGCGACGAATTCGTCCGAGCTGTTTTCGCGATCGCCTGAATGTGCGGGCCGGGATCTGGCGCCGCTCACGACCACGGACCTTTGGGTCCGGTCGGATTGCGGCCCCACGGATTGGCTTTCGGCTTGGCCGGTCTGGTCGGCGGAGTGGGGCGTGCTGCCTTGCCCCACGGGCCTTGCACGGCATCGGCCGGGAATTCTTCTGTTTGCCCGGGCGTCGGCGCTTGGCGCGGCGCCGGCTGGCGGCCTGCCATGTCGCGCGCCATCGCCTGCAGCGCGGCGATGCGGTTGTCGGTATTCGGGTGGGTCGAAAACAGGCTGTCCATGCGCTCGCCGTGAAGGGGATTGATGATGAAGAGATGCGCGGTCGCGGGATTGCGTTCGGCATCCGGGTTGCGGATGCGTTCGGCGCCGCGGGCGATCTTGTCAAGCGCTGATGCCAGCCAAAGCGGATTTCCAACGATTTCGGCGCCGCGCCGGTCGGCTTCGTATTCGCGGGTGCGGCTGACCGCCATCTGCACGATCATGGCGGCGAAGGGCGCGACCAGCATCGCCACCAGCACGCCGACAAAGCCGAACGGGTTGTTGTTGTCGCGGCTACCGCCGAAGAAGAAGGCGAAATTGCCGAGCATCGAGATGGCGCCGGCGAGTGTCGCGACAATGGTCATGGTCAGCGTGTCTCGATGCTGGATGTGGGCCAGCTCATGCGCCATGACTGCCGCGACCTCCTCATGCGACAGGCGCTCCAGCAGCCCGGTCGAGGCCGCGACCGCGGCGTTCTCGGGATTGCGGCCGGTGGCGAAGGCGTTCGGCTGCGGATTGTCGATCAGATAGGTCTTGGGCATCGGCAGGCCGGCCTGCTTGGCCAACGCCTCGACGATGGCGTGGAATTCGGGCGCGTTCCTGGCATCGACCTCGACGGCGTGGTTCATCGACAGCACCATCTTGTCGGCATTCCAGTAGCTGAACAGATTGGTGCCCGCGGCGACCAGGAAGGCGATCATCATGCCGCCGGTGCCGCCGATCAGAAAACCGACGCCCATGAACAGCGCCGTCATCGCGGCCAGAAGCATGGTGGTGCGTAGCGTGCTCATCATCTGCTCCCTGTGCGGCCGTGGCAAAAAAAGGTCGATCGGGGTGAACTCATGGCTATATGATGGGAAACGCCGCCCTTGGTTTCAATCCGCCCGGACTATCGCATGACCGACCAACCCAGCAAAGCTGATGCCGACCGGGAGAAGGACCTGACGCCGGCGGCCAGCCGAGCGCTGGCTGAAGCCGAGGCGCGCCGTGAAGCGTATCGCCAGAAGGAAGCTGCGCTGCCGAAGGAAATCGGCGGCCGCGGCGGCAAGGAACCCGGCCGCTACGGCGACTGGGAAGTGAAGGGACTGGCTAGCGATTTCTAGGGGTTCAGGAACGGAAGAACTGGGGAACTGGTGAACTGAAGAGTTGAAGAAAAAGGCGCACAGCAGTTCTCCAGTTCTCCAGTTCTCCAGTTCTCCAGTTCTCCAGTTCTCCAGTTCTCCAGTTCTCAGGCCGCGCTGCGCTGTGCCCCCAGCGTCATCCAGCCGCTGTCATCGATGGCGATGGAGACGGTTTCATAGCCGCCAATCGAGTTGTGCTGAGTCGTCATTGGATGCTGGTGAGTGGCGCTGATCACCATCACCGACGCTCCCGCTGCTTCCGCCGCCGCGATACCGGCCGGTGCGTCCTCGAAGACCAGACAGTCGCCGATATCGACGCCGAGCCGTTTTGCCGCCAGCAGGAAACAGTCGGGCGCCGGCTTGCCGTGCGACACATCCTCGGCCGCGACCACCAAGGCGGGAACCGGGATGCCGGCGGCCCGCATGCGCAGCAGCGCCAACGGGCGCGGCGCCGAGGTGACGATCGCCCAGCGCTCTGGCGGCAAAGCGTTGAGGAACGGCACGGCGCCGGCGATCGGCAGCACGCCTTCGACATCGTCCGACTCGGCCTGCAACAGCACAAACGCCTCATGAACAGGGTCGAGGCCGGGAAGCGCCAGCCTGGTGATGGTCTCGACCGCCCGCACGCCATGGATCGTCGGCAGGAAGGCTTCGACGTCGAGACCGTGCTTAAGCGCCCACGCCGCCCAGACGCGCTCGGCCGAGGCGATCGAATTGAGCACCGTGCCATCCATATCGAACAGGAACGCGGCGAATTTTCTGCCTGCAAACATCAGATTTTCCACGGGTTAGGGATCGTTTCGGGAGGTCGAAACATGTCGTTCGACCGTAACGTCGCCACGCCTGCCTGGGAAGCCGCGGGAGAGCCTTTTCGATAGTTCCAGGGAACCATGGTCCCGCCTCTGGCGTTTTGAGCATACTGTTTTCCACGGGATCGAAGGGGCAATCATTGTGCTGATCCGGCTCGGCTACGAAATCGCCATTGAATGCGTCGGCGCCACGCCGGTCATCTCGCTGCTTGATATCCACAGGGATCGTCAGGCCGACATCAAACGGCAGACGCGCGTGCTGACGTCGCCTTCAGTGCCGAGCAAGGTCTATCACGATCTGTTCGGCAATACCTGCCGCCGCTTCACCGTACCCGCCGGCAGTTTCCGCATTCTCTATGACGCAGCCGTCGAGGACAGCGGCGAGCCTGACGCGGTCAACACGCTGGCCAGGGAAGTGCCGGTGGCGGAACTGCCGGACGATGTGCTCGGCTACCTCCTCGGCAGCCGCTATTGCGAGACCGATCATCTGAGCAGTCTGGCCTGGCAGCTTTTCGGCCATGTTCCCTCCGGCTGGGCGCGGGTGCAGGCGATCGTCGACTATGTCCACAACCGGCTGTCCTTCGGCTATGGCTATGCGCGGTCGACGCGTACCGCAGCCCAAGCGCATGAGGAGCAGGTTGGTGTATGCCGCGACTTCGCCCATCTGGCGATCACGCTCTGCCGCTGCATGAACATCCCGGCCCGCTATGTGAACGGTTATCTCGGCGACATCGGCGTACCGGCCGACCCGGCGCCGATGGATTTTTCAGCCTGGATGGAAGTGTTCCTCGACGGCAAGTGGTACACGTTCGACCCGCGCCACAACAAACCCAGGATCGGCCGCGTCGTCATCGCGCGCGGCCGCGATGCCACGGATGTCCCGCTGCTGCACAGTTTCGGCCCACACCAACTCTCGCTGTTCAAGGTCTGGACCTACGAGCAGGAAGGCAAGCTGTTCAATCCGCCCTATCACGGCGTCGACAAGACGATCAGCGCGCGGATGCTGGCGTGACCGGATTCTGATCTGCTTCGACACACAATCCGGAAATGGAAAAGGCCGCCGCTTCTTGACGAAGCCGGCGGCCTTCCGTGTTTCCGTCCGTGGCGCGGCCAATGGCGGCGACCGAGGTCACCCGCCGCGCTTATCGCGCCTTAACGGGAAGACTGCTTCCCGAAAGTGCAATCCGCTGAGGCCACGTTCTGGAAAACGAAATCACTCGACATCGGATCACCTCCTTTCGATTTGTTGAACACGTACAGATGATGGGGTGCGTTGCAGCAAAAAACAAGATGCCGATTTGAAATAGCTGGCGAGCCGCCTTTTGCGCCGGGTTGCGAAGAGCCGCGAGGGCGGGCAAAATCCATGCAAGGTGGATTGTCAGGACTCGGGAGGATGGCCATGGAGGCAGCCGAGAAGGCCGCGCGCATCGTGCGAACGGTGATCGAAACGCTGAAGCCGGGTTTTGCGGTCAAGCTGTGGACCGGCGAGCGGATCGGTCCCGCCATCGGGCCCGTGCTCACCATCAACGACCAGGACATCGTCTGGCAGGTGGTGAAGCGGCCATCGCTGTCGACGCTGATCGAGATGTGGATCTCCAAGACGATAGACATCGAAGACGGGACGATTTTCGATTTCTACGCACTGCCGTCGCAAGGCAAGCTCAGGACCAAGCTCAAGTCGCTGCCGAAGCTGGCGATCCTGCGCGACCTGCCGGCGGTGCTCCTGTCACGCAAGCAGATGAGTGCACGCACCGATCTGTCGGGTCGCAACCCCTATGTCAGCGGGTCGAGCCAGGAGGCGATCCAGCATCACTACGACATTTCGAATGCCTTTTACCGGCTCTTCCTCGACGAGCGCATGGTCTACAGCTGCGGCTACTTTAAGGATTTCGCCGATGGCATCGACCAGGCGCAGGCCGACAAGCTCGACCATATCTGCCGCAAGCTCAGGCTGAAGCCGGGCGAAAAGCTGCTGGACATCGGCTGCGGCTGGGGTGCCATGCTGATCCATGCGGCCAAAAATTACGGCGTCGTCGGCCATGGCGTGTCGCTGTCGCAGGCGCAGACCGATCTCGCCCGCGAGCGCATCCGCGCCGAAGGGCTGCAGGACCGCATCACCATCGAAATCAAATCCTATACGGAGCTCAAAGGCTCCTTCGACAAGATATCGTCGATCGGCATGTTCGAGCATCTCGGCCTCGCCAACCACGCCACCTATTTCAAGACCATCCATCGCTTGCTGAAGCCCGGCGGCATCTATCTGCACCACGCCATCACCAGGCGCAGCAAGGGCGACTTGAAGAAAACCTTGCGCAAGGGGCCGGAGTTCAAGGCGCTGCTCAAATACATTTTCCCAGGCGGCGAACTCGACACGATCGGCATGACGCTGGGCAATCTGGAGGCGCATGGCTTCCTGGTCTACGACGTCGAGAATCTGCGCGAGCACTATGCGCGCACCTGCCGGCTGTGGGCCGAGCGGCTACAGGCTCGCTTCGACGAGGCGGTCGCCGAAGTCGGCGAGGCCAAGGCACGGCTGTGGCTGCTTTATCTCACCGGCTGCTCGATCACCTTCGAGCGCGCCTCGGCGCAGATTTTTCAGACCGTCGTCACCAAACGCGCACGCGGGCCGAGCGGGCTGCCGCCGACACGGGCGGATCTGTATCGGTAGAGATAGGATTCGGGGCCGAACCCCACGCTTTCCAAGGTCTGCGATTCGCTGCCTCGCGGTAGAGGCCTACACGAACCGCATCGGCGCGCCGATCTCGACGCGGGCAGGCCTGTCCACAGTGCAATAGACGCCAAGATTGTGCGCGTTGTGGCGGACCAGATTGCGCAGGATGCCGGGATCGTGGTCGAAGCCGTCCTGGCTGATGATGGTGAAGCCGCAGCGGCGGCACGGCTCCGAGACGGTCACCAGCAGATCGCCGATGGCGAGCTTGCGGCCAATCCATTCGGTCTCGGGAAACGAGCCTTTGACCGCCGCCATGTCGACGACGATGTTGGGGCGGAAGCGGCGCGGATCGGGAATGCCTTCGGGGTGCAGCGCCTTGAGCCGCGCCAGCGATGCGGTGGTCAAGAGATGGATCGGCGCTTTGCGGTAGCGCGCCGCGGTGAGCGGGCCGGTGTAGCCGGGAGCGTTGTCCTGGCTGAACGGCCTGATCGAGGCGGCGAAGCCGAGATAGGCCGAGATGGCTTGGTCGCATTCCACACCCGGCACTGCCAGCCAGTCGCCGTCGGGAACGGCGATCTCCAGCTTGCGGTCCTTGCTCAGCCGGGTGCGGATGCGCGGCACCTTGTGCCACTTGGCGTCGCGGTCGGGCCGCGCGATCTCATTGTCCGAGACATCGACAAGGCCGAACAGCCGGTCGCCGTCGATGGTTTCAAGGCCGACCGAAATGGCGTCCTGGCGTTCGCCGGCAAGCGAACTTGCGGGGTAACGCCAGAGCTCCGTGACTGCGCCCAGTGCAGCCATCAAATCCCCTCAGCCCTTCTTGTTCTGGCGGTTGGCGATCAGATCATCGACCACGGCCGGATCGGCCAGTGTCGAGGTATCGCCGAGCGCGGAAAAATCGTCCTCGGCGATCTTGCGCAGGATACGGCGCATGATCTTGCCGGAGCGGGTTTTCGGCAGTCCGGGCGCGAATTGCAGCTTGTCGGGCGAGGCGATGGCGCCGATCTCCTTGCGGACATGGGCCACGAGCTCCTTGCGCAGTTCCTCGCTCGGCTCCACGCCTTTCATCAAGGTAACGTAGCTGTAGATGCCCTGGCCCTTGATGTCGTGGGGATAGCCGACGACAGCTGCTTCCGACACCTTCTCATGGCTGACGAGCGCCGATTCGACCTCGGCCGTTCCCATGCGGTGGCCGGAAACGTTGATGACGTCGTCGACGCGGCCGGTGATCCAGTAATAGCCGTCGGCGTCGCGGCGACAGCCGTCACCGGTGAAGTATTTGCCCTTGTAGGTGGAGAAATAGGTCTGCACGAAGCGGTCATGATCGCCATAGACCGTGCGCATCTGGCCGGGCCAGGAATCGGCGATGCAGAGATTGCCGTCGGCCGCCCCTTCCAGCACCCTACCTTCGCCGTCGACCAGCTGCGGCCTGATGCCGAAGAAGGGCCGCGTCGCCGAACCAGCCTTGAGGTCGGTGGCGCCGGGCAGCGGCGTGATCAGGATGCCGCCGGTCTCGGTCTGCCACCAGGTGTCGACGATCGGCACCTTGCCGTTGCCGACGATGTTGAAATACCACTCCCAGGCTTCCGGATTGATCGGTTCGCCGACCGAGCCCAGCACGCGCAGCGACTTGCGCGAGGTCTTCTTCACCGGTTCGTCGCCGGCGCCCATCAGCGCGCGCAGCGCCGTCGGCGCGGTGTAGAAGATGTTGACCTTGTGCCTGTCGATGACTTCCCAGAAGCGCGACTGCGAGGGGTAGTTCGGCACGCCCTCGAACATCAGCGTGGTGGCGCCGTTGGCGAGCGGGCCATAGACGATATAGCTGTGGCCGGTGACCCAACCGACATCGGCGGTGCACCAGTAGATATCGCCATCATGGTAGTCGAAGACATATTGGTGGGTCATCGCGACATAGACGAGATAGCCGGCGGTGGTGTGCAGCACTCCCTTCGGCTTGCCGGTCGAGCCTGAGGTATAGAGGATGAACAGCGGATCCTCGGCCTTCATCTTCTCCGGCTTGCAGTCGCCTTTCACCGTGGCGATCTCGTCATGGTACCAGATGTCGCGTCCCTGGACCCAGCCGGTCTTGCCGCCGGTGCGACGAACGACGACCACCTTATCGACCTTGGTGCCGGCCTTGGCGGCGATTTCGATCGCTCTGTCGGTGTTTTCCTTCAGCGGGATCGGCTTGCCGCCGCGCAGGCCTTCGTCGGCGGTGATGACGAAGGTCGACTTGCAGTCATCGATGCGGCCGGCCAGCGCGTCCGGTGAAAAGCCGCCGAAGACGATCGAGTGGATGGCGCCGATGCGGGTGCAAGCCAGCATCGCGTAGGCCGCTTCCGGGATCATCGGCATGTAGATGGTGACGCGGTCGCCCTTCCTGACGCCGTGCTTCTTCATCACATTGGCGAGCCGGCAGACATGCTCGTAGAGCTCGTTATAGGTGATCTTCTTGTCGTCGTAGGGATTGTCGCCTTCCCAGATGATGGCTGTCTGGTTGCCGCGCTTCTTCAAATGGCGGTCGATGCAGTTGTAGGAGACGTTGGTTTCGCCGTCCTCGAACCATTTGATCGAGACCTTGCCCTCGAAGGAGGTGTTCTTGACCTTGCTGAACGGCTTGAACCAGTCGATGCGCTTGCCGTGCTTGCCCCAGAACTTGTCCGGATTCTTCACGCTGTCGGCATACCATTTGAGGTAGGTGTCGTTGTCGATCAGCGCATTCTTCTTCCACGCCGGCTGGACGCGGTGGATCTTCACCTCGGACATGTCTTCACTTTCCTCCCAAACCACCCCGCCGGCTTGACCACAGCCAGGATCACGGCGACGCAGCCGCGAATTCGGCGGCATTATTAACAGTTCCGCGCTGACGGCAACATTAGACGTTGGATTCGCGTGGCGCGATGCCGCAGCTCCCGTTTCGGTTGTATCAGCACTCGGCAGCGGTCGCTGCTAACTGCATGTTTTCGTGCATAAAACCCGACTGGGATCAGGAAAATCATAGACAGTTAAGGAACGGCGCGCACAATTCGGTGTTGGGAGGAATGGAGAATCAACTAGGCCAAGGGGCTGTCATGCGCGATCATTCCGAAATGGACCTGATGCTCAAGGGGTATGGCCTGACCACGGCCAAGATTCTGTACCATTTTCCCGACCACCCGCATCTGCTGCAGAGCTTCATCTGGCAGGATTACGATCTGGCGCCGAAGTTTCCGGTGCTGATCAAGTTCATCGAGTTCTGGAAGGCCAGGCTCGACGGGCCGCTGCATTCGATCAGCTACACGCACCAGAAGCTGATCGCGCCGAACGAATGGCGGAAGGTGGATGGGGAGTTCGTGCTGCACTGAGCGGCAGTATAGCTGATCTCCCCCGCAAGGGGGGAGATTGGCAGCTTCAACGTCGTGCGATCACACCGCAGGCGGGTTCAGTCGGGCGAAACCTTCCTGGCGGCGATAAGGGAAGTACGGGTAGGGCGCGGTCACTTCGCTTGCGGCGTCGAGCTTTTTGACCTGCTCCGGCGTCAATGCCCAGCCGACGGCGCCGAGGTTCTGGCGCAGCTGTTCCTCGTTGCGGGCGCCGATGATGACCGAGGACACGGTCGGGCGCCGCAACAGCCAGTTGATGGCGATCTGCGGCACGGTCTTGCCGGTCTCTTCAGCCATCGCATCAAGCGCATCCATGACCCGGTAGAGATGTTGGTCCGCGACCGGCGGGCCGAAATCGGCGGTGTCGTGCAGCCGGCTCTTTTCCGGCAGGGGCTGGCCGCGGCGGATCTTGCCGGTCAGGCGGCCCCAGCCGAGCGGGCTCCACACCAGCGCGCCGATGCCCTGGTCGATACCGAGCGGCATCAGCTCCCATTCATAGTCGCGACCGACCAGCGAGTAGTAGACCTGATGCGCGGCGTAGCGCGGATAAGCATGCTTGTCAGCTTCCGCCAGCGATTTCATCACCTGCCAGCCGGAGAAGTTGGAGACGCCGACATAGCGCAGCTTGCCGGCGCGCACGAGGTCGTCCAGCGTCGACAACACCTCCTCGATCGGCGTGCCGGCATCGAAGGCGTGCAGCTGCAACAGGTCGATGTAATCGGTGCCCATGCGCTTCAGGGCGGCGTCGACGGCTTTGATCAGCCGCGAGCGCGACGAGCCGTAGTCGGCCGGTCTGTCGCCCATCGGCAGCGAAGTCTTGGTCGAGATCAGCACCGCGTCGCGGCGGCCTTTGATGGCTTCGCCAAGCACTTCCTCGGAGGCGCCGTTCGAATAGACATCGGCGGTGTCGAACAGATTGACGCCGGCCTCGAGGCAGATGTCGATCAGCCGCCGCGCTTCCTTGGCATCGCTGTTGCCCCAGGCCCCGAACAGCGGCCCGGAGCCGCCGAAAGTGCCGGCGCCGAAAGAGAGTGCGGGCACTTTCAGGCCCGATGCGCCGAGACGTCGATAATCCATTTTATGCTCCTTGATGATGTCGAAGAAGGATTGCGCGTGATGCTCATGACTGGGCGCAGACCGGCACCCCGATTGTGGGGGCGCGATCGAGGCGCAGCGCCAGGGCAGCGACGCCAAGAGCCGCGACCGGCAGCAAAGCGGCGATCCAGGTTAGTGAGCCGAGGCCGAGGTCATGGGCAATCACCGCGCCGCCAAGCCAAGCGCCGGCGGCATTGCCGAGGTTGAAGGCGGCGATGTTGAAGGACGAGGCGAGGCTCTGGCCCGCGCCTTGCGCCTTTTCCAGCACCCACATCTGCAGCGGCGCCACGGTGGCGAAGGCGGCGGCACCAAGCAGGCCGACATAGATGACGGCCAGGATTTGGCTGTGGACGGCGAAGGTCATTGTGGCCAGCACCAACGCCAGCACCACGAGGCTGCCGAGCACCGCCGGCACCAGCCAGCGGTCGGCGACCTTGCCGCCAAGCAGATTGCCGGCGATAAGACCGCCACCGAAGACGAGCAGGATCGGCGACACGGCGGCTTCCCCAAAACCGGTGATCTCGGTGAGCAGCGGGGCGATGTAGGTGAAGACGGCGAAGACGCCGGCATAGCCGAGCACGGTGGTGGCGAGGCCGAGCAGCACCGGCGTGCGGCGCAGCACTGCGAGGTCGGCGCGCAGATTGGTCTTCTCGGGCGCTTCCTTGCTGCGCGGCACCAGAAGCAGGATGACGGCAAAGGCTGCCAAGCCGACCAGGGTTACGGCCCAGAAGGTGGCGCGCCAGCCGAAGGTCTGGCCGAGCCAAGTGCCGAAGGGCACGCCGAGGATGTTGGCGATAGTCAGGCCGGTGAACATCAGCGCGATCGCCGAGGCTTTCTTGTTGGGCGCGACCAGGCCGGTGGCGACCACCGAGCCGACGCCAAAGAAAGTGCCATGGGCAAAGGCGGTGATGATGCGGGCGCCCATCAGCGTCCAGTAGTCGGGGGCGATCGCACAGGCGAGGTTGCCGAGCGTGAAGATCGCCATAAGGGCCAGAAGGACGGTCTTGCGGGGCCAGTTGCCGGTGGCGATGGTCAAAAGCGGCGCGCCGATGACGACGCCCAACGCGTAGCCCGAAATCAACTGGCCGGCGGCCGAGATCGAGACTCCGAGATCTTTGCTGACATCGATCAGCAGCCCCATGATGACGAATTCGGTGACACCGATGCCGAAGGCGCCGGCAGCGAGGGCGTAGAGAGCAAGAGGCATGGCGGTTTCCAGTTCGAACTCGATGAACGCGACCAGACCCGCGCCCCGACCGCAGAGATCGTGTTGCCATGCCTTGTGAACCAGACTTGCCTTGGGCATATTTCCTGTGAAATAGATTCACAAATGGCCAGACCCGATATCAGCCGTTCCGGCGAGATCGAAGTGTTCGTCCGCGTCGTCGAGGCGGGCAGTTTCTCGGCTGCGGCTCGTTCGCTGCGTATGACACCGTCGGCGGTGAGCAAGCTGATCGCGCGACTGGAGGCAAGGCTCGGCGCGCGGCTGGTCACGCGCTCGACGCGCAAGCTGCAGCTGACGCCGGAAGGGACGGCGTTCTATGACAGCGGGGTGCGCATCCTGGCCGATATGGCGGCGGCCGAGCGCGAGGCGGCCGTGGGTGCCGCGCCGCGCGGACGGCTGCGCGTCAACTCCTATGTGCCCTTCGGGGTGCATCGGCTGATCCCGCTGCTGCCTGATTTCCTCGAACGCTACCCCGGGATTTCGGTCGATCTGGTGCTGACCGACAGCGTCATCGATTTGATGGCTGAGCGTGCCGACGTCGCCATCCGCGCCGGGCCGCTCGGCGAGTCGCGGCTGGTGGCGCGCAAGCTCGGGCAAAGCCGGATGACAGTCGTTGCCGCACCGTCCTATCTCAAGACGCATGGCACGCCGCTGGTTCCAGCAGATCTCGACCGGCACAATCGCATGGCTTTCGGCTTTGTCCGGCATGTCGATGGCTGGTCGTTTGTCGATGCAACCGGGAACGCCGTCATGGTGCCGATCACCGGAAACACGCTGGTCGGCGATGGCGAGTCGATGCGGTTGATGGCGGTCGGCGGCGCCGGCATCGCCCGGCTGGCACACTGGCATGTGGCCGATGACATCGCGGCGGGGCGGCTGACGGCGCTGCTGGAGGATTTCAATCCGGGCGACGAGGAGCCTACCCACGCCGTCTATGTCGGCCAGGGCCGGCATTTGCCCGCACGGGTGCGGGCGTTTCTCGACTTTCTGGTCGAGAGCGTGCGGATGAGCTGAAAAGACGTTGGGGAGCCAGATGACCCCCCAAGCATCAGGCGACAGCGATGACTATTTCTTCGGGGTGAACGGCGCCGGGCGGCGACCGGCGCCCTGACGCTCCAGCATCCAGCCGGGATATTCGGCCGGCAGCGCGCTGACCTCATCCAGTTTGGCGAGATCGTCGGCGTCGAGCTTCACCTCGGCCGCGGCTAGGTTCTGCTCGAGCTGCTCCATGCGGCTGGCGCCGATGATGACGCTCATGACGAAAGGTTTGGCCAGGACATAACCGAGCGCGACCGTAGCGACGCTGACATCGTGCTTTTTGGCGATGTCGCGCATGACGGCGACGGCTGCCCAGGCGCGGTCCTCATCGACCGGCGGGAAGTTGAAGGCGGCGCGGCGGCCCTCGCCATTGCCGGGCGCGCCGGGACCGTATTTGCCCGACAGCAGGCCGCCGGCCATCGGCGACCAGACCATCAGGCCGAGCTTTTCCTCGTTGATGAGCGGCACGATCTCACGCTCGAGATCGCGGCCGGCGATCGAGTAATAGGACTGGATGGTCTCGAAGCGGGAGAACCCCTTGCGCTCGGCAATGCCCAGAGCCTTGGCGATGCGCCATGCCTGCCAGTTGGAGACGCCGACATAGCGAACCTTGCCGCTGGCAACCAGGTCATCAAGTGCCCGTAGCGTCTCGTCGATCGGCGTCACCGTATCGGTGCCGTGCAACTGATAGAGGTCGATATGGTCGAGCTGCAGCCGCTCCAGGCTGCCCTCGACCGAATCCATGATGTGGCCTCGCGAAGAGCCGCGCTCGTTCGGGCCCTGGCCCATGGCGCCATGCACCTTGGTGGCAATGACGACGTCCGAGCGCTTGACGCCGAGATCCCTGAGCGACTGGCCGAGCAGGCGCTCGGACTGGCCGAAGGAGTAGACGTCGGCGGTGTCGAAGAAATTGACGCCGGCGGCGATCGAACGGCCAACGATGTCGTTGACGCCCTTCTGGTCGAGGCTGGCGATCAGACCCCATTGGGCATTCTCGCCGGCGGCGCCGAAGGTCATTGTGCCGAGGCAGAGTTCGGAGACGAACATCCCCGTATTTCCGAGTTGATTGTAGCGCATGGTGGCAGCTCCAGAAGATTTGGTGATTACGCAAAGCAAATAGGAACGGTACGTTTCGTTTCCAGTGGTGGCGTAATCGACCGGATGCATCTGGCCCCATAGAACTCGTCAACCGTGGCGAGATGCGCGAGGCGATGTTTGTGTCGAAAATCTATCAGAATTCCACGGGTCGGATCATCGTCTCTGAGCGGCGGTTGACCTCCTCGACGAAATCGTCGTCCCATGCGGGACCGGAGAGGAGATATTCCGCAAGCGAAGGCTTTGCGCCGATCAGTTGGTCATAGTCATCAGGAGACAACACGACGGCAGCTGGCTTTCCGCGCAAGGTGATGGTTTGCGGCCCTTCTTCGCGCGCCTGTCGCACAAGCTTCGAAAGATTGTTTCGTGCGTCCCTGAGGTGCCAGTCCAAGAAGAATAGTCCTCGCTAACTCGGCCGGATGTGCTCGATACATTAGCTCGAAAAATCGGGGATCGACAGGTGTCTCGCGAAGCCGACGACTACCGGCTCCCAAAAATCGCCGAGCCGACCCGGACGCTGGTGGCGCCGAAGGCGATCGCGGTCTCGTAGTCGCCGGACATGCCCATCGACAGTTTGGCGACGCCGGCCTCCTTGCCGAGCTTTTCCAGCAGGGCGAAATGCGGGCCGGGATTCTCGTCCGCCGGCGGGATGCACATCAGGCCTTCGATGGCGAGGCCGTGGACATCGCGGCAGCGGGCAACGAAGGCAACGGCGTCGCGCGGCTCGATGCCGGCCTTTTGCGGCTCCGAGCCGGTATTGACCTGGACATAGAGTTTTGGTGCACGGCCTTGCCTAGCGATCTCCTTGGCGAGTTCGGCGGCGATCTTCTCGCGGTCGACGGTCTCGATGACGTCGGCGAGCGCGACGGCTTCCTTCGCCTTGTTCGACTGCAGCGGGCCGATCAGATGCAGCTCGATGTCGGGGAATTCAGTTTTCAGCGCCGGCCATTTGCCTTGCGCCTCCTGCACCCGGTTTTCGCCAAAGACGCGCTGGCCGGCCTCGATGACCGGGCGGATGGCGTCGACCTCAAAAGTCTTCGACACAGCAACCAGCGTCACGGAGCCGGCGTCGCGGCCGGCCTCGCGCTCGGCGGCAGCGATCCTCGTCCTGACGGCGAAAAACTGTTCGACGGCGCTCGCCATGCCTATATCCTGCCTGTCTTTCTAGCCCTCGCCGGCTCACCGCAGTTGACGGGTCCGGCAATCCATGGTGAACACCGCCACGACATTTACCTTGGCCACCGGGCCTTGTCCGGCGGTCTGCGCCTGCTTTTAAGTGAAAATCATCCGATGGCAACCGAACGATACAATCCGCGCGCGTCAGAGCCCAAATGGCAGAAGGCCTGGGCCGAAAAGAAGCTGTTCGAAGCGCAGAACGACGACCCGAAGCCGAAATACTACGTGCTGGAGATGTTCCCCTATCCCTCGGGGAAGATCCATATCGGCCACACCCGCAACTACACGATGGGCGACGTGGTGGCGCGCTACAAGCGGGCCAAGGGTTTCAACGTGCTGCACCCTATGGGCTGGGACGCTTTCGGCATGCCGGCCGAAAATGCGGCGATGCAGAACAAGGTCCATCCCAAGGAATGGACCTACGCCAACATCGCCGCCATGCGCGAACAGCTCAAGATGATGGGCCTGTCGCTGGACTGGACGCGTGAGTTCGCCACCTGCGACGTCGACTATTACCACCGCCAGCAGATGCTGTTCCTCGATTTCGTCGAAAAGGGGCTGGTGACGCGCAAATCCTCCAAGGTCAACTGGGACCCGGAGGACATGACGGTGCTCGCCAACGAGCAGGTCATCGACGGCCGTGGCTGGCGCTCGGGCGCGCTGGTCGAACAGCGCGAGCTGACGCAGTGGTTCTTCAAGATCACCGACTACGCGCAGGACCTGCTGGACTCGCTGAATGGTCTCGGCGAGTGGCCGGAAAAGGTCAAGCTGATGCAGCAGAACTGGATCGGCCGCTCGGAAGGGCTGCTGATCCGCTGGCCGCTGGCCGCTCCGGTTGGCGATGCGAAGGAACTGGAGGTCTACACGACCAGGCCCGACACCATTTTCGGCGCGTCGTTCATGGCGGTTGCCGCCGACCATCCGCTGGCCAGGAAGGCCGCCGAGACCAATCTCGATCTGGCCAAGTTCATCGACGAAATCAGGCATATGGGCACGTCGGTGGCCGCACTGGAGACGGCCGAGAAGAAAGGTTTCGACACCGGCATCCGCGTCGTGCATCCGTTCGACGACTCGTGGACCCTGCCGGTCTATGTCGCGAATTTCGTTTTGATGGAATACGGCACCGGCGCCATATTCGGCTGCCCGTCGGGCGACCAGCGCGACCTCGACTTCGCCAACAGATACGGCCTGCCGGTGATCCCGGTGGTGATGCCGGAAGATGCCGACGCCAAGACCTTCCATATCACGGAAGAGGCCTATGTCGATGACGGCGTGATGATCAATTCGCGCTTTCTCGACGGCATGAAGCCGGAGCAGGCGTTCGACGAGGTCGCAAAGCTGCTGGAGCAGAAGACCATCGGCGGTCGGCCAATGGCGGAGCGCAAGGTGAACTTCCGCTTGCGCGACTGGGGCATTTCGCGTCAGCGCTACTGGGGCTGCCCGATCCCGATGATCCATTGCGAGGATTGCGGCGTCGTGCCGGTGCCGAAGGCCGACCTGCCGGTCAAGCTGCCCGACGACATCGAGTTCGACCGTCCCGGCAATCCGCTCGACCGCCACCCGACCTGGCGGCATGTGAAGTGCCCGCAATGCGGCAAGGATGCGCGCCGCGAGACCGACACGATGGACACGTTCGTCGATTCGTCCTGGTATTTCGCGCGCTTCACCGCGCCCTGGGCCAATGAGCCGACGGAGCCGAAGGCTGCCGATGACTGGCTGGCCGTCGACCAGTATATTGGCGGCATCGAGCACGCGATCCTCCATCTGCTCTATTCGCGCTTCTTCACCCGCGCCATGCGCGCGACCGGGCATCTCGACCTGGCCGAGCCGTTCAAGGGCCTGTTCACGCAAGGCATGGTGGTGCATGAGACCTACCGCGTCGGCGGAGCGTCGAACAATGGCCGCTGGCTGTCGCCGGCTGAGGTCAGGATCGAGGATGTCGGCGGCAAGCGCCGCGCCATCGAGATCGCCACCGGCGAAGAGGCGGCGATCGGCTCGCTCGAAAAGATGTCGAAGTCGAAGAAGAACACGGTGAGCCCGGAAGACATCACCGATGGCTACGGCGCCGATACAGCGCGCTGGTTCATGCTGTCGGATTCGCCGCCAGAGCGAGACGTGGAGTGGACCGACGACGGTGCCGCCGGCGCGCATCGCTTCATCCAGCGCATCTGGCGCCTGGTGTCGATCGCCGCCGAGACGCTCGACGGTGTCAAGCCGCAGGCGGCGAAGGAGGGCGAGGCGAGTGCCGTTTCCAAGGCCGCGCACAAGATCCTGAAGGCCATCGGCGAGGATATCGAGAAGCTCGGCTTCAACCGCGCGATCGCGCGCATCTACGAACTGGCCAATGCGCTGACCACGCCGCTCAACGACGTCGCCGAGGGCAAGGCCGACGCCGCGCTCAAAGGCGCCTGCCGCGAGGCGGTGGAGATCCTGGTGCATGTCGTCGCGCCGGTCATGCCGCATCTGGCTGAAGAGTGCTGGCACACGCTCGGTGGCACCGATCTGGTCGCCGAACGGCCATGGCCGGTCTACGACCCGGCGCTGGTGGTCGACAACGAGGTTGTGCTGCCGGTCCAGGTCAACGGCAAGATGCGCGGCTATTTGACAATTGCCCGCGACGCGGACCAAGGTGCGATCGAAAAAGCGGTTCTGGCTCTCGACTTCGTGCAGAAAGCGCTGGAAGGTAAGGCGCCCCGCAAGGTGATCATCGTGCCGCAGAGGATCGTCAATGTCGTTGTTTGACTTCAGAAGGATGGGGCCTGATCTGGAAAAGACGGCGCGTTTGCTGCGCCGCGCAGCGCTGTACGGCATGGTCGCTTCGATGGCGCTGGTTTCGGCCTGCACGGTCAGGCCGCTCTATTCCAGCGCGCCGTTGACGGCCGGTTCGACGCTCAGCGCTTCGGCGGAACTGGCGTCGGTCGCGGTCAAGCCGGTCAAGACCCGTTACGCCCAGCAGGTCCGCAACAATCTGATATTTGCCTTTGGTCAAGGCGCCGGCGAGCCGCCGGCGCCGGTCTACATGCTCGATCTCGGCGTCACCGAACTGGTCGAATCGGCCGCGGTGGTGCAGATCCAGACCGACGAAGACGAGCCGACGGCGGGCACTGTGACACTGACCGCAAGCTATGTGCTGACCGATGCCAAGACCGGCGTGGTGATCGCCACCGGCAAGCGCTCGATCCCGTCATCCTTCGACAAGCCGACGCAGGAGTTCGCTTCCTACCGGGCGCAGCTCGACGCCGAGAACCGCGCAGCGCGTGAACTGGCTGAAATGGTGAGCCTGTCGGTCGCCCAGGATTTGGTCAGGCACGGCAAAAAGGCCTGAGCATTTCCTGGCCTTGCCAACTCGACTTTAGCAGTTCGCAAAAAAAGGCCGGTTTCCCGGCCTTTTTCGTTGATACCGAACCTTGATCTCAGCCGATCTTCTGGCCGGTCTTGGCCCAGTCGGCCGCGAACTGCTCCAGGCCCTTATCGGTCAACGGGTGCTTGACCAGCGCCTTCAGCGTCGCCGCCGGCGCGGTAACGACATCGGCGCCGATCAGGGCCGCCTGCTTGACGTGGTTCACGGTGCGAACCGAAGCGACGAGGATCTCGGTGTCGAAATCATAATTGTCGTAGATCTGACGGATTTCCTGGATCAGCTCCATGCCGTCGGCGCCGGTGTCGTCGATGCGGCCGACGAAGGGCGAGATGAACGAGGCGCCGGCCTTGGCCGCCAGCAGCGCCTGGTTGGCCGAGAAGCACAGCGTTACATTGACCATGCGGTTCATCTCGGTGCGGATCGTCTTGCAGGCGCGCAGGCCGTCGAGCGTCAGCGGCACCTTGATGCAGACATTGTCGGCGATCTTGGCCAGGATGTTGGCCTCGGCCATCATGTCCTTGTATTCGACCGCAACAACCTCGGCCGAAACCGGGCCCTTGACGATGTCGCAGATCTGCTTGGTGACCTCGGCGATCTTACCGCCGGATTTCAGGATCAGCGAGGGATTGGTGGTCACGCCGTCGAGCAGCCCCAGGTCGTTCAGTTCCTTGATGTCCTTGATGTCAGCGGTGTCGACAAAAAATTTCATGGGGGTCTCCTGAAAGATTTCCATGTGCATGCCATGCACATTCGGGGTTGCCCTTTGATCTAGACCAAAGTCGGGGCAAGGTCACGCCCGATGATCGAAGATTCGCCCTTTGTCGCAGCCGCGCCGGTGCTGGTGCCGATGCCGGCCGAACGGCCCTACACCTACGCTGTGCCTGCCGGCGTGCGCGTGGTGCCGGGCTCGATCGTGCGCGTGCCGCTCGGTCCGCGCCAGGTTGCCGGCATCGTCTGGGATGGTGCGGTCGAGAATATCGACGCCAAAAAGCTGCGCCCGATCGAACAGGTCTTCGACTGCCCGCCGATCGACCGCGGCATGCGCCGCTTCGTCGACTGGGTGGCGCAGTACACGCTGTCGCCGCCCGGCATGGTGGCGCGCATGCTGTTGCGCGCGCCGGAGGCGTTCGATCCCGAACCATGGATCGAGGGCCTGCAGCGGACCCTCGTCATGCCCGACCGGATGACGGATGCCAGGACGCGCGTGCTGGAGACGGCGGAAGGGGGGCTTGCCTGGACGCGATCCGGCCTGGCGCACGCGGCGGGCGTGTCGTCGACGGTGGTCGAGGGACTCAAGGCGCAAGGCGTGTTCGAGACGGTGATGATCCCGCCTCGACCGGTGGTCGCCGCGCCCGATCCCTCCTACGCCATGCCGGAGCTGATGCCGGACCAGGCAGACGCGGCCGCCATGCTGCGCGCCAATGTCGCGGCCGCTGCTTTCAACGTCACGCTGCTCGACGGCGTCACCGGCTCGGGCAAGACGGAAGTTTATTTCGAGGCGGTGGCGGCAGCCCTCGACCAGGGCAGGCAGGTGTTGATCCTGCTGCCGGAGATCGCGCTGACGCATGCCTTCCTCGAACGCTTCCAGCAGCGTTTCGGCGCCAAGCCGGCGGAATGGCATTCCGACCTGCCGCCCCGAATGCGCGAAAAGGTCTGGCGACAGGTGGCGGAAGGCGGCGTGCGCGTCGTTGCCGGGGCGCGTTCGGCGCTGTTCCTGCCGTTCCGCGAGCTCGGGCTGATCGTCGTCGACGAGGAGCACGACCCCGCCTACAAGCAGGAGGATCGCGTCTTCTACAATGCGCGCGACATGGCGGTGGTGCGCGGCCATATCAGCGGCTTCCCGGTGGTGCTGGCGTCGGCGACGCCATCGGTCGAAAGCCGGGTCAATGCGCAGCAGGGCCGCTACAGCAGGGCGGTGCTGTCGGCGCGCTTTGCCGAAGCCGCGCTTCCCGATCTCAAGACGATCGACATGCGGCGCGCGCCGCCGGCCCGCGGCGGCTTTCTGTCGCCGCTGCTGATCGACCAGATGCAACGTACGCTGGAGAAGAAGGAGCAGTCGCTGCTGTTCCTCAACCGGCGCGGCTATGCGCCGCTGACGCTGTGCCGTGTCTGCGGCCACCGCTTCGGCTGCCCGGTTTGTTCGGCCTGGCTGGTCGAGCACCGCTTTCGCGGCCAACTCGTCTGCCATCATTGCGGGCACAATGAGAAGCGGCCGGAGGCTTGCCCGGAATGCGGCACGCTCGACCATCTGGTCGCCTGCGGGCCTGGCGTCGAGCGGATAGCTGAAGAAGTCGTGGCGCATTTCCCCGACGCGCGCACGATCGTCCTGTCATCCGATTTGATGGGTGGAGTGCGCCGGCTGCGGCTGGAGCTCGAGGCCATTGCCAATGGCGAGGCCGACATCGTCATCGGCACGCAGCTGGTCGCCAAGGGCCATAACTTTCCCAACATGACGCTGGTCGGCGTCGTCGATGCCGATCTCGGCCTCGCCAATGGCGATCCCCGCGCCGCTGAGCGCACCTTCCAGTTGCTCAGCCAGGTGACCGGCCGCGCCGGCCGCACCGGCAAGAAGAGCCTCGGCCTGCTGCAGACTTTCCAGCCGGACCATCCGGTGATGCGGGCGATCGTCTCGGGCGATGCCGAGGCCTTTTACGAACGCGAGATCACTGAGCGCGAACGGGCAGCCCTGCCGCCCTTCGGCAGGCTTGCCGGCGTCATCGTCAGTGCGGTGACGCGGGCCGAGGCCGAAGGCCACGCGCGCGGCCTGCGCCGTGCAGCACCCCAGGCCAGCGACCTGTTCGTGCTCGGTCCGGCCGAGGCGCCGCTGTCGCTGCTCGGTGGGCGCCATCGTTTCCGTTTGCTGATCCAGGGTGAAAAGCGCGCCGACATCCAAGGCTTCATCCGCACCATGCTGGCCGAAGGGCCGAAGCAGCGCGGCTCGGTCCGCGTGCAGGTCGACATCGATCCGCAGAGCTTCTTGTAAGCACAAAGGCTGACGCCGCCGCCGGCCGCCCGTAAGCCGTTTGTCAAGAAAACTCAGCATCTTAGTGCCGGCTAAAATGCGCGCCGTTCATGTACCCGGCTCTCATCCGTTCGCTGACTAATCCTGATTTGAAAAGCCACAAAATAAATGTTGACTCGTTTTATCATGAATTATACCTGGGCCTTTCCGCTCTGGCGCTGGGGACCAGGGCATGGATGGGGACAGCATGCGCAGATTTTTCAGTACGCTTCTTTGGTCATCGGCTTTGGGTTCGTCGATTATGGCAGGCGCGGCATTTGCCCAGGAAGCCGCTCCGACGGACCAGCAGGGAGCCACCGTGCTCGATCAGATCCTGGTCACCGGCCGCAATGAAAGGTCGATTTCCAGCGTTGCCCAGTCCGTTCAGGTCGTGGAACGGCAACAGGTCGAGGAAGCAACGCAGGAAAATATCGACGCCGCGACCCTGATCAGCCGCATCGTCCCCGGCTACGCGCCACGCAACCAGACCATTTCCGGCGCTTCGGAAACCTTCCGCGGGCGCAGCGTTCTCATCATGGTCGACGGTGTGCCGCGCAACACACCGCTGCGGGACGTCTCACGCATCCTGTCGATGATCGACCTGAATTCGGTCGAGCGCATCGAAGTCATCAATGGCGCGTCCAGCCTTTATGGCGCCGGGGCCACCGGCGGCACGATCAACTTCATCACCAAGCGCGGCGATAGCGACAAGCCGAAGGTGACAGTGCGCACCGGCGTCACCGCCTTCACCGAAAACCCCGGCAAATCGGCCGGGCCCAGCACCAGCGTCTCGGTCGAGGGCAAGAAAGGCGATTTCGACTATTTCTTCTCGGCGTCCGGCGATCTGTCGCGTCGCACCTATGACGGCCACGGCAACGAGGTGGCTTCGGACGCCATGCTTGGCCAAGGCGGCGGCGACCGCACCGGCACGGGCAATCTGTTCGGCGTGGCCGGCTACCAGTTCGATTCCAGGCGCTTCGAGGCCAGCGTCGACTGGACCTATGCCAACCAGAAGCCGCACTGGTTCACCGATTACACGACCAATCCCGTCTCCCCGGATTTCGGCGATCCCTATGAAGGCAAGCCGCTGAAGGAAGATTCGAAATATCTGACCGCCAAATACACCGACAGCGACTTCGCGCTCGGAAACCTCGAGGTCAAGGCGTTCTACAACGACATCTTCAAGCAGTCGCCCTTTACCAAATTCTCGGCCGTCAACAGCCAGGTGTATTTACCGACGAACCCGACGCGGCCGGTGATCCTGCCGCCGGGTACCGACCCGACCGCCGACTTCAACCAGACGGCGCTGCAATCGCGGCGCAGCGGCGTCAACCTGACCGTCAACACGCCGATGAACTTTATCACTCAGGGCAGCACGCTGACCTGGGGCGCCGACTACGTCTTCGATGCCACCGATCAGCAGCTGACCAACGGTCAGGACGCCATCTCGCCCACGACCCAGAACTCGGTTGCCTTGTTTGCGCAAGGCGAAATTCCGGTGACGGATCGCTTTCGCATCAGCGGCGGCGCGCGCTACGACCAGTTTTATCTCAATGTTGAAGACTTCACCCGGCCTGCCGCTGCCGTTCTGCTCGGCCGCAACATTATCGGCCTGCCGGCGATCCGGGTGACCGGCGGCTCGTTCGACTACGACGCCGTCACCTTCAACGCCGGCGCCGTCTACGATCTGACCGAAAGGATGCAGCTTTTCGGCAATTTCTCGCAAGGCTACAGCCTGACCGACATTGGCGGCTTCACCCGCCGGGCCGGGTTGAACTCCAACGCCGAAACCTGCGACGCCTATGGCACCGCCATCCGGCCGCTGCTGCCGTGCACCAACGCGCCGGATTATGCGATCAGCTATGCCGATATCGCGCCTGAACCCCAGCTGGTGAACACCTGGGAAGCCGGTCTGCGCGGCGATTGGGGCGACTATCGCGGCGGCGTCAGCACCTATCTGTCGACCTCGGACAACGGCGTCAGCTACGACATCGTCAACAACCGGGTATCGCAGCAGAAGGAACGTATCTGGGGCGTCGAAGCCAATCTCGAGGCAGACCTCAGCGGCATGTTCACGCTGGGCGGATCGGTCGGCTATGTCGAAGGCAAATACGACGCGGATCACGACGGCCACATCGAAGCGAACGAGTATCTGCCGAACAACCGTGTCCCCTCGACCTACAAGGGCCTGGTCTATCTCACCACCCGTTTCGAGAACGAGCTGACCCTGCGCAGCGAGTTGGAGCTGTTTTCCGGACGCGACCGCATCGCCACCCAGGAACTGGACGGTGCAGCACTGGTCAATCTCGCCGTCTCGAAGACGTTCGGCAATGAAAGCGTGCTGAACCTTGCCGTGCGCAATGTGTTCGACACCTACTACATCAACCCTTCCGCATCGGCGACCCGCGGCGCCGACGTTCCGGGTCTGGGACGTTCGGTCGCTCTGTCCTACCAGATCACATTCTGAGGGGCGGCGGTGGCGGTGTCTCTCCAACGAAACGGTGCATTAGTCTCGCTGCTGGCAGAAGCGCCAGCCGATCCGGCGGATGGCGCGCGCTATATCGAGGCGCTCGGCCGCCTTTCGCAGGAACGGGAGCCGTTCGTGCTCCTGGTTGATATCCGCATCGAGATCGCGCTGAGCGACGCCCGGCGCAAGGCGCAAAACCTCTGGTACAAGGCGGAACGCGAGCAGCTCGAAAAAGCCTGCCGCGCCTGTGCGCTGGTGCGCCCCGCCGCCGACGAGAACATGCAGCGCGTCTGGCAAAGCCTGTTCGGCTTTCCAGTGCTCGTCACCCGCAGCCGGGCGGAGGCCGGCGCCTTCCTGAACGGTTACGCACCGAAGGACTATGTCAAATGAGCGCCGACGCAGACCGGCCGGCGCCCGCCGGGCTTCCGCGCCTGCGGCTTTTCGTCGTTCTCGCCTGCCTTTATCTGGCGCAGGCCATCCCGAGCTATCTGTTTGCCGCGGCGATCCCGCCGATCCTGCGCGAGCAGGGCGTGTCGCGCACCGCCATTGGCTTGATCGCGCTGCTGATGCTGCCGCTGGTGCTGAAATTCCTATGGGCGCCGCTGGTCGACCGCTTTCGGCCAATGGCCCGCGCCCATCGCGCCGGCTGGGTCATCATCACCCAGATCGGCGTCATCGCCGGCATCGCCGCCATGCTTTGGATCGAGCCGACCGATGTCGCCGGTATCTTTGCCGTCGGCCTTGTCGTGAGCCTGTTGATGTCGACCCAGGACATCGCCACCGACGGCTACGCGGCCAAATATCTCGACCCGAAGGACAGGCCGATCGGCAATGCGATCCAGGGCGGCGCCGTCGCGCTCGGCGTCGTTCTCGGCGGCACGCTCGGCCTGTTGGCTTATCATCATGCCGGCTGGCAAACCATGGTGGCCATGGTGGCCGCGCTGTCCATCATCCCGCTGGTCGCCGCCTTCGCCATGCGCGAGACCGATCCCGTCGCCAGCGCGCCGCAGGCGGCCATCGACCGCCCCTCGATCCTGCGCTTTCTGCGCCGGCCGGAGGCACGCCAGATCCTGTGGATCGCGCTCATCTACCGCGCCAGCGAGGGGCTGGTGAAGTCGATGGAAGGCTCCTATCTCGTCGATGCCGGCGTGCCGCTCGATATCATCGGTTATCTCTCGGGCGGTGCCGCGCTCACCGTCGGGCTCGGCGGCTCGGCGCTGGCGGCGTGGCTGCTGCACAACAGGGGCGCCGCCTCGGTGCTCGGCCTGCTCGGCGCGCTGCGAACCATCTGCTTCCTGATCTTCGCGCTGCACGCTTTCGGCGCTATCGCCGGCTTCTGGCCGATCTTCGGCGCCTCGTTCCTGCAGACGCTGGTGCGCTACATGGAGATCGTGGCGCTCTACAGCCTGTTCATGTCCGTCACGTCGTCGGACCAACCCGGCACCGATTTCACCATCCTGTCCTGCGCCCAGCTCATCGTCTACCTCGTCGGCTCCATGCTTGCCGGCCGCCTTGCCGACATGCTCGGCTACTCCGCGTTGTTCACCCTGGCGACAGTGCTGTCGGGCATCGCCGTGGTGGCGACCTATCGCATGCTGAATGCCCATTTCGCCGATGCCGCAAAGACCCAGCCAGGAACGCCGATGCCGCTGCCGGAGGTCGCCGAATGAGCGCGGGTTCGCTAGTGCTTATGAATCATGGCTGCAAGACCGGCGGCGGCCAGAGCCAGCGCGGCGCAGCCGGCCAGCGGCGCAAAGGGCCAGAGCGTGAAGGCGAAGCCGCCGGCCAATGCGCCGATGCTCTGGCCGAGCACATGGGTGCTGGTGAGCCAGCCGGCCGCCGCGCCCTGCTCGCCGGGCTCCAGGCGCTTCATCAGCCAGGCGGTGTAGCCGGGTGTAGCCAGCGCAATGCCGGCCGCTGCCACCACCAGAGACGCTGCCGAGGCAACATGGCTGGCCGTGACGGCCAGCGCCGTCATGCCGACGCAAACCATGAGACAGCCGACGATGACGCTGTTGCGCTCCGCCAGCCGCAGGCGCGCCATGAGCAGTCCCTGGACCAGAACCATGACGACGGCGACCAGCATCAGGGCCAGGCCGGTCAACGTCGTGGCCTGCGTCGCACCAAGGCCAAAACGCTGCTGGGTCATCGGGCCGAGCATCATCTGCACCTGTCCGAAGCCGAGCGTCAGGCACAAGCCCATCGCCAGGCAAGGCAGAGCGCGGCGATCGAAGGGCGATATTCCTCGGCCGACGTCGGCCGCCCTGCCGTCGGTCCGTCCGCCGGCTTCCCCTTTGCCCCGCGCGAGCCACAGCAACAGCGGGCTGAACAGGAACAGGATGGGCGGCAGCAGCGGCGACAGGACGGCAGCCGTTGCCGCCAGCGCGCCGGCCAGCCGCCCCATGCTGACGCCGGCGCCAAGCAGTCCCAGCGCGGCCTGTCGCCTGTCATCGGCAACCGAGCGGCTGGCCCAGACCTGCGCCGTCGGCATGACGCCGGACGCGGCAAAACCGTACACGGTTCGCGAAAGCATCAGCAAAGCGATGCCCAGCGCGGCTCCCGTGCCGGCTATCAGCAGAATGGCGAACACCGCCTGGCCGGCCAGCATGGCGAGGCCGAGCAAGCGCAGCAGCCTGGCATGGCCAAGCCGCTCGCCCATGCGACCCCACAGCGGCGAGCCGACCAGAAAGGCCGCCGCGCCGACAGCAGTTGCCGCGCCGATGGCAAACGTGTCGAGCCTCAGCCGCTCCATCACCAGGGGAACGAGCGATACGAAGGCCGACTGGCCGAAGCCGATTGCCGAGACCGCGGTTGCCAGGCGGCGCAGAAGCGAAGATCGATTTTTCATACGGGTCGTCACAAGACCAAGCTTATTTCTTGTTCAGAATAGATAATCAACAGAAATGTTTAAAGACGACAACGTATAAATGCAATGCATGCAGTTATTGGGATTTATGGAGGATGCACATGGAACAAGTAAAACCAGAATCTTTCTCTGCATTAAGCCCGTTACTCAATGCGTTGCTGCGGGAATGGGATAGCTGGGAATTCGTCGACGCCAGGCAAACCGGGCTGTTTCGGCCGCAGGCAGCCGTGCTGCGTCTGAATTTCCCTGCCTCGCGCGCGGCGGTGCTCGTCGAGGCGCGGCATCGCTCGAAGGTTGGTTACCACGATTTAGCGATGCCGCTCTGGCGCCTCGATATTAGTAACGAGGGGGCCGATGGCGAAGCGACCGAGATCGACCTTTTCAGCCTTTTGGCGCTGATCCTGGCGGATCCCGACATTGCCGGCCGGGCGACAGCGAAAAGCCGACTGACCTTCCTGCGCCGCAGCCTGGCCAGCATCGCCGCAATCGCTGACGCGACTGCGGCGCGTGGATCGTCGCGGCCCTTCTCCGAAGGCGATCCTGATTTCATCGATGCCGAAAGCGCCCTGCGCTTCGGCCATGCCGTGCATCCGGCGCCGATGAGTCGCGAAGAGTTCACGCACACGGATTCCGCGCGCTTCGGGCATGAATACTGCAATGCGTTCAAACTGCGCTGGTGGGCCGTCGACCCGACCATCCTCACTGGAGGCAGCGTCGAGCCGCTAGATGTCACCGAGATGGTCCGCGGGCTTGCCGCCAGCGATCCGCAGCTGCTTGCTCGGGCTGGCAAGCAACAGGGCAAGGTTCTCGTTCCGATGCATCCGTGGCAGGCCGTACGGCTCATGCTGGAAGACCGCGTCGAGCGCCTGTTTCGCGCCGGTCGTATCGTCGATGTTGGGCTCGGCGGACCAGCGTGGCGGGCCACGACCTCGCTGCGCACGGTTCATTCGTCTGAAGCCGAGTGGATGCTGAAATTCTCGCTCAGCCTGCGCCTGACCAATTCCAGGCGCATCGTCGAGGAGCATGAGTGCCGGCGCGGCCTTTCGGTGCACCGGCTGGTCAAGGGCAAGCTCGGCTATGCCTTGCAGCGGCGCTGCCCGACCATGACGGTGCTGGGTGAGCCCGCCTGGTTCGGCCTGCGTGACGAAGACGGCCGGCTGATGACGGATACCATCGTCTCGTTTCGCGAAAATCCGTTTCGCGGCACGGGCAATCCGCCGGCTGCCGTTCTCGGCGCGCTTTGCGAGCGCCATCCCGGCCGTACCGAAAGCCATCTGTCCGACCTGGTCCACCGTATCGCCCGCGACGAGAAGCGACCTGTCGAGGAAACGGCGCGTTTGTGGTTCGAGCGTTTCCTTCATGCCGCCATCGAGCCGTTTATCGTTGCCTTCTCGGAATTCGGCCTGCTGTTCGGCGCCCATCAGCAAAACCTCGTCGTCGGCCTCGCCGGCGGCTGGCCGAATGCGCTCTATTTTCGCGACTGCCAGGGCACCGGTTATGTCGAGGAATTCCTGCCCAGGCTGCGCGAATTCGCGCCCGAGGCTGGTCAGGCGGGCGATCATGTCTTCCCAGCGGAAGCGGCCGCGAAGCTGTTCGGCTACTATCTGGTCGTCAATGGCGCTTTCGCCGCCGTCGCAGCCCTTGCCGCCGCTGGCCTCACCAACGAAGACGATCTGCTGGCGATATTCCGCCGCTCGCTCGAGCGGCTGGCCGCCACGCCGATGGCTGACCGGTCCTGCGTCGACTATTTGCTCAACGCGCCGACGCTCGCCGCCAAGGGCAATTTCCTGATCGCGCTGCGCGACATCAATGAGAACACCGAGGTGACCGATCCGCTGGCCGGTTACGTCGAGCTTCCCAACCCCCTGCATGTGAGAGAATACGCATGAACATCGAGGCTGCGAAAAACTGGTCACCCGCCACCGTCGCCGGCAACGAAGGATGGCAGCATCTGGCCTCGGCCGCGGAGCCGCTCGCCATTTGTGCCGGCGATGGCCATGTCAGCCTGGTCAACGCTGAGGGAACAGCGGTGGGACAGGCCCGCATCTCCATCGCGGATGGCCGCCTGCTCATCGACGATGTCGCGTTCATTGGCGGCCGCCTCGACCAACCGCAAATCCTGGCAGGTCTCGTCGACGCCGCGCTGCGCCTGCATCCTTCCTTCGACTGCGCCTTCCTGCCGGCGGCCAAGACGCTGTGGCCGGTTTCGGCGCTGGCCACCGAGACGGCCGCAGGCGAACCGGAGCGCGCCGTCATTCATCGCTCGGTCCTGCGCCAGCTGCCGCTGCTGTGGCGCAGCCAGGCCTCGCATGTCACCTATCCGGCATTTACGACCGCTATCGGCCCGGAAGACCGGCTGCCGCCATTGCGCCAACCGCGCCCCTGCGGCCCGATGTACGAACGCTGGATTCCGGAAATCGGCCTCACCGTGTCGCTGCGGCCGATCGACCGCCGGACCGATCTCGACCTCTTCCATCGCTGGATGAACGATGGCCGCGTCGCCTTCTTCTGGGAACTTGCCCAGAGCCATGAGGATCTCGACAAATATCTCGCCGAGCAGGAAAGCGATCCGCATATTTTCGGCGTCATCGCCAGCTTCGACGGCGAGCCGACCGGCTATTTCGAGTTCTACTGGGCCAAGGAGGACCGGCTCGGGCCCTATTATGAGCCGCACGACTGGGACCGCGGCTGGCATGGGCTGATCGGCAATATGCGCCATCTCGGCCGGCCGAAGACGCTGTCACTGTTCCGCTCCGTCACCCACTATCTGTTCCTCGACGAGCCGCGCACGCAGCGCGTCGTCGGCGAGCCACGCGCCGCGCACCAGAAGATGCTGAGCTATTGCGCCGGCGCCGCCTACGACAAAGTCAAGGAGTTCGACTTCCCGCACAAGCGCGCGGCGCTGGTCTGCTGCGAACGCGAGCGCTTCTTCCGCGAGGTGCCGCTGTGACGGTGCAGCAACCGATTGCCAAAGCGGGGGAGGCGACACGCTGGGCCGCGATCAACCGCGACGCCGTCGCCAAGGCCATTTCCGAACTGACCTTCGAGGAGTGCCTGTCGCCGCGCGAGCTTTCGCCCGGCCGATGGGAGCTGACGCCCGGCCCCGGCGTGACCTATCGCTTTGCCGCGACGCGGCGCCTGTGGGGCCAGATCGCCGTCCGTCCGGAGACGCTGACTCGCGACGCCGGCATCGAGCTGCCGGTCGACGATGCGGTCGCCTTCTTCGCCGACGCGCGCGAGACGCTCGGCATGTCGCCGGCAACATTCTGCACCTATGCGAAGGAGCTTTACAACACGCTGATGGCCGACATGCGGATCGCCAAGGCACGCGGCAATCGACCGGCCGCCGATCTAGCCGCGCTGCCGGATACCGAGTTGCAGGCATTGCTCGACGGCCATCCGAAGGCCCCTGCCAACAAGGGACGGCTTGGCTGGGGACGGGACGACTTCGAGCGCTACGCGCCAGAATCGGCCACCGCATTCCAGCTCTTCTGGCTTGCCGCCGCCAGCGATCGCTGCCTGCTGGCGCTTGACTGCGGGCTCGACGAAGAGGCGCTGCTGCAGGCCGCACTCGGCGACTACGAGCGCGCAAGGCTCGAAGCGGCTTTCAGCGCCGCCGGGATCTCGCGATCGACGCATAGGCTGCTGCCGGTCCACCCCTGGCAGTGGCAGGCGATGATCGCCTCGCAATATGGTAGCGAGATCGCCGCCGGCCGGCTGGTGCCGCTTGGCCAGTTCGGCGATCCGTTCCTGCCCTTGCAGTCGCTGCGCACGCTTGCCAATGTGGCACGGCCCGAGGCGCTGCACGTCAAGCTGCCGCTGACCGTCCTCAACGCCTCAGCGTGGCGCGGCGTGCCGGGCAAATACATGGCGATCGGCGCCGATCTGTCGCGCTGGCTGGCCACGGTGGCGGCCGCGGACCCGGTGCTCAAGGACGTCAAGGTGCTGAGGGAAGTCGCCGGCGCCTTCTATCCGCACCCGCACTACACCGGCGTTGAAGGCGCGCCCTACCAATTTTGCGAGATGCTGGGCGCCATCTGGCGCGAAAGCCCCGAAAAGGATCTGCCGGCGGGCCAGCGGCCGATGATGATGGGCGCCCTGCCGCAGCGCGACGCGCATGGCAGGCCGATCGCCAGCGCCTTGATCGAGCAATCCGGCCTTGGTCCGGAGGCATGGCTCGATCGCCTGTTCTCCACGGCCTTCGTGCCGCTCTACCACTTCATGTGTCGTTACGGCGTCGGCTTCATCGCCCATGGCCAGAACGTCACCATCATCCTCGATGGCGCGACGCCCGTCGGCGTGGCGGTCAAGGACTTTCAGGGCGACCTCGATCTCGTCGACCAGCCGTTTCCCGAACTGGCCGACCTCGACGGAAAAATCCTGTCGACGCTGAAGCGCCGGCCGCCGGCGCATCTTCTCCAGCATTTGCAGACCGGCCACATCGTCAGCGTCCTGCGCTTCCTGTCCGAGGCGCTGGCCGCCTGGGACCGCTTCGACGAGAGGATTTTCTATGCCATCCTCGCCGGCGCCATCCGGCGCTACCAGGCGCAGAACCCTGAACTGGCGGAACGGTTCGCGCTTTTCGATCTGTTTGCGCCCAAGATTCCGCGCATCGCCATCAACAAGGTGCGGTTCGCGATCGGGTACGGCGACAGCGGCGAACGCCCTCTGCCTGACCTCGGCACACCGCTCGACAATCCGCTTAACCCCGAGTCAGCCCGGCGATCTCCCATCAGCCCAGCCAGCTCCACAAGGAGTTCGCCATGACCCATACGCTTGACCTCGCCGGCATCGGCATCGGGCCGTTCAACCTCAGCCTCGCCGCCCATCTCGATGCGGTGGACGGCGTCGACGCGCGCTTCTTCGACAGGGCGACGCGGCTCGAATGGCACCCGGGCATGATGCTGCCGGGCGTCGAACTGCAGACATCCTTCCTCAAGGATCTCGTCACCGCGACGCATCCGACCAGCCCATGGTCGTTCATGTCCTATCTGGTCGCGCAGAAGCGGTTCTATGAATTCCTCAACGCGGATTTCTCAGCCATCCCGCGGCCGGAATTCGCCCGCTATCTCGGATGGGTCGGCGAGAACTTGTCTTCGCTGCGCTTCGCCAGCGCCGTCGACCGGATCGACTTCGACGGAACGAATTTCAGGCTGCGTATCGGCCGCGAGCAGGTGAACGCGCGCAATCTCGCCATTGCCGTCGGGCTGGTGCCCAACATCCCCGCCTGGGCGCGGGCGGCGGCCTCCGATCAATGCTTCCACAACGCCCAGGCCGCCAACCGCCTCGATCGCCTGAGCGGACAGCGTGTCGCCGTGATCGGCGGTGGCCAGAGCGGCGCCGAAGTGCTTCTGCATCTGATCTCCTCCGACCGCTTCGCCGGCCGCGAAATCGAGTGGATCTCGATGCGGCCGAATTTCCTGCCACTGGACGACTCGCCTTTCACCGACGAACTCTTCACGCCGGGCTATGTCGAAAGCTTCCATCGGCTGCCGCAAGGGCGGCGTGAGACGATCCTGGAACAGCAACTGCTTGCCGGTGACGGCGCATCGACGAGCACACTGAAGGCGATCTATCGCCAGCTTTACACGCTGCGGCACCTCTCGGAGGAAACGACGGCGGTCAACATGACGCCGCACCGCGAAGTGCTGAACGTGACGCGGGAAGGCAGCGAATACCGGCTGATCATGCGCAACGGCTTCGACGGCGCCATCGAGACGCGCACCGTCGATGCGGTGGTTCTGGCCACCGGCTATGCCTTTGCCATTCCTGATTGCATGGCGCCGCTCATGAACAGGATCGCGCTGGACGAGCGCGGTCATTACAGGCTCAACGCCAGCTTCGAGGTCGAATGGGACGGGCCCGACGACCGCCGGATCTACGCGCTCAATGCCGGCCGGCTCAGCCATGGCATAGCCGAGCCGCAGCTCAGCCTGATGGCTTGGCGCAGCGCCAAGATCGTCAATTCGCTGCTCGGGCGGGCACAGTTCGATCTCGATCTGCCCGATCCGCCGGTTGCCTGGAGTTCAAGGCACACGACACAAAGCCTGCATCATCTCGGCGCCAATGCGAGGATGACCGAATCGGGCGCGCGGTGATGTTTGTGGAGGCGGGCCGAAGAGCGTGGTACGGCGCGCGTTAAGGTTGACATCGACCCGTAAAGCTTTTCTGTGAGAGAGATCGTTCGGTCCTGCTGGAGGCTCAGCGCATGAAAACCCTTGGCCTCATCGGCGGCATGAGCTGGGAATCGACGGCGATCTATTATCGCCTGCTCAACGAGATCGTGCGCGAGCGGCTGAGCGGGCTGCATTCGGCAAAGCTGTTGCTCTATTCCTTCGACTTCGCCGAAATCGCCGACCGGCAGCATCATGGCGACTGGGACAGTGCGGGCGTGCTGCTGGCGGATGCGGCGCGCAAGCTGGAGGCGGGCGGCGCAGAGGGGCTTTTGATCTGCACCAACACCATGCACAAGCTCGCCAACCGGGTGCAGGCGGCGGTGTCGATCCCGCTTATCCACATTGCCGACGCCACGGCCGTCGCGGTCAAGGGCGCCGGCGTCAAGCGGCCGGCGCTGCTGGCGACCCGCTTCACCATGGAGCAGGATTTCTACAAGGGCCGACTGACGGAGAAATACGGGCTGCAGCCCGTGGTGCCGGACCAGGCCGGGCGCGACATGGTGCACCAGGTAATCTACGACGAGCTCTGCCGGGGCATCGTCAGCGCGGCATCGAAGGCGGCCTATATCGACGAGGTCGCCCGTCTGCGACGCGATGAGAAGATCGATGGCGTCATCATGGGCTGCACCGAGATCACCATGTTGATTGGCGAGCGCGATTTCGACATTCCGGTGTTCGACACCACGCGCATCCATGCCGAGGCGGCGGTCGCATTCATGCTGCCCTGAAGGGCCAAAACAGAGATCAGGGCTGGGCGGCCACGGCGACATTGCCGCTGCCGACCACTTTCAGCTTCCATCGATCTGCTTCCGTGCCGGCCAGATTGAGGTGCCCGGTCAGGAAATAAAGGCGATCGGTGTCGGGGCCTTTGGCTGTGCAAAACCGGTCCTGCAGATAGGAGTGAGGCGTCGCCTGACAATACAGGTTGGCCACGATGCTGGCCGGACGCGCGCGCGGCCTAAACAGCCTTCCGCTCCTTCACGAATTGCGTGCCAAAACTGCCGCGCGCTTGACTTCTTTTTGCAGCGACATTCAATACATCCGGCATTGCTGTGAGGGGATGAAAGCAAGATGGAATTTGCGTTTCCGTGGCCGACCAGCCAGGGCGAATGGCTGGCTTGGTCCAGCGCCGTCGTCACCTTGGCGCTCGGTCTGCTGTTTTTCCTCGCGCCAGGGCTGGCATTTCGGATTCTGCGGCTGCAGGTCCGGCCCGAAAGGGCAGCGGCAATCGCGGAAGGGCGCGGCCGGATGTCGGGCTTCTATCTCGGCGTCAGCCTGTGCTGCATTCTGTTGGCGCAGCCGTGGCTCTATATGGCACTCGGCTTTTCCTGGCTGTTCACCGCTTTTGGCCGTTTGCTGTCGATGATGTCGGACGGCGCCAACACGCCTTTCAACTGGGCGTCGATCGTCGTCGAACTCGTCCTGGCCGCGTTGCCGCTTGCCTTCGTCTTCGGCTTTCTGCCCTGAATCGGCAGCCAATCCAAAGGCTTCGGTTGAACTCTGCGGCCGGATGCGACAATAGTGCCCGAAAAGCATGCGGGACGACGCATTGCGGTCTTAAAATGCCTGTGCTAGACGGCAATCGACTTTCGGCCGGGGATAGCGGAAGCCGCGCCTCCGTGCTTGGAAAAACTTAGTAAGGTCAAAGATTTAGCCAGAGTTTTTGCTCGCGCCAACAATCTGCGGCCCCTCAGACAAGAGAAAAGACGGTCCGTGGCTCAATCGTCATCGCCAATCTCGGGTGTCGCAGAACGCTACGCGGGTTCGCTGTTCGAACTTGCGCGGCAGTCGAATTCGGTGGCCAAGGTCGAGGCCGACCTCAACAGTTTCGCCAGGATGCTGGATGACAGCGCCGACCTGACGCGCCTCATCAACAGCCCGGTGTTCTCCAGCGAGGACCAGGCCAAGGCAATCGCGTCGATCGCCGACAAGGCCGGCATCACCGGCCTGACCGGCAATTTCCTGCGCGTCGTCGCCCGCAACCGCCGGCTCTTCGCGGTGCCCGGCATGATCAAGGCTTTTCGCAAGATCGCCGCCGAACAGCGCGGTGAGACATCAGCCGAGGTCACTTCGGCGCATGAACTGACGGCTGCCCAGCAGACGGAACTCAAGGCCGCGCTGAAAAGCGTCGCCGGCAAGGACGTGGCCATCACTGTTACCGTCGATCCGTCGCTGCTCGGCGGGCTGGTGGTCAAGATGGGCTCGCGCCAGATCGATACGTCGCTCAAAACCAAACTCAATTCGCTCAAGCTTGCACTGAAAGAGGTCGGCTGATGGACATTCGCGCCGCGGAAATTTCCGCAATTCTCAAAGACCAGATCAAGAATTTCGGCAAGGAGGCCGAGGTCTCCGAAGTCGGCCAGGTGCTGTCCGTCGGTGACGGTATCGCTCGCGTCTACGGCCTCGACAATGTCCAGGCCGGCGAAATGGTCGAGTTCCCCGGCGGCATCCGCGGCATGGCGCTCAACCTCGAAGCCGACAATGTCGGCGTCGTCATCTTCGGTGCCGACCGCGACATCAAGGAAGGCGACATCGTCAAGCGCACCGGCGCCATTGTCGATACGCCTGTCGGCATGGGCCTGCTCGGCCGCGTCGTCGACGCGCTCGGGAATCCGATCGACGGCAAGGGCCCGATCAAGGCGACCGAACGCAAGCGCGTGGACGTCAAGGCGCCAGGCATCATCCCGCGCAAGTCGGTCAACGAGCCGATGTCGACCGGCCTCAAAGCCATCGATGCATTGATCCCGGTCGGTCGCGGCCAGCGCGAGCTGGTCATCGGCGATCGCCAGACCGGCAAGACCGCGATCATCCTCGACACGATGCTCAACCAGAAGGCCGTGCACGACAACGGGCCGGAAAAGGAAAAGCTCTACTGCGTCTACGTCGCCATCGGGCAGAAGCGCTCGACGGTCGCGCAGTTCGTGAAGGTTCTCGAAGAGCGCGGCGCCCTTGAATATTCGATCATCGTCGCCGCCACAGCTTCCGATCCGGCGCCGATGCAGTTCCTGGCGCCGTTCACCGGCGCCACCATGGGCGAATATTTCCGCGACAACGGCATGCATGCGCTGATCAGCTATGACGATCTGTCGAAGCAGGCCGTCGCCTATCGCCAGATGTCGCTCTTGCTGCGCCGCCCGCCGGGTCGCGAAGCCTATCCGGGCGACGTGTTCTACCTGCATTCGCGCCTGCTCGAGCGCGCCGCCAAGCTCAACGACGATCTGGGTGGCGGTTCGCTGACCGCGCTGCCGATCATCGAGACGCAGGCCAACGACGTGTCGGCCTACATCCCGACCAACGTGATCTCGATCACCGACGGCCAGATCTTCCTCGAAACCAACCTGTTCTTCCAGGGCATCCGTCCGGCGGTCAACGTCGGCCTGTCGGTGTCGCGCGTCGGTTCGTCGGCGCAAATCAAGGCGATGAAGCAGGTCGCCGGCTCGATCAAGGGCGAGCTCGCGCAGTACCGCGAAATGGCTGCGTTCGCGCAGTTCGGCTCCGATCTCGACGCCGCCACGCAGCGCCTGCTCAACCGCGGCTCGCGCCTGACCGAACTGTTGAAGCAGCCGCAGTTCTCGCCTCTCAAGGTCGAGGAGCAGGTCACGGTGATCTTCGCCGGCGTCAACGGCTATCTCGACAAGCTGGCGCTGAACCAGGTCGGCAAGTTCGAGCACGGCCTGCTCAGCCATATGCGCTCGGCCGGCAAGGACGTGCTGGACGGCATCCGCAAGGAAAAGGCGCTGTCGGACGATCTGCGCGCCAAGCTGAAGGCCGAGATCGACGCCTTCGCCAAGACCTTCGCTTGAGAAGAAGCCGGACGCTCGGGATCAGGTTTGAAGCATGCCTTCATTAAAAGACCTTCGTAACCGTATCGCCTCGGTCAAGGCGACGCAGAAGATCACCAAGGCGATGCAGATGGTCGCCGCGGCGAAGCTGCGCCGCGCGCAGGAAGCAGCGGAGGCGGCGCGTCCCTATTCCGAGCGGATGGGTGCGGTGCTGGCCAATATCACGCAGGCGATCGGCGGCGGCGGCGATGCCCCGGCGCTGATGACCGGCACCGGCAAGGACGATCTGCATCTGCTCGTCGTCTGCACCGCCGAGCGCGGCCTGTGCGGCGGCTTCAACTCGCAGATCGCACGTCTGGCCCGCGACCATATCCGCCGGCTTCTGGCCGACGGCAAGCAGGTCAAGATCATCTGCGTCGGCAAGAAGGGTTTCGACATTCTGCGCCGAGACTATGCCTCGCTGATCATCGACCGCGTCGACCTGCGCGATGTCAAGAAGCTCGGCTTCGTCAATGCCGATGCGATCGCCCGTAAGATCATCCATCTGTTCGGCGAAGGCGGCTTCGATATCTGCACGCTGTTTTATTCGCAGTTCAAGTCGGTGATCAGCCAGATTCCGACCGCGCAGCAGATCATTCCTGCCGGCGTGGCTTCCGCTCCCGCCGAAGCGACCGCCGGTGGCAATGCCGTCTACGAATACGAGCCGGAGCCGGGCGAGATCCTCACCGACCTCATTCCGCGCAACATCTCGGTCCAGGTCTTCCGCGCGCTGCTCGAAAACGCAGCCGGCGAGATGGGCGCCAAAATGAGCGCCATGGACAATGCAACGCGCAATGCCGGCGACATGATCAACAAACTGTCGATCACCTATAACCGCCAGCGGCAGGCGCAGATCACCAAGGAACTGATCGAAATCATTTCGGGCGCCGAAGCGCTCTAGGCGCGACCGCCAGGAGGTCATCGACCTTCTGATGGAGCGTGAGAAACAAAGGACGAGAAGGGTAAAGACGATGGCGAAAGCAGCGACCCCCGCGAAGACGGCCCCCAAGGCGGCCGCAAAGGCTCCGGCAGCAGCGGCGAAGGCCGCTCCGGCCAAGAAGGCGGCCGCGCCCGCCAAGGCCGCGGCCCCGGCAGTGAAGACGACGAGCGTTGCCGTCAAGAAGACCGGCGCCATCGGCAAGGTTCGCCAGGTCATCGGCGCCGTCGTCGACGTGCAGTTCGGCGATCATCTGCCGGCCATTTTGAACGCCATCGAAACCTCCAATGTCGGCAACCGCCTGGTGCTCGAAGTTGCCCAGCATCTGGGCGAAAACACCGTGCGCTGCATCGCCATGGATTCCACCGAAGGCCTGGTTCGCGGCCAGGACGTCTATGACACCGGCGCGCCGATCACCGTTCCGGTCGGCCCGGGCATGCTCGGCCGCATCATCAACGTCATCGGCGAGCCGGTCGACGAAGAAGGCCCGGTCGACGGCATCGAGATGCGCGCCATCCACCAGCCGGCGCCTACCTATGTCGAACAGTCGACGGAAGCGCAGATCCTGATCACCGGCATCAAGGTGCTCGACCTTCTGGCGCCCTACGCCCGCGGAGGCAAGATCGGCCTGTTCGGCGGCGCCGGCGTCGGCAAGACGGTTCTGATCCAGGAGCTGATCAACAACGTCGCCAAGGCGCATGGCGGCTTCTCGGTCTTCGCCGGCGTCGGCGAGCGCACCCGCGAGGGCAACGATCTTTATCACGAGTTCATCGAGTCCGGCGTCAACAAGAAGGGCGGCGGCGAAGGCTCCAAGGCGGCACTGGTCTATGGCCAGATGAACGAGCCGCCGGGCGCGCGTGCCCGCGTCGGCCTGACCGGCCTGACGGTCGCCGAATATTTCCGCGACCAGGGCCAGGACGTGCTGTTCTTCGTCGACAACATCTTCCGCTTCACGCAGGCCGGTTCTGAAGTGTCGGCGCTGCTCGGCCGTATTCCTTCGGCCGTGGGTTACCAGCCAACGCTGGCCACCGACATGGGTGCGCTGCAGGAACGCATCACCACAACGACCAAGGGTTCGATCACTTCGGTGCAGGCGATCTACGTGCCGGCCGACGATTTGACCGACCCGGCGCCTGCGACCTCGTTCGCCCACCTGGACGCGACGACCGTGCTCAACCGCGCGATCTCGGAAAAGGGCATCTACCCCGCCGTCGATCCGCTCGACTCGACCTCGCGCATGCTCGATCCGCTGGTCGTCGGCGAGGAGCACTATGCCGTCGCCCGCCAGGTGCAGTCGATCCTCCAGCGCTACAAGTCGCTGCAGGACATTATCGCCATCCTTGGCATGGATGAGCTGTCGGAAGAGGACAAGCAGACGGTGGCCCGCGCCCGCAAGATCGAGCGCTTCCTGTCGCAGCCGTTCTTCGTCGCCGAAGTGTTTACGGGTGCGCCGGGCAAGCTGGTCGACCTCGCCGACACAATCAAGGGCTTCAAGGGCCTCTGCAACGGCGACTACGATCACCTGCCGGAAGCCGCCTTCTACATGGTCGGCGGCATCGACGAAGCGGTCGAGAAGGCTCAGCGCCTGGCGGCTGAAGCAGCGTAATCAAGGCAATAGGGAGTAGTCAGTAGTCAGTAGTGAATAGCGCCGGGTGATCAGGACAGCTGTCCTCTCCCTACTCCCTACTCACTATTCCCTACTCACTAAATTGACATGGCTGAAGCTTTCAAGTTCGAACTGGTCTCGCCGGAGCGCCTCCTGGTTTCCGAGCAGGTCGAGTCCGTCGTCATTCCAGGCGCCGAAGGTGAAATGACAGTCATGGCGCACCATGCGCCAGTCATGACCACGATCAAGCCGGGCGTCGTCACGCTGAAGACCGCCGGCGGCAAGGAAGAGCGCTATGTGGTGTTCGGCGGCTTTGCCGACATCGTCCCTGCCGGCTGCACGCTGCTCGCCGAATCGGCGGTCGCCGTCGGCGATATCGACCGCGCCGATCTCGCCCGCCGCATCCAGGAAGCCAAGGAAGACGCCGCCGACGCCAAGGACGACCAGAGCCGCAGCAAGGCGGAGCAGTTCCTTAGCCAGCTTACCACGCTCGAAGGCGCGCTGCTGCCGGCGTAAGCCGCAGAATGACTTGAAGAAAAGGCCGGGCTCAGCCCGGCTTTTTTGTTGCGGCCGCCATCCTGGATCGTCTCGCATAGGCGCAGGGCCTTGGCGGGATTTCAGGGCGGGCAGCCAGCATGATCAGATCGGGTGGCGGCATGCCGGCTGCCAGTCAGGGCGAGATGAGCTTGTATTAGGCGATGGCGCCGGCGGAACCGCGATTTGGCTGCGGCGGTACAGTCGGATCGGGGCTTGCCCCTGCTTTCTGGTTGTTCGACAGTCCGGCTGTCTATCGATTTGGGGTGGCCGATGACGGAACAGACAACGCAACCGGAAGCGGCCTCGCGATCCCGGTGGACGACGGCGCTGATCGCGGCCTTTGGCGGTCCGTTCGGCGGGTTCCTTTGGATCGGCGCCGGCCGGCCGGCGGTTGCCAGCCTGGTGGTGATCAGCGCCATAAGCATTGCGCTGACATATGTGGGATTCCCGGTTCTGCCGGGGGTCGATCTCGCCTGGCTGGTGGATCTCTCCAGTTTAGGTCTCATGGTCCTGTGGGTAGCGCTCGTCGTGCCTTTCGCGTCACGATACAGACCGAACCGGTGGTATTCACACGGCCTTTCGGTGCTGCTGTTGGCCGTGCTGACCTCCTACGGAGCCGCGTTAGCGATCCGCACATTCCTCTTCCAGCCGTTTTCGACCCCGGCAGGCAGCATGACACCAACGCTGGAACTCGGCGACTATTTCTTCGTCTCGAAGTTTGCCTATGGTTACAGCCGCTACAGTGTTCCTCTTGGGCTGCTGCCCTTCGAAGGCCGGATCTTTGCCGCCGAGCCGAAGCGCGGAGATATTGTGGTGTTCAAATTTCCAGCGGATCCGAGCATCGACTACGTCAAGCGGGTCGTTGGACTGCCGGGCGACAAAATCCAGATGGTCGACGGAATCCTTCGCATCAATGGTGTGGCGGTCAAACTCGAGGATGTTGGTCCGTACAGCTCCGAGGACTCTCCCCAAAGCGCCAGACTGCAACGTGAAACCCTCCCCAACGGCGTTTCCTATTCCGTCATCAGTCTTACGGACAATTCAATAACCGACAACACGCGGGTGTTCGACGTGCCCGAAGGCCACTATTTCGTGCTTGGCGACAACAGGGATAATTCCTCCGATAGCCGGCTCAGTGTCGGCTTCGTTCCTGCCGAAAACCTGGTCGGCAAGGCAGTGCGACTGTTCTGGAATTCGCAAGGCACGGAGTATTCGTCGCGGCAGAGGCTGGACGCTCCGGCGGGACAATAGGCTTGAAATGGGCGGTTCCGGACCAGCTTCAGCCTACGTTTGTCGGCTCCGGTATGCCGAGCGCTGAGAGCGCAAGCACGATCCCGCCTTGCAGGATATGCTCGCGATGAGCGGCGACCAGTTCGATCAGCGTCTGCCGCTCGGGCTTGCCGCTGGCGAAGCCGGCCCAGTCGAACACCGCCGCTACTCGTTCCAGCATCCGTCGTTCGTCGAGCGCCGCCAGCGCCGCGTCGAGCGGATCGGTAAAGTGGGCTTCCGGCAGGTCCTTGCCGCGCGCCTCGCAGGCGGCGATCCAGGCGGCGATCACCAGCGTCAGATGCTCCGGGACCAGGCCGGCCTGGATGCACTCGATGGCGGTAGCGACAATGCGCTGCGGCAATTTCTGGCTGCCGTCATTGGCGATCTGCGCGGTGCGGTGGGCCAGCGCGGTGTTGGAGAAACGTTCGGCAAGTTCGGCCGTATAGGCTGACGTGTCGAGCCCGGCATCCCCAGGCAATGTCGGGATGGCCTCGGCCCAGAGCCGGTCGACGAACGCGCGGATCGCGGGATCCGCGAAGGCGCGGTCGACGGTGACGTGGCCGCTGAGCAGGCCGATATAGGCGATGCCCGAATGGGCGCCGTTGAGCAGCCGAAGCTTCATGTCCTCGAACGGCCGGACATCCTCGACCATGGTGACGCCGAATTTCTCCCAGGCCGGGCGGCCGGCTGGAAACCTGTTTTCGATCACCCATTGCCGGAACGGTTCGGTCATCACCGGCCAGGCGTCCTCGAGGCCGAGTTCGACCGCGATGCGCGCCCGGTCGGCATCGGTGGTTGCCGGCACGATGCGGTCGACCATGCTCGATGGGAATGCAACGTCATCGGCTATATGACCGGCGAGGGCAGCGTCGCCTGAAGCAGCAGCGCCGGCATCGCGCAGTTTTGCAAACCCGACCAGCAGCCGGTGCAGCGTGGCGCCATTGGCCGGCAGGTTGTCGCAGCAAAGCACGGTGAAGGGCGGCGTGCCGGCGGCCCGGCGTCGCACCAGCGCTTCCGCCAGGAATCCATGCGCTGTCCTGGGAGATCCGGGATTGCCCAGATCGTGGACGATATCGGGATGGTTTTCGTCGAGGCTGCCGTCGGCGGCCCTGAGATAGGCCTTTTCGGTGATGGTCAGGGTGACGATGCGGGTGCGCGGGTCGGTCAGCGCGGCCAGCACCGCGCCGGGGTCTTCCGGCGCGACCAGCATCGACTGGATCGAGCCGATAATGTGCAGCGCTTCGCCATCGCTGCCGCGCACCGCCAGCGTGTAGAGCCCGTCCTGTGGCGTCAGCGCATCGCGCGTGTCGGGGCTGCGCAGCGAGACGCCGACAATGCCCCAGCCGGTCTCGCCGGCCGCTAGGCAGTCATCGACATAGGCGGCCTGATGGGCACGGTGGAAGGCTCCAACGCCGAGATGGACGATGCCTGGGGCGACACTGGCGCGATCATAGGGGGGGACCGCGACCGAGGCCGGCAAGGATTGCACTGTTGCGTTGGAAAGGCGTCTGCTGGTCATGGCTTGGCTTGTTGGGCGCGGCTTGTCGCTGGATGGTGTGCGGGGCGGGATCTGCTAGCGGCGTAACATCCGCTCTTCCGCCGCACAATGACCTGACGCCGGTTAAAAGTCATCATACAACAATCCAGTTTTTGTATGTTGACATTATTTCTTTCCAATCCTACCGATATCGCCCCTGGGAGGAACGACGTGGCGGGACTGACCGATCCGGATCTGCTTTTTGCCGCCGAAGGGCGCGCGCTGTCGATCGCGCGCGATCTCCATGCCGGCATCAAGGACCTGCCGATCATCAGCCCGCACGGCCACACCGATCCGCGTTGGTATGCGCTCAACGAGCCATTCCCCGATCCCGCGCAATTGCTGGTGGTGCCCGACCACTACATTTTCCGTATGCTGTTCAGCCAGGGCGTGCGGCTGGAAGATCTCGGCGTCCTGACCCTCGACGGCTCGCCGGTCGAGACCGATCCCAGGGCGATCTGGCGGCGCTTCGCCGAGCACTATTACCTCTTCCGCGGCACGCCGACGCGGTTGTGGCTCGACCATGTGCTCGAGCATCTGTTCGGCATCGAAGAGCCGCTCAACGCCAGCACCGCTAGCCGCCATTACGACACCATCGCGGCGCTTTTGCAGCGCGACGATTATCGCCCACGCGCGCTGTTCGAGCGCTTCAACATCGAGGTCATCGCGACGACCGAGGGCGCACTCGACGATCTCCAATGGCACAAGACGATCCGCGACAGCGGCTGGCAGGGCCGCGTCATCACTGCCTACAGGCCGGATGCCGTCGTCGATCCCGACTTCGAAGGATTTTCGGCCAATCTCGATCGTCTGGGCGAGATCGCCGGCTGCGACACCGGCACATGGGCCGGCTATCTCGACGCGCATCGCCAGCGCCGCGCCTTCTTCAAAAGCTTCGGCGCAACCTCGTCGGACCACGGCCATCCGACGGCCGAGACCGCCAATCTTTCCGATGCGGCGGCGGAAGAGCTGTTCAACCGCATCCGCCGCGGCTCGGACGACGAGCGCGAGCGCAAGCTGTTTCGCGCCCAGATGCTGACCGAAATGGCCAAGATGAGCCGCGACGACGGGCTGGTCATGCAGATCCATCCCGGCTCCTGGCGCAACCACTCGCCTGGTGTTTTCCAAAAATTCGGCCGCGACAAAGGCTTCGATATTCCGACCCGCACCGACTATGCCGCGGCGCTCAAACCCTTGCTCGACTGCGTCGGGCTGGAGCGCGACCTCTCCATCATTCTGTTCACGCTCGACGAGACCAGCTACGCGCGCGAACTGGCGCCGCTGGCCGGCGTCTATCCGGCGTTGAAGCTCGGGCCGGCCTGGTGGTTCCACGACAGTCCGGAAGGCATGCGTCGGTTCCGCGAGATGACCACCGAGACCGCCGGCTTCTACAACACCGTCGGCTTCAACGATGACACCCGTGCCTTTCCGTCGATTCCCGCCCGTCACGATGTGGCGCGCCGGGTTGACTGCGCCTTTCTCGCCCGTCTCGTCGCCGAGCACCGGCTGCGTGAGGACGAGGCGCATGAGCTGGCGCGGGAGCTTGCCTACACGCTTGCCAAGAAGGCGTACCGGCTGTGAGCCGGGCGCGTGGAATTTTAAAAGGGAGGAAGACAGTCATGTTGCATTTTTCAAAACTGATGGCAGCCACATTCGCCTTCGGCTCGCTGATGATCGGCGTTGCCGGCGCCCAGACCGTACTGCGCTCGGCCGACACCCATCCGGACGGGTATCCGACCGTCGAGGCGGTCAAATATCTCGGCGAGCTCATCAAGGAGCGCACCGCCGGCCGCTATTCGGTCGAGGTCTATCATTCGGCGCAGCTCGGCGAGGAAAAAGACACGATCGAGCAGACGCAGACCGGTGTCATCGATCTGAACCGCGTCTCGATGGGTCCGTTCAACGGCATCGTGCCGGAAACCGCGGTGCCGTCGCTGCCCTACATGTTCCGTTCGGTCGAGCACATGCGCCATGTCATGGACGGGCCGATCGGCGACGAGATCCTCAAGGCCTTCGAGACGCATGATCTGGTCGGCCTTGCCTTCTACGATTCCGGCGCCCGTTCCTTCTACAACACCAAGAAGGACATCACCTCGATCGCCGATCTGAAAGGCATGAAGTTCCGCGTCATCCAGTCCGACGTGTTCGTCGACATGGTCAACGCGCTTGGCGCAAACGCCACGCCGATGGCCTATGGCGAGGTCTATTCGGCGCTCGAAACCGGCGTCATCGACGGCGCCGAGAACAACTGGCCCAGCTTCGAATCCGCCAAGCACTACGAAGTCGCCAAGCACTATACCGTCGACCAGCACCAGATCGTGCCGGAAGTGCTGGTGATGTCGAAATCGAGCTGGGACAGACTGACGCCGGAAGACCAGGCGATCGTCAAGCAGGCGGCCAAGGATAGCGTCGTCAAGATGCGCGAATTGTGGGACGCGCAGGAGAAGAAGTCGCGAGAGATCGTCGAGAAGGCCGGCGTCAAGGTCAGCGAGATCGACAAGCAGCCGCTGATCGATGCGATGAAGCCGGTCTACGACAAGTATCTGAAGACGCCGGAGCTCAAGGACCTCGCGACGCGCATCCAGGCGACCAAGTGATTTTCTGGCGGGGCGGCATGGCGCCGCCCCGCCAATCGCTTTTAGGGGACGGAAAGACCGGGAGGATCGGATGACTGCGGGAACGGCCAGGAGCGGAGCGCCACCGCGCTTCAGCGCGGTGCTTTCGAAGATTTGCGACGGTGCGCTCTATCTCGCGGGCATCGGGATGGTCGCCATGACCGCGCTTGTTGCCTACCAGGTGTTTTCCCGCTTCGTGCTCAACGCGTCACCGAGCTGGACCGAAGTCACCGCCATCATGCTGATGAACTGGTTCATCTTCCTGGGCGCTGCCGTCGGCGTGCGCGAGAATTACCATATGGGCTTCGACGTGCTGCTCTATATCCTGCCCAAGGGCAGCAAATGGGCGCTGCGCACCCTGTCCGACCTGATCGCGTTCGGCTTCGGCTTCGGCATGGTCTGGTACGGCTGCAAGCTGGTCGGGCTGACCTGGCACACTGTCATCCCGGCGCTCGAACTTCCCGGCGGTTTCGACTATCTGCCGCTGGTTGCCGGCGGCTTTCTGATCTGCCTGTTCTCGGCCGAACGCATCGCGCTGCGCTGGTCCGGCGCCGACATCGACAAGGATATCAATCTCGAAGAAGTGCCGGAAATGCCGGCCGTGCAGGAGGCCTAGATGGAACTCTGGATCCTGTTTGGCGTCTTCACGCTTTTGATGTTTGCCGGCACGCCGATCGCCTTTTGCCTGGGTGCGGCGTCCTTCGCCACCGTGCTTTATCTCGGCCTGCCGCCCCTGGTGGTGTTCCAGCAATTGAAGTCGGGCATGTCGGCGTTCTCGCTGATGGCGATCCCGTTCTTCATCTTTGCCGGCGACCTGATGGTGCGCGGCGGCATCGCGCAGCGCATCGTTTCCTTTGCCGGCTCGCTGGTCGGTCATGTCCGCGGTGGGCTCGGTCAGGTCAACATCATCGCCGCGACGTTGTTCGGCGGCATTTCCGGCTCGGCTGTGGCGGAAGCCGCTGCCGTCGGCGGGCTGATGATCCCGCAGATGAAAGCGCGCGGCTACGGAGCCGACTATGCCGTCAACGTCACCTCGATGGCGGCGCTGATCGCGCTGCTTCTGCCGCCGTCGCAGAACATGATCATCTATTCGATCGCCGGCGGCGGCAAGATTTCGATCGCCGACCTGTTCACCGCCGGTATCCTGCCTGGTCTGCTGTTCGCCGCTTCGCTGATGGTCACCGCCTATTTCGTCGCCCGCAGCCGCGGCTACCCGGTCGAGGCTTTTCCCGGCTTCTCGCGTGTCGGCCAGCTGGCGGTCATCGCCATCCCCGGACTTCTGCTCATCGGGATCATCTTCGGCGGCGTTCGCTCGGGCATTTTCACGGCGACGGAAAGCTCCTGCATCGCCATCATCTACGCTTTGCTGGTCACCGTCTTCGTCTACCGGTCGATGGCCTGGGGCGATTTCGTCCATGCCACAAAGGGCGCGGTGCGCACGACCTCAATGGTGCTGCTGATCATCGGCACGGCGGCCTCGTTCAGCTGGCTGATGGCCTATCTCAAAGTGCCGGTGTTGCTGATCGCAGGCATGAACGCCATCTCCACCGATCCGCTGGTGGTGCTGCTTCTGCTCAACGTCTTGATGCTGCTGCTCGGCACCTTCATGGACATGGGGCCGATGATCATCATCTGCACGCCGATCTTCCTGCCGCTGGTCACCCATTACGGCGTCGACCCCGTGCATTTCGGCGTCATCACCATCCTCAATCTCGGCATTGGCCTCAACACGCCACCGGTCGGCACGGTGCAGTTCGTCGCCTGTGCCGTCGGCAAGATTACGGTCTGGGAAGCGATGCGCTCGATCTGGCCGTTCTATGGCGCGGGCATCGTGGTTCTGGGGCTGGTGACCTATATTCCGGCGATTTCGCTCTGGTTGCCGAGCGTGTTCAAATAGGCGTCTTCAAACAGGGGTGCGATATGGCATCGGATAGCGCTGTTGATCTCAGGGTCGAGAGAAAACCCAAACTGTCGGAGACCGTCGTTGCGGCGATCCGCAAGCAGTTGCAGGCGGGCGAGATCCTGCCCGGCCACAAATTGCCGACCGAGGGCCAGCTGACCGAGACCTTCGGCGTCAGCCGCACCGTCATCCGCGAAGCGCTGGCCAAGCTCGCCGCCGACGGGCTGGTCGAGGCGCGCCAGGGCGCAGGCGTGTTCGTCACCGAGCACATCTCAACGATGTTCGGCGCGCTCGCCGCCGACATGGGCAGCAAGGATTCCATCGCGCTCAATGTGCTCGAAGTGCGCCTGGCCGTCGAAATCGAATCGGCCGGGCTCGCCGCCATTCGCCGCAACGCCGCGCAGGAAGCAGCGATCCAGGAAGCGTTCTTCGAATTCGAACGGCTGCTTCTCAACAGCGAGCCGACCGGTCCGGCCGATCTCGCCTTCCACCGTGCGATCGCCAGCGCCACCAACAACCCGTTCTATGTCGAGATGCTCGATGTGCTCGGACGCCGCGCCATTCCCTGCGACGTGACCTCGCCCTGGTCGACGGAACTTGTGCAATCCGACAGCTATCAGCGCGGGCTGCAGCGCGAGCATCTGGTGATCCTGAATGCGATCACGTCAGGCGACGCCGAAGCCGCGCGCGAGGCGATGCGCACCCATCTCACCGCCAGCCAGCAGCGCTACCGCGAGCGCCTGCACGCCCGCCAGGTCTTTTATGCCGACTCGGTCAGGGCGACGGCATCCGAATAACCATTTCAGCCGGAGCAGTAATGTCTCAAAGTCACCCGCATACCGATTTCACCTCGCGTTTCGCCATCGACCCGGTTGCCGCGGCTTCTATGGGCACCGACGAACTGCGGCACAACTTCCATATTGACGACCTGTTCCAGCCGGGACGCGTCAGCCTGACCTATGCCCATTATGACCGCATGATCGTCGGCGGCGCCGTGCCGGAAGGGACAGCGCTGCCGCTGGAAGCGATCAAGCCAACGGGGACCAGGAATTTTCTCGACCGCCGCGAGCTGATCATCGTCAACATCGGCTGCGCCGGCTCGGTGACGGCAAATGGCGAGACCCACCAGTTGCAGGCACGTGACATGCTCTATCTCGGCATGGGCAGCACCGACGTGTCGTTCGCGTCGGCCGACAAGGCAGCGCCGGCCAAATTCTATCTGCTCAGCGCCCCGGCGCATCACACCCATCCCAACCGGCTGATCCGCATCGGCGACGCCAAGCGGCTCGACCTCGGCAGCAAGGAAACCTGCAATGAGCGCTCGATCTTCCAGTTCATCCATGCCGATGGCGTCAAGACCTGCCAGCTGGTCGTGGGCATGACGCAGCTGGCGCCGGGCTCGGTGTGGAACACTATCCCTTGCCATGTGCATGACCGGCGCATGGAGGCCTATCTCTATTTCGACCTGCCGGAGACGGCGCGCGTCTTCCATTTCATGGGCGAGCCGGACGAAACGCGGCATCTGGTGATGGCTAACGAGGAGGCGGTGCTGTCGCCGGGCTGGTCGATCCATTCGGGGGCCGGCACCTCGAACTATGCCTTCATCTGGGCGATGGCCGGCGACAATGTCGACTACACCGATGTCGACCCGGTGCCGCTGGGTGAATTGCGTTGAGCGGCCCTTCCTCCTTCAGCCTGGCCGGCAAGCGTATCCTGGTCACCGGCGCGAACACCGGCATCGGCCAGGGCATCGCCGGCTCGATCGCGCGCGCCGGCGGCACCGTCATCGGTGTCGGCCGCTCGGCGATGGACGACACGGAAAGACAAGTCGCGGAAGCCGGTGGCCAGTTCGAGGCGGTGCGATGCGATCTTGCCGACCATGCGGCCGCCAAGGCGATGCTCGACCAGGTCTGGGAAAAGACCGGCCCGATCGACGGGCTGGTCAACAATGCCGGCATCATCCGCCGCGCCGATGCGGTCGATTTCTCCGAGGCCGACTGGGACGACGTCATCGACGTCAATCTGAAGACGCTATTCTTTCTCAGCCAAGGTTTTGCCAGGCGCGTGCTGACCGACCCGAGGCGGCGCGGCAAGATCGTCAACATCGCCTCGGTGCTGAGTTTCCAGGGCGGCATCCGCGTCGCGTCCTACACCGCGTCGAAACATGGCGCGCTCGGCATAACCCGGCTGCTGGCCTGCGAATGGGCGGCAAAAGGCATCAACGTCAACGCGATTGCGCCCGGCTATATCGAAACCAACAACACCGAGGGGTTGCGCGCCGATCCCGACCGCAGTGCTGCCATCCTGGCGCGCATTCCGGCGGGACGTTGGGGCGGGCCGGAAGACATAGGCGATGCCGCCGTGTTCCTGCTGGCGCCGGCGTCCGACTATATGCATGGCGCGGTGGTTCCCGTGGACGGCGGCTGGCTGGCGCGATGAGGAGATGGTCATGATTGAAGCCAAGATTTTCGCACAGCCCGGCGAGAGCGCCTGGACGCCGACGCCGGACGGCAACAGACGCCGCGTTCTCGTCTCCACCGATGAGCTGATGATGGTCGAGTTCGGCTTCGACAAGGGCGGCGTCGGCGCACTGCATTCGCACCCGCATGTCCAGGCCAGCTATGTCGCCGAAGCTCGCTTCGAGGTGACCATCGACGGCCGCACCGCGACCATCGAGACCGGCGGCAGCTTCATCGTGCCGTCCAATCTGGTGCACGGCGTCAAGGCGCTGGAGGCCGGGCGCCTGGTCGACAGCTTTACCCCGCACCGCGCCGATTTCCTGGCCTGAACCTTTTTCGGCAATTCCAGAAACAGGAAACCCGCGCCTCCTGGGGAGGCGCGGGCTGTTGCCTGTGCGCTCGTGGCGCAGCGGTACTCGAAACATCGCCGCAGGGTTGGACGGTGCCGCAACATGGTGAAGATAGGTTTAACGATGCCAATCAGGTCGATCGCCGGTGGGGTGTTGCTGCTGCTTGTTGTGGTCACGCAGGGGCTGCGCTAATCGTTCTGGCCACGCCGCTGCTTCGGGCGGCCGATCGCAAAAACATCAGTGATGCAGATATCGATGACAAGCGTGCCGACGCACGATCCCAAACGGCGCGTCCTCAAGGACGTGTTCGGCTTCGACGATTTCCGTCCCGGACAGGCCGCGGTGATGGAGGCGCTGCTTGGCGGCCGCCATGTGCTGGCCGTCATGCCAACGGGTGCCGGCAAATCGCTGTGCTACCAGGTTCCGGCGCTGGTCAAGGGTGGGCTGACCATTGTCGTTTCGCCGCTGGTGGCGCTGATGCAGGATCAGGTCGCGGCACTGCGCCTCGCCGGCGTCGCCGCCGATACGATCAATTCCTCGATCGACCGTGATGCCAATGTCGCGGCATGGCGCCGCGTCGCGTCGGGCCAGACGCGGCTGCTCTACCTCGCGCCGGAACGGCTGATGACCGAGCGGATGCTGGATGCGCTTGCCAGGCTCGATGTCAGCCTGATCGCCATCGACGAGGCGCATTGCATTTCGCAGTGGGGGCCGGCGTTCCGGCGCGAATATGAAGACCTTTCGCAACTGCGTGGCATCTTTCCCGACGTACCGATCATTGCGGTGACGGCGACGGCGGACGAGACGACGCGGGCAGACATCGAGAGACGGCTGTTTGGCGGGCGTGTCGAAACGCAGGTGCTTGGCTTCGACCGGCCCAACATCAAGCTTGCCATCGAGCCCAAACAGGACAGCAAGCGGCAGTTGCTCAATTTCATCGGGCGCCATCAGGGACGCAGCGGCATCGTTTATTGCCTGTCGCGCAAGAAGACCGAAGAGATGGCGGCGTTTCTCGAAAAGAACGGCGTGACCGCGCTCGCCTATCACGCCGGGATGAGCAAGGAGGCGCGCGATGCGAATCAAAACGCCTTCATGACCCTGTCGGGCGTCGTCATGGTGGCGACCATCGCCTTCGGCATGGGGATCGACAAGCCTGATGTCGCCTATGTCTTCCACACCGATCTGCCCGGCAGCCTGGAAGCCTATTACCAGGAGATCGGCCGTGCCGGTCGTGACGGGCGGGCGGCTGAGGCGCATATGCTTTACGGCCTCGGCGATATCCGCATGCGCCGCATGTTCATCGACGACGAGGACGCAGCCGTTGAGCACAAGCGCCGCTCGCATGGCCGGCTCGATACGCTGATCGGCTATTGCGAGACGGCCGAGTGCCGCCGCCAGGTGCTGCTCGGTTATTTCGGTGAAGAGGCGGTCCCTTGCGGCAATTGCGACAATTGCCTGGAACAGGCGCCGCGCACCGACGGCACCGCCGAGGCGCGCCTCATCCTGGCGGCGGTGGCGCAGAGCGGCGAGCGCTTCGGCGCCGGCCATGTCATCGACATCCTCATCGGCCACGAGACTGAAAAGATCGCGGCAAGGGGGCATCACAGGCTGGCAGCCTTCGGCAATGGCACCGCGCACAAGAAGGATTTTTGGCAATCTATGATTCGCCAGCTGGTCGCGAACGGTTTCCTGATGCCGGACCCGGCCGGCCATGGCGGGTTGGCCATCGCGGACAAGGGCCACGCACTCGGCCGGGGCGAGGTGCCGTTCCAGTATCGGGTCGAGATGCGCACGCGCGCCGCGCGCCGCGCGGCTCGCGCCGGGCAGAGCCCCCAGAGCGAAAATGTAGATGCGTCGCTGCTCGCGGCGCTCAAGACGCTGCGGCTGCGTCTGGCCAAGGAACGCCAGGTGCCGGCCTATGTGGTGTTTTCGGATCGTACACTGATCGACATGGCCGAGCGTCGTCCGCAAGACCTCGACGATTTCGCCGGGGTGAATGGCGTCGGCGCCGCCAAGCTCAAGGAGTTCGGCGCGATTTTTGTCAGCGCCATTGCCGCGCACCTTTCCGAGACGCCAGGCTGAAAGGGTGTTGCTGGACCAAAGCCCGATCCGGCATCAGTACGCCTTCAACTTGCCCGCCCGCTTATCCTTTCATTTTGGCGCTACCCTGCCGTAGGGGAATGGCCTTCCAAATTGTATGGAACCGTGACGACAAACCACACATTCCTGAATCTAAGCGGTCGATTCTCGGATGTAGCCGTGATTATGGAAACCCGCTGTTGCGCGCGGGTGGCGGTTTTCTCGGCCTTGGAGACGCTACGTCGGCAGCCGCGATCCGCTGAGCCGAATGGTATGATTCAGACCATCTTTGTTGTTGAAAACCCGCTTTCGACGGGAGTATAAAACTCGAGGTTACCATTGCTTTTCGTATAGAGGCTGTGGTGGAAACGTGGGTCCAATCCGCAAAGCATTGCCTTGCGTGGAAGTGGTCGAACCGGCGGCGAATGGTCCGTTCCTGTGGCCAAGGAAGACCAGGAAATTACCCGATCATTCGTGATTGAACCGTTTGCGCTGTCCTATGCTGAGGGCCAGCGGATACGCCTGCATCTCGACAAGTTCGTTCGTCTGCAGAGAGGCTAAGCCTGATGAAAGACCGGTGGGAACCTGACCACCAGTTCATTGAAAGCGCCCGCCGTAGCCAGCTCCGAGCGGAGAGCCAACTGGACTCCCTGCAATCGACCATCGCCGAAACGCGACGCGTCCTAGAGGCTTCACGGAAGCTCTTGGAAAAGTTGCCGAGCGCGAAGACCATACCCAGCCATAGGGAATGGCCGGTGCAGGTTGGGCATGCTTGTGGGGCTTCACCGCACCGGCCACTGCGGGGAGATATGAGGCCCCCCGCGCCGCCTAAGATATAGGCATATTAGCAATCGCGCAATTAACCCTATTGCGCTACCCAGCCGTAGAGGCAAGGAAATCGGAGAAGTTGGTGCCGGTTAACCGCCAGCACGCGAGCAAGTCATTCTGAAAGCATGAAAAACGCGATTTTGCTCGTGCCAATTGAGCGTCTGAAATCTAGTTCCTGCTGCCGATTATCCCTAAGTTAACAGAAATACTTATATTCCCGAAGGGTTGCGAATCAGTCGATTGTCAAGCGCATGCCATGGAGCAAGCAAGGGATCGATCTGAGCAGAAGGGCCGCAGCGGTCGAAGCGCGCTGGGAAATCCGAGCGGCTTCGGCAATTGTCCGCTCTGGCTCGCCCGCTACAACTCGACTCGCGCAGTGTGGACGGAATCACCGGCCATGTGGACGAGAACCATCTGGCGATGTCGTTCACCGAGTTTCGTTCGCGCTACAGCCTTTAAGGGCAAGGTGATCAAGGCGATCGGATCGCCGCCTCAGGCGGCTTCGCGTTCGGCCTGCGCAGTCAGGTCCGGCTCCCGGCGGCTGTACTGCCGCGGCGAACAGCCCATGACGCGCTTGAATGCCGTGCTGAAGGCGCTTTCGGATTCGTAGCCGAGCGCCAGGGCGATGACGGAAACCGGATCGCCGGAATGCATCAGCCGGTCGCCGGCCAGCATCATGCGCCAGCGCGTCAGATAATCCAGGGGTGAGGCCCCGACCGTCTGCTTGAATCTGAGCGCAAAAGTCGATCGCGACATGCCGGCGCGCTCGGCCAGCTTCTGCAATGTCCAGCCATGGGCCGGGTCTTCGTGCATGGCGCCGATCGCCGCGCCGATCTGCCTGTCGGTCAGTGCGAACAGCCAGCCGACATTGCCTTGCGCCGTCATATGCAGGCGCAAGGCCTCGATCAGGATCATGTGGGCGAGGTGCTCGACGATGAGAAAGCCGCCGGGACGCCGCTGGCGCAATTCCTGCATCATCCGCTCGACCGGCCAGCGAAGCGCCGAATGGTCGCTCTCGCCGCGGATATGGACGATGGGCGGCAGCATCCGCAACAGGATGCCGGCATGGTCGCCGGACAGCGTGAAGCGACTGCTGACCAGGAGGAAATCGCCGCCGCCATTATGGACGGTGATGCCGCCGGTCCGCGCCGGTGAAAAGATCGTTCGCGCATCGACCGTCGGCAGGCCGAGATCGCTGGCAAGGCGGAAAGGCCGGCCGCGCGGCAACAGGAAGCAGTCGCCCACGTCCAGCCGCACCGCGTCAGGGACGCCCTCGACCGACAGCCAGCATCGGCCGGACACCACGGCGCCGCATTTGATGGCGGCCTGCTGGTCAGGGAACTGGATCGCCCAGTCGCCACCGGTTTCCAGCCCAGCCGACAGGTAATTGCGCGGCTTCAGTAGCGACAGCACGTCTGACAGCGGATCCATGAGCGTTCTCGGACGATTGCGAAGATATCTCGGATTTTACAGTATAGATCGTATGATCGCAACCTTCTATCTCCTTCGGCAACGGGCTGCCTGTACGGCCTTCGCCGAAAACCAAGGAGAAATGATCATGCGTGTGTTCGTTACCGGGGCTACCGGTTTTGTCGGTTCGGCTGTTGTGCGGGAATTGCTCGGGGCGGGCCATCAGGTGCTTGGCCTCGCGCGGTCGGAAGCAGGTGCGGAGTCGATCGTGGCCGCGGGCGCCGAGGCGCATCGCGGCGATATCGAGGATTTCGACAGCCTGCGCAGCGGCGCTGCCCAATCGGATGGCGTCATCCACACGGCCTTCAACCACGACTTTTCGAGATTCGCCGCCAGTTGCGCAGTTGACCAGCGCGCCATCGAAACGCTCGGCGCGGCGCTCGAGGGTTCCGAGCGGCCGCTGCTTGTCACCTCCGGCCTCGCCGGTTTTGCGCAGGGAAGGCCGGCAACCGAAGACGACAAACCCGCGCCTCCATCGGCCGCCATGCCGCGCGCTTCGGAAGCAACGGCCGTGGCGCTCGCAGCGCGCGGGGTGCGCGCATCGACGGTGCGGCTGGCGCCTACCGTCCATGGCGAGGGCGATCACGGTTTCGTGCCGATGCTGATTGCCATTGCGCGTGAAAAGGGCGTCTCGGCCTATGTCGGCGACGGCGCAAATTGCTGGGCGGCGGTGCACCGGTTCGACGCCGCCACCCTGTACAGGCTGGCGGTGGAGAAGGGGGCGGGCGGCGTCAGCTATCATGCGGTTGCCGAACAGGGCGTGGCGAGCAAAGAGATCGCCGAGATCATCGGCCGCCGGCTCGGCCTGCCGGTCGTTTCCATAGGCCCCGAGGACGCGGCTGCGCATTTCGGCTTTCTCGGGCATTTCATCGGCAGGGACTTGTCGGCGTCAAGTGAGCAGACCCGCACTGCGCTGGGATGGCAGCCGACCGGGCTTGGGCTCATCGCCGATCTCGACCGTCCCGGCTATTTTGCGAGCTGAATGGGATCAGGGCCAGTCGCGTTGCATTGCACGACCGACAGCCTGGCGATCAGCGGCAGTGCCAGCAACACGGCCACACGCAGCCCGCCGAGCGGGCAGCACCGTCGTGCTGCTGGAACCGCCGCCACATCTGTATGGAGGCAAGCAGAACGAACACGGCGTAGGCCGCCCGCAGCCCGGACGACCTGCTCGCCCGTCGCCGGAAAGCCGGCGAAGGCATGGCCTCGTCATGGCAGACCTACCTTGTTACGGGGATGCGCGCGCGATTCCCGCGCCTAGTTAGAGATCGCTCTTCCTCACCTTGCCGTAAACGATATTCCGGTTCGAGCCATAGTAGACTTTCGCGTCGAAAGGACTCCCGCCGAGGGCGGCATTGATGATGTCCCACATATCGTCGGCCGAACGTAGGATGAGCGGCCAATCCATGAAAGTCTCCATGTAACCATCCGTCGTTATCTCGTCGCTGAAATTGGCAAACAGGAATTCGCCACCGGGCTTGACGAGTTCCATGGCTCTTTGAAGCAGGCGGACGCCGATGGCACGCGGCAGGTAATCGTAAAGCCCCGATGCGTAGACTAGATCGAATGTGCCAAGGGCGTAGGCGCGGCGCAGGATGCCGCGTACGGAACCCTGGACTGCCTCGACTGCCGTGCCGGCAAAGTCGTGGTTCACCGTGGCTACGCTGACGGGGTCCTGATCCAGGCCGATCCAACGCTGCAGTTTATGCCTGGCCAACGCGTCCGAGCGTTCGGCTTCCCTGAGGTGGCCGCAGGCAATCGCCAGCACCTCAGCCTTTTCCACACTGCTGGCCGTCTCGTCCACGGTCCTGGCCAGAATATCCCGCCGCTCGCGCCCCGCCACCGAACTGGCAGCTTCACTGGTGTACGCATAGATTTGCCGACCAAGTAAGGTCGACGAGGCCACGATCTCGTCGGCGATCGGATGCTTGTAGTAAATATCCAGCAGGCCTGCATCGCCCGAATACCCGCGCGGTTTTTCGACCGACCACCGCGTGAACGGGTCCTGGAGCAAATATTCCGCAACCCGATGCTGCTGAGCCAAAGGAACGAGTTTCTGCCAAACCGCGGGAGCAACCTGCCGGCGGAGCTTGTGGAGTCGCCCCGCCAAACGATGGACGACGGGGGCGGCCGGTTTGTTTCGCGCAAAGGCTTGATGAGCAAGGTCCAGTATCAGGGCGAGCTGGGCCGTGCTGTCCCTCAACTCGTCGGAGTCAGCCGCCTCTTCGGAGGTCGCAACATGTTTCTTCATCAGCCTGGTGGTGACCAGGCTGTATTGGTCGAGCTGCAGTTTTGGCTTGATAGGCATGCCGTTTACTCTCCGGTTTACCGCCCCGGTCCCCGGCCAGCAGCATAGGTGCGCCGCCAACCAATGCTAACAATTTTAATAAAATTTTAGTAAAATTTTAATCAACGGAATGGCCATCAATCCTGCAAACTGGCTAAATCCGAACCGCCCGTTTACCCTCGGTTAGCGACATCTGACTTTTCTTGCGGACAGGGACGTCTTCATTCCCCGACCGCAGGCGACGTCGGCTGTTGCATTCGCTACTGCAGATCGCGGAGGAGCGTTGCGATGCAACTGAGCGAGGACGTTGCCCAGAAGGTGGCGGCAGCGATTGGACGTCCGCGGTGGCATTCCGCCGATCCGGAACTCCTGACACTGTTCCTGCAGAAGGATGCCGATGAGAATCGCAGTCTTGTGCGATGGGGTATTGCGGCTGCTGTATTCAGCTATGTGGCCTATGGCCTTTTCGATTGGTTTCTCTTTCCGGATGTCGCCGGCCGGCTTGTTTTGACGCGCGTTACGCTAGGGGTCACTTCCCTGGCGCTTGTCGAATTTGTCGCCCGACGGGGCTTTGCCCTTGCCACCTTGCACCTTGTAGCAGCGCTGGCGATTGTCTCCGGTGCCCTTGGGTGGCTCGTCTCCGCTGTTGGAACAGAGCATCAGGATGCCCTCTCCCATTTCATGGTTTTTGGCACAGTGTTCATCCTGGGTGCGAATCTGTTCTTCAACTTCCGTTTTTGGCTTTCAGCCCTTGCCTCCGCGACGGTCGCCGCAAGCTTTGTGTACGCCGCGATGTTCTCCCTTCAGGCCGACATCGCCGGCCGCATCGTGCTGTCGGCCTATTTCGTGAACTGCCTCGTCTTGTCGCTTTATCTTTCGTGGCGGCTGAGCCTGGAGCGGTACCAGACCTTCCTGCACGCGCTTCGGGCGCAGTTCCAGGAGCAGGCTGCTATCAAGAAGGGGCAGAAGCTAACCGAAATCGCCGACACCGATCCGCTCACGGGAATGAAGAACCGCAGGGCGATCATTCGAGAATTCTCGGAGCTGCGCGAAGACTGGGCCGCGGACGACGACGAGATAGGGCTCATTCTGATCGACGTCGACTACTTCAAAAGGTTCAATGACGGACTTGGTCATCAGGCCGGCGACGATTGCCTGATCAAACTCGCCCATGTCCTCTCCGAGATGGCGGCTGCCAACAACGCCATCGCGGCCCGCTATGGCGGAGAAGAATTCGTCATTCTCTGCAAGGTCACCGGGCGGGCTCACCTTCATGAGATAACGAAGAAATTCTGTCGCGCTGTAGAGGATTTGGATATCTACCACCCTGATCGGGGCGACAAGCTCAACATCGTAACGATCAGTGCCGGGGCGTCGTTGACGCGCGCCGATCAGAGCATAGAGCTTAGAATCCTGCTGCAGGAAGCTGACCGCGCGCTCTACGCGTCCAAGTTTGCCGGTCGGGCTACGTTCACGATTTACGACCCGCATGCCACCAGCCAGGATCGCTCCGGCGAAAATCTTTCAGAACTGCTGAAGGTGGCAGTTTCCAACCAGCTCGTTTCTGTCGCTTACCAGCCAATTCGCGAGCTGGCGTCGGGACGCGTGCTGGGCCACGAGAGTCTGATGCGGGTATGCGACTTCGACGGCACCATGATCAGTCCGTCCGTATTCATACCCGTTGCCGAGCAGACCGGAGCGATCGTGGAACTGGGTACGTGGCTGATCGATCGAGCCTGCGGTGACATGGCGGAATATGGATTGGGCTCGGTCGTGACGGTGAACGTCTCCGTTCTTCAGCTCAAGGCTCCCAACTTTTCACTCCGGATCACCGAGATCCTTGGCAGGCACGGCCTTGCGCCCCAGAAACTGGCCATCGAAATCACCGAAGGCAGTGACATCTTTCTGGAGGCGCAAGCGGTAAGAAACGTGGAGCGGTTGCGAAAACTCGGCGTTCAGATCTGGCTGGACGATTTCGGAACGGGATTTGCCGGCCTGACATGGCTCCGCCGCTTCAAATTCGACGTGGTCAAGATCGATCGCAGCTTCCTCCACGATTGCCAGACCTCTCGCGGCTTGAGCCTGTTGCGGGACATGGTCGGGCTGCTTCGCAATCTCGGCCATGTCGTGCTCGCCGAGGGCGTCGAAACGGAGGAGCAGTACATATTGCTGCAGCGCCTGGGGGTAAATTTGATGCAGGGCTTCCTCACCGGGCATCCAGTCCCGATCGAAGGCGTAAACCAAATGAGGCAAGGCCTTGTTGCCTAGCGGCAGCCCCTTCGCTGAAGCTTCGGAGGGCATCCTGCTTCGTTCCGGTCCCCCTACGCTACTTCGTAGCTTCGGGCGACACTCCTACGCCCAGATGCGGTTCCGGGTGGCCTGCCACCCGAAGCCCGCAGGGCGTAGGGTGGCGGAGAGGGAGGGATTCGAACCCCCGATGGGCTTGCACCCATGCCGCATTTCGAGTGCGGTGCATTCGACCACTCTGCCACCTCTCCGCGGTCATGGTCGGCCGTTGCCGGCGCGGCGCACTAGATAACGGCTGGGCGGGCAGGTTACAAGGCCAAATCCGCGGGGGAATTCAGCTTCCTGTGCGGGCTCTGTCTGGAGGGCTGCGTTGCGGCCACGTCGGCAGATGGGGCCAACCGGTCCTCGACCGGAGAGATCGGGGGCGGCAAGGAGGCGGCGTGGCCAAGGATTCCGCCCGTTTGCCTTGACTCGTACCGAACCTTCGGTTAGGGGAAGCGCGCAATCGGCGTGGAGGGTTCTTCCACGCCGCTTGTTTTTCGAACCCGCAGACTGACAAAAAGACGGCCGAACCGCGTGACGCGGCTCATCGAGGCCGACCGAACAGCGAAAGGCAAAAAATGTTCGCAGTCATTAAAACGGGCGGTAAGCAGTATCGCGTTGCCGCCAACGATCTCCTGAAGATCGAGAAGCTCGAAGCCAATGTCGGCGATATCGTCGAAATCGGCAGCGTCCTCGCCCATGGCGAAGGCGAAAATGTCACCTTCGGCGCCCCGTTCGTCGATGGCGCTCTGGTCACGGCGGAAGTCGTCGAGCAGGGCAAGAACCGCACCGTCATCGCTTTCAAGAAGCGCCGCCGGCAGAATTCGCGCCGCAAGATCGGCCACCGCCAGCTTCTGACCACCGTGCGGATCGCCGAGATCCTGCTGGGTGGCGCCAAGCCTTCCAAGAAGGCCGCAGCCAAGGTGGAAGTCAAGGCTGACGTAGCGCCCGAGGCGAAGGCTGAGGCCGCGCCGAAGGAAGCCAAGGCGAAGAAGGAAGCCAAAGCCGAGGCTGCTCCGAAGGATGAAGCCAAGACGGAGACCGCCGTCGCCGCGCCGCTGTTCAAGGCGCCGAAGGGCGAGCCGGACGATTTGGCCGTGATCAAGGGCATCGGCCCGGTTGCCGCCGGCCAGCTGCACGAGCAGGGCATCACCACCTTCGCCCAGCTTGCCAAGCTGTCGGACAAGGACGTGGCCAAGATCGACGCGCACATGCCCTTCAGCACCGACCAGATCAACGACTGGCGCGAGCAGGCCAAGGAACTGGCGAAGAAGTAAAACGAACCGGCGACAAGGTCGCCGGATCGGACTTGAAACGGAACGCGAACGCGTTCATAAGACCATTCAAGCGCCCCAGGGCGCATCGGAGTTAGTTAGATGGCACACAAGAAAGCTGGCGGCTCGTCGCGCAACGGTCGCGACTCGCATTCCAAGCGTCTGGGCGTGAAGAAGTTCGGCGGCGAAGCCGTCATCCCGGGCAACATCATCATCCGTCAACGCGGCACCACCTGGCATCCCGGCGTCAATGTCGGCATGGGCACGGACCACACCCTTTTTGCGCTCGAGACCGGCGCAGTCACCTTCAACAAAAAAGCCAACGGCCGAACCTACGTATCGGTCAACCCGATTACCAAAGCCGCGGAGTAGCCGGTTCCGCACTATAAAACCGGCGCCCATCTCGGGAACCGGTGTCTGGCCAAACCAGTGAATGGAGCCAGGAAAAGGATCAGGGGAGATGGGTTTTCCATCTCCCCTTTTTTCTTGCCTGGAGGACGTCGAATGGTTGCCGAAGCGGAAGACACCGAAGACGAAAGTTACGCGATAGATTGCCCGGTGCTGGCCACGGAGCGGCTGGTGATGCGCGCTCCCCGCGAAGCCGATATCGGGCAACTGGTCGAGCTTGCCGACAACCGTCATGTCGCCGAGATGCTGGCCCGCATGCCGCACCCCTATGGCGAGGCCGAGGCACGCGCCTTCCTGGCCATGACCCGGTCGCGCCGGGCCGGCATCGCCTACGCCCTGACGCTCGCCGGCACCGACATTTTCGTCGGCTGCGCCGGCCTCAACATGACCGATCGCGGGCTGGAACTCGGCTACTGGATCGGCGAGCCCTATTGGAAGCGCGGCTATGCGACGGAGGCCGCGCACGCGTTGGTCGACCTCGCCTTCCAACGGACGTCGATCCAGGTGCTGCAGGCTTCGACGCGGGTGATCAATCCGGCCTCGCGCCGGGTCATCCACAAATGCGGCTTCCAGTATGCCGGCCAGGGCATGCTGAACTCGATCGTCGCCGGCCAGGTGCCGGTCGAGCGGTACCGGCTGGACAGAAAGACCTGGATCAGCCTGCGCAACTGGGTCCACTTCTGATGGTTTGTTCCGATCAAGCCGATGGCCGATTATAGCAACGATATCGAAGCAGTCACGATTGCGCCGATGACGCCGCGCGATGTCGAGAGTTTTCACCAGGCGCTCGACATCGTTGCGCGTGAGCGGAAGTACCCGTCTTTCCTGGAAGCGCCGCCGCTCGATCAAACCCGAACATTCATAGTGGACCGCATCGGGAGAGGCGACCCAGGGTTCGTGGCGGTTGTTCGTGGCGAGGTTGTCGGTTGGTGCGATATCTCACGGCATGACCGGCAGATACATGCTCATCGCGGCACCCTTGGAATGGGAATTGTGCCGGACTATCGAGGACGTGGTCTGGGACTGCGGCTTATCAATGCCGCCTTGACGGAAGCACGCAACATCGGCTTCGTCCGCATCGAGCTTTCCGTGCATTCCGACAATGCCCGCGCCATCTCCCTCTACTACAAGGTCGGGTTTGTCACCGAGGGTGTGCAGCGTGACGCGGTCAAGATCGACGGCCGATACGTCGATGCGATCATGATGGCGATCGTCGACCGCAAAAACGCCGGCAGATGAACAATCGCCGGTCAGCCCATCTCGACCCAAATCGGGAGATGGTCCGAGCCGACCGCTTCACGGTCGACCCACAGGCGCTTCAGCGATCCGGCGAGCGAGGCCGAGGTGAAGATGTAGTCGATGCGTTTGTGGCGGCTTGTGTCTTCGGGTCGCGTGGGATCGACCCAGGTGACGACGTCTGGTGTGTTCAGGCGCTGGGCGACGTCGACGGCGAGATCGGCGGTCAGCGGCATGCCGAATTCATGGTCCGGGCGGCCGACGAGTTCGACATATTCGGGCGAGCCGGGCAGCATGTTGAAGTCGCCCATGACTATGAAGGCTTCGGGATAGGGCAGGTCCGGCAGGCCGATCTCGGGAATGCCGGAGAGACCGCCGCCCTCGAAGGCATAGTTCAACAGGCGCTGGCGCAGGAACCTGATCTGGCTGGCGCGCTCAACCGGACTGCGATGGTCAAGATGCGTGGAATAGAAGCGGATGAAGCCGAGCGGGGTCTCGACCAGCGCCTCGAGTGCGCCGCGCTGGAAGTTCATCGCCTCAAGGCTGCGGCTGCGCGGCAAAAGCAGATTGCGCGACAGATGGATCGGCGTCTTCGACAGCACCATGTTGCCGAGCTGGAAAGTGGTGGTGATGGCGCGGCCGGCCTCCAGGCGCGAGCCGACATTGACCTCGAAATTGCTGCCGTAGGCGGCAAAATATTCGGGCAGCGCCTCGCCGATCTCGGCGACCATGTCGCGGTTGCCGTTCCTCGGATTGTTGCGGGTCACTTCCTGCAGCGCGATCACGTCGGCGCCGCGAACCGCCTCGGTGATGCGGCCGAGATCGTAGCGGCCATCCAGACCGATACCGTACTGGATGTTGTAGCTCACAACCTTCATTCCCGCGCCCCTCAAGCTCCGTCCGCGAACACTGCTACCGCGTCCCCGACAAAAGGGCATCCGGCGCTTTAGTCGCAAAACGGCCTCGCCCTTGGCCGCGCCTTGGTTTAGAGCAAGGCGCAAGATCTAGAGCAAAGCCGCAAGGCCAACAGAAACTGCGTAGTCCAATGAAATTTCTCGATCAAGCCAAGGTTTATATCCGCTCCGGCGACGGTGGCGCCGGCTCTGTGTCGTTCCGGCGCGAAAAATTCATCGAGTTCGGCGGCCCGGATGGCGGCGACGGCGGCCGCGGCGGCGATGTCTGGCTGGAAGCGGTCAACGGTCTCAACACGCTGATCGACTATCGCTATCAGCAGCATTTCAAGGCCAAGACTGGTGTCCACGGGATGGGCCGCAACATGACCGGCGCCAAGGGCGCCGATGTGACGCTCAAGGTGCCGGCCGGAACCCAGGTGTTTGCCGAGGACAATGAGACGCTGATCTGCGACCTGACCGTGGTCGGCCAGCGCTTCCTGCTGGCCAAGGGCGGCAATGGCGGTTTCGGCAACCAGCATTTCAAGACCTCGACCAACCAGGCGCCTCGCCGCGCCAATCCCGGCCAGCCCGGCGAAGAGATGAATGTCTGGCTGCGGCTGAAGCTGATTGCCGACGCCGGCCTGGTCGGGCTGCCCAATGCAGGCAAGTCGACTTTTCTGGCAACCGTCACCGCGGCCAAGCCGAAGATCGCAGACTACCCCTTCACCACGCTGCATCCCGGCCTCGGCGTTGCCCGCATCGATGCGCGCGAATTCGTCATCGCCGACATTCCGGGCCTCATCGAGGGCGCGCATGAGGGTGTCGGCATCGGCGACCGCTTCCTCGGCCATGTCGAGCGCACGCGTGTACTTCTGCACCTGGTCTCGGCGCAGGAGGAAAACCCGGGCAAAGCCTACAAGACCGTGCGCGCCGAGCTCGACGCCTATGGCAATGGGCTGATCGAGAAGGTCGAAATCGTCGCGCTCAGCCAGGTGGATATCCTCGACGCCGATGAGCGCAAGAAGAAGGTTGCGTCCCTCAAACGCGCTGCCGGCCGCGCGCCGATGCTGCTGTCGGCGGCCACCGGCGAGGGCGTCGAAGCGGTGCTGCGCGCGCTGATGGCAGTTGTCGGCGAAGCGCGCGACAGGGCTGCCGCTCCCGTCGAGACCCGCTGGGACCGATAGCGATGACGGCGCAGTCGCTGACAAAATACCGGCGCATCACGGTCAAGATCGGTTCGGCCTTGCTGGTCGACCGCACCAGCGGCCTGAAGCGCGACTGGCTGGCTTCGCTTGCCGAGGATATTGCGGTGCTGGCCAATGGCGGCGCCGAGATCCTGGTCGTGTCGTCCGGCGCCATTGCGCTCGGCCGCACCATTCTCGGTCTCGGAAAACGGGCGCTGAAGCTCGAGGAGAGCCAGGCGGCGGCCGCCGTCGGGCAAATTGCGCTCGCCGGCGCATGGTCGGATGCGCTGGGCAAGGGTGCGCTGAAATCGGGCCAGATCCTGCTGACGCTCGGCGACACCGAGGAGCGCCGACGCTATCTGAATGCCCGCGCGACGATCTCGACGCTGCTCAAGATGAAGGCGGTGCCGGTCATCAATGAGAACGACACGGTAGCGACCTCCGAAATCCGCTATGGCGACAATGACCGGCTGGCGGCACGCGTGGCGACGATGATGGGCGCCGACCTGCTGGTGCTGCTCTCCGACATTGACGGGCTCTATACGGCGCCGCCGGCGCGCGATCCCGATGCAAAATTCATTCCGGTGGTCGACCGCATCACGCCCGATATCGAGGCTATGGCCGGGGCGGCCGCATCCGAACTGTCGCGCGGCGGCATGCGAACCAAGCTCGATGCCGGCAAGATCGCCACCGCCGCCGGCACCGCCATGATCATCACCTCGGGCACCAGGCTGTCGCCACTGATGGCGATCGAGCGTGGCGAGCGCGCCACCTTCTTCAGGCCGAGCGCCAATCCGGTGAAAGGCTACAAGACCTGGATCGCCGGCCAGCTCGAACCGGCCGGGCGGCTCACCGTCGACGCCGGCGCCATCGGTGCGCTACTGTCCGGCAAATCGCTGCTGCCGGCGGGCGTCAGGCTGGTCAGCGGCAATTTCTCGCGCGGCGACACGGTGGCGATCCTGTCGCCCGAAGGGCGCGAGATCGCGCGCGGGCTGGTTGCCTATGATGCCGCCGATGCCGTAAGGATCGCAGGCCTGAAGACCGCCGAGATCGAAACCGTGCTCGGCTACGAGGCGCGCTCGGCGATGATTCACCGCGACGATCTGGTGGTGAGCGATCCGGGTGACCAGATACGGGCTGCCGGCCAGGTATGGGCCGGGGGCGAGGTAAGCGGAGGATGAGACATGCTGAAGTTGCATGAACAATCCGGGGATGACACCGTCGCGCTGATGGCTGATATCGGCCGCCGCGCCCGCGCGGCCGCCCGACCGTTGGCCATTGCGACCGCCGCCGCCAAGAATGCCGCGCTTCTCGCCATGGCCGACGCGATCATCGCGCGCCAGCAGCAGATTCTCGATGCCAACGCCATCGATGTCTCTAACGGACACGAATCGGGATTGTCCGGCTCGTTCATGGACCGGCTGAAGCTCGATCCGGCGCGCACCCGTGCCATGGCGGATGGCATCCGTGAAATCGCCGAGCTCAGGGACCCGGTCGGCGATGTGATCGCGGCCTGGGATCGCCCCAACGGCCTGCAGATCGAGCGCGTGCGCACGCCGCTCGGCGTTGTCGGCGTCATTTATGAAAGCCGGCCGAATGTGACGGCGGATGCCGGCGCGCTCTGCCTCAAGGCCGGCAATCCGGTGATCCTGCGCGGCGGCTCGGACTCGCTCAATTCGTCCGCCGCCATTCATGCCTGCCTGGTCGAGGGGCTGAAGGCCGCCGGCCTGCCGGAAGACGCCATTCAGCTGGTGCCGACCACCGACCGCGCCGCCGTCGGCGAGATGCTGAAAGGGCTTGGCGGCAATCTCGACGTCATCATTCCGCGGGGCGGCAAGAGCCTGGTCGGGCGCGTCCAGAGCGAGGCGCGGGTGCCGGTCTTTGCCCATCTTGAAGGCATCTGCCATCTCTACATCGACCGCTCGGCCGATCTCGACATGGCGGTCAGGATCGCCGTCAACGCCAAGATGCGGCGCACCGGTGTCTGTGGCGCTGCAGAGACTTTGCTGGTCGACCGCGCGGTGGCCTCCACACATCTGGTGCCGATCCTCGACGCGCTACGCGCCGCCGGCTGCGAGATCCATGCCGATCAGGAAGTGATGAAGCTGTTCTTCGACGCCAAGCCGGCGACCGATGCCGACTGGGTGACCGAATATCTCGACGCCATCATCGCGGTAAAACTGGTCGACGGGATTGCCGGCGCCATCGACCATATCGAGACGTTCTCCTCACACCACACAGAGGCGATCATCGCCGAGGATGCAAAGGCTGTGCAGCGCTTCTTCAGCGAGATCGACTCGGCGATTCTCCTGCACAATGCCTCCACCCAGTTCGCCGATGGCGGCGAGTTCGGCATGGGCGCCGAGATCGGCATCGCCACCGGCAAGATGCACGCGCGCGGACCGGTTGGTGTCGAGCAGCTGACCTCGTTCAAATACCGCGTGCGCGGGTCGGGACAGGTGAGGCCTTGAATCATTCGCGTCAGGGCTTGAGGCATTGAGCCCAGACACCCCCCTCTGTCCTGCCGGACATCTCCCCCGCAAGGGGGGAGATCAGCTTTTTCTTCCGCTTTCGCCAATCACTAACGTTGCAAGAAAAGTGCCTTTGCCGGAGCTGCTGATCTCCCCCCTTGCGGGGGAGATGCCCGGTAGGGCAGAGGGGGGTGCCTAGCACCATGCTGTCGTCCCTTCAGCCCGCCATCCCCTCGCACTACCTCCGCATGCCGCATGCCGAGAAAGGCCTCGCCGTCGGCCTGTTCGGCGGATCGTTCAACCCGCCGCATGCCGGCCATGCGCTGGTGGCGGAAATTGCCTTGCGGCGCCTCGCGCTCGACCAGCTCTGGTGGATGGTCACTCCAGGCAATCCGCTGAAGAGCACGAGGGAATTGGCGCCGCTGAGCGATCGGCTGCTGCAGTCGGAGCAGATCGCCAAGAACCCGAAGATCAAGGTCACCGCCTTCGAGGCGGCGCATCATATTCGCTTCACCGCCGACACGCTGGCGTTGGTCAAGGCACGCAATCCCGGCGTCGATTTCGTCTGGATCATGGGCGCCGACTCGCTTCGCGATTTCCACCGCTGGCAGCGCTGGCGCCAGATCGTCATGACCTTCCCGATCGCCGTCATCGACCGCCCGGGCGCGACGCTGTCCTTCCTGTCCTCGGTCGTGGCCAAAACCTTCGACTATGCCCGCGTCGACGAGGGTGACGCGCCCCGGCTCGCCCGCATGAAGGCGCCGGCCTGGACTTTTATTCACGGCCCGCGTTCGTCGCTGTCATCGAGTGCTATTCGCAAGCAAGCCAAGGGGTAACTCCGTAAGACCAGATCGCCGATGTCGCTTTTACGGCGGCCTTTCGCGATTGGCTGGGCGATGCTGCGCTGGATATGGCCACTTCAGTGAACCAGACCGACATCGGCCCCAATCATGGCGCCCCGCCGGCGCCCGTGATCGCCATTGCCAGCGTAATCGTGTCGATGGCGCTGATCGCGGTCGGCAACGGGTTGATGTTCGCCTATATCCCGGTCCGGCTTGGCGTCGAGCGCTTCGATCCGACCTGGGCCGGGCTGATCATCACCGGCCTGTCTGCCGGCGGACTTGCCGGCTGTATCCTGACCGGGCCGCTGGTGCGCCGCGTCGGGCACGCCCGCGCCTTCATGGTGCTGTCGGCGCTGATAGCGCTGTCGAATGCCGCCATTGGCGCCGGCACCTACCCGCTGCTGTGGATCGCGGCGCGCGCGCTTTACGGTTTTGCAATATGCGGCCTGTTCATCGTCGCCCAGAGCTGGCTCAACGATGCCGTCGCAAACGCCATTCGCGGCCGGGTGATGGCGGTGTTTTACGTCGCCTATGTCGCCGGACTTGGCGTCGGCTATGCCCTGCTGGCGGCGGTCGACATCGCGACGGCGCAGGCGCCGCTGATCGGCATTGCCTTCACCGCAGTGTCGATCCTGCCGGTCGGCATGACGCGGTTGGCTCAACCGCCGCCACCTCGCGCAGCCTCCGTGGCGCTTGGCCGCGCCTGGCGGATCTCGCCGGTCGGCGTGGCCGGCATGCTGGCCGTCGGCGGTCTGTCGATGGCGATCGCCGGGTTCGCACCGATCCATGCCACGGCCAAAGGCTATAGCCAGGCCGATGTGGCGCTGCTTTTGTCGGCGATGCCCGTCGGCACGCTGATCCTGCAGATACCGCTCGGCTGGATTTCCGACCGTACCGATCGCCGTTACGTGCTGGCCGGCGCTGCGGCACTGGCCATCGTCGCCGGTATTCTGGCTATCGGCTTTGACGGTGGCGCTCTGGCGGTGCTGGTGGTGATCTATGTGATCTGGGACGGCGCTTCGGAATCGATCTATTCGCTGGCCAGCGCACACGCCGCCGACCGCGCCGGCAAGGACGACATGGTGGCGCTTTCGAGTTCGCTGCTGTTTGCGTGGTCGCTGTCGGGCTTCATCGTGCCGGGCATCGTGACGGCCCTTTCGGCTGTCTATGGCACGCAGGCCTTCATCTATGTGGCGATCATCATCGCCACCGTGTTCTGCCTGTTCGTGCTGTGGCGGGTGGCGACGACACGGGCCGTCCCCGCCACGGAAACCGGCAGTTTCGCGCCGATGTCGGCGCAGGCGCCATTGCCGGTAGAGCTCGCCTTCGCGCCGGAAGAGCAGCGCTGACGTTGCTTCGCTATTGCCTGGTCGCGGAAGGCTCCTGCCGCACCCCGGGCGGCGGCGCCGGTACCGAGATGGCCTCGGCGTCGAACGCCTGCTTGACGCGTTTGGTGAGATCGATCTGGGTGGCGAAGAAATCCGCCGCCGTGGTCCAGTAGCGCAAGGTGATGGCGACGCTGGCATCGCCCACCGTGGCGACGAAGGCGATCGGCGCCGGCTCTCGCTTGACGCGGCGCTCGCCGCCGGCAACGCCCAGCATGGTTTTCTGCGCCAGGTCGATGTCGTTCCAGGAGCCGATGCTCAGCGTGATGTCTCCGCGGCGCACACCGTTGCGGGTAAAATTGCGCACCGGCTGGTTCCACAGCGTCGAATTGGGCGCCAGCACATAGACGCCGTCTGTCGTGCGGAGCTTGGTGGCGAACAGGCCGATTTCCTCGACGGTGCCGGAAATGGCGCCGACCTCGACATATTCGCCGATGCGGAATGGCCTGAGCGCCAGAAGCATGATGCCTGCGGCGATGTTCTGCAGCGTGCCTTGCAGCGCCAGGCCGATTGCCAGCCCGATGGCGCCGATGGCGGCGATGATCGAGGCCGTCTGAACGCCGAACTGGCCGAGCACCATGATGACCACCAGGATCAGGATGGCGTAGCGCACGATCTTCGAGAAGAAATGGCGCAGCGTCGCGTCGAAACCATGGATATGGCCGAGGCCGGCTGAGATCGATCGTTCTGCGAGCCCGGCGACGAGATAGCCGACGACCAGCAGGATGATGGCGCCGATGGCGGAGAAGGAATAGGAAACGATCAGTGTGCTGAGTTGCGCAAGGCCAGCCTGCACGGTGAGCAGCGTGTTCTGGGGGTCGATTGGCATCAGGAAAATCCGTTTGGGGGGTGTGCCGATAACCCCTGCCGCGGCCATGGGTTCCGATTTTTCTCAAGGCTCCGGAACCGGAAGTCGTGCACTGCGTTCGCGGTGGCAGGGCCTCCCGTCTTGAAACTGCAAGGGAACTCTGCCTATCTATAGGGTGTCACCTGATTTCGTGGGTGATTTGGTTGTTCTTGCTGCGAAAGGAAATACACTGAGAACAGCATTGCGGAAGAAGGCTGACATCATGCCTTCGCCGGCCAGGATCAGCGTAGATGACGCCGTGTCCCGTGCCATCAAGACAGTCCTTGCCAGTCTGGAAGACTCCAAGGCCGAAAATATTGTCTCAATCGACATTCAGCGGAAATCGAGCCTCGGCGACTATATGGTCATCGCGTCGGGCCGGTCGCACCGTCATGTCTCGGCTGTCGCCGACCACCTGCTCAAGGCGCTCAAGGATGCCGGTCTCGGCACGGCGCGCGTCGAGGGGCTGTCCGGCGCCGACTGGGTCCTGATCGATTCAGGCGACATCATCGTCCATGTCTTCCGCCCAGAAGTCCGCGAATTCTACAATCTTGAAAAGATGTGGCAGGCGCCGGACCTCGAGGAAGAGACCTTGCACTGAGCTTCGTCTCATGTCGTAACCATCCTGGGTGCGACATGGATTGAAAGCTCGCCGAGGCAGGGATGAAGATAGCAGTTCATGCCGTGGGCCGGATGAAGGCCGGCCCCGAGAGAGAGCTCGCCGACCGCTATTTCGAGCGTTTCGCCAAGAGCGGCCCGGCGATCGGGTTCGAATTCTCTGGTGTCGCCGAGATCGCCGAGGGACGAGCCCAGAACGCTAATGAGCGCCGCCGCGAGGAAGGCCAGAAGCTGCAGGCACAGCTGCAGCCGGGCACGGCGCTGTTCCTGCTCGACGAACGCGGCAAAAACCTGTCCTCAGACGATTTCGCCAGCCGTATCGGCCAGCTGCGCGATGGCGGACGCAAGGCGTTGGTCATCGCCATTGGCGGCGCCGACGGGCACGACCAGTCGGTTCGCGATCAGGCTGAGCTGATGGTCTCGTTCGGCGCGGCGACCTGGCCGCACCAACTGGTGCGTGTCATGCTGGGCGAGCAGCTCTATCGGGCGGCAACGATTCTTTCGGGACATCCCTACCACCGTTCGTAAATCAGTGGGTCGAGGGTCAATCGTCCGGATTTCCGCCCCAATGCGCGGCTGTTTTGTGCTAGGCTTCGGTTCGATCATGGTTGATGGTTCGTTAACGAAGCCACGCATAGAGTCGGGCTTCAATGGCTGACAACGGGAAATCACGAACGGGCTTCCGGCACGCGCGCTGCGGCATCGCTGCGGCGGTGGTTTTGCTGTCGCTCGGGCTTGCACGGGCCGAAAATACGCTGGACGTGGCGCCCGACCCCGATCTGAGCCGTGCCGAATATGAGAAGGTGTCGGCCGAGATCACGCTGTCGTCCGAACGGCTGGCCAAGCTCGCCGCCGACATTGCTTCGGTCAAGAAGGACCATGCCTCGATCACCGCGGCGCTTATCCAGTCGGCTATGACCGAGCAGAAGCTCGGCCAGGACATCGAGGATATCGGCGCCAGGCTCGAAGGACTGAAGGGCGAGGAACAGAAGATCCGTGTCTCGCTGGCGGCGCGGCGCGACGTGCTGGCCGAGGTGCTGGGGGCGCTGCAGCGCATGGGGCTCAATCCGCCGCCGGCGATCCTGGTCAAGCCGGAAGACGCGCTGTCGTCGGTGCGCAGCGCCATCCTGCTCGGCGCAGTGGTGCCGGAACTGCGCCAGCAGACCGACAAATTGCTGGCCGACCTCAGGGAACAGACCCGGGTGACGGGCTCGATCGAGGCCGAGCGGACGCGGCTGACGGCGGCGGTCGGCGAGCAGACGGCGGAAAAGAAACGCCTCTCCATGCTGCTCGAAGCCAAGCAGAAGCTCGAGGCGGACACCTGGACGGCGATGGCCGCTGAAAAGCAGCGGTCCCAGGCGCTTGCGGCCAAGGCCGGCAGCCTGAAAGAGCTGATCGCTTCGCTTGAAGCCGACGAGAGCCGCAAGGCGGCGGATGCCGTCAAGGCAGGCGAACAGAAAGCGGCCGACAGCGATAAGCCGGACGCCGATAACGCCGATGCAGGCACAACCGCGTCGACGGAGCTGGCTTCGCTGCCCGTGCCGGAAGGCAACCGCCTCACCGCCGCCGCGCCGTTTTCGGCACTTCAGGGACAAGTCTCGCTGCCGGTCACCGGCAAGATCAAGCTGCGTTTCGGGGCCGATGACGGTAACGGCGCGGTGATGCTTGGCGACATGGTTGCGACACAATCGGGAGCCATCGTCACGGCACCGGCGGACGGAAATGTGCTTTATGCGGGGCCTTTTCGCTCCTATGGTCAACTCTTGATCCTCAATGCGGGAGACGGCTATCATGTCGTCCTGGCGGGGATGAGCAGAATCAGCGTCGCGTCTGGCCAGTCGGTGCTCGCAGGAGAGCCGGTCGGCGCGATGGGAGAGGCCCGGGTGGCAAGCACCTCGGCCTCGAAGAATGGAAATGCCACGCCGGAACTCTATGTCGAGTTCCGCAAGGATGGAAAACCCGTCGATCCGACCCCATGGTGGGCGGACCGCTTCTCTGGAAGGACGTGAAATGATGCGGAAACTGTCGCTTCTTATTGCCGGTGCGCTGATGGGCGCGTCAGCGATGAGCCTGGTCTATGGCGCGCCCGGCTCGACGGCGAACGCTGCAGGCTCCGAGACCTACAAGCAACTGGCGATCTTCGGCGACATCTTCGAGCGCGTGCGGGCGCAGTATGTGACGCCGCCGGACGACAAGTCGCTGGTCGAAAACGCCATCAACGGCATGCTCACCTCGCTCGACCCGCACTCCTCCTACATGAATGCCGAGCAGGCGCAGGACATGCGCGTGCAGACCAAGGGTGAGTTCGGCGGCCTCGGCATCGAGGTCACCATGGAGAACGACTTGGTCAAGGTGATCACGCCGATCGACGACACCCCGGCTGCCAAGGCAGGCGTGCTGGCCGGCGACTATATCGCCAAGATCGACGGCCAAGAGGTTCGCGGCCTGACGCTCAACGATGCAGTCGAAAAGATGCGCGGCCTGGTCAACACGCCGATCAAGCTGACCATCCTGCGCCAGGGCGCCGACAAGCCGATCGAGCTGACGGTGGTGCGCGATATCATCAAGGTCAAGGCGGTCAAGTTCCGGGTCGAGAACGACATCGGCTACATGAAGATCACCTCCTTCACCGAAAAGACCTATGACGACCTCGAGAATGCCATCGACACCATCAAGAAGCAGGTGCCGAACGACAAGCTCAAGGGCTATGTGCTCGATCTCAGGCTCAACCCGGGCGGCCTGCTCGACCAGGCGGTGAGCGTGTCCGACGCCTTCCTCGACCGTGGCGAGATCGTCTCGACCCGCGGCCGCGACCCGAAGGACGTCACACGCTTCGACGCCAAGGCAGGCGACGACATCGGCGCCAAGCCGCTGATCGTGCTCGTCAATGGCGGTTCGGCCAGCGCCTCCGAGATCGTCGCCGGCGCGCTTCAGGACCTGCGCCGCGCCACAGTGGTCGGCACGCAGTCGTTCGGCAAGGGCTCGGTGCAGACCATCATCCCGCTTGGCGAGAACGGCGCGCTGCGCCTGACGACGGCGCTCTATTACACGCCGTCCGGCAAGTCGATCCAGGGCAAGGGTATCACACCCGATATCAAGGTCGACCAGCCGCTGCCGCCCGAACTGCAGGGCAGGGACCTGACGCGCGGCGAATCGGACCTCAAGGGCCATATCAAGGGCGCCGACGAGAGCGATACCGGCTCGGGCTCGGCTGCCTATGTGCCGCCGGATCCGAAGGACGATCTGCAGCTGATCTATGCCGAACAGCTGCTGCGCGGCCAGAAGACCGATCCGGCATTCCCGCCGAATCCGGAGAAGGCAGTGCTCAACCAGTAAAATCGACCGGTAGCTCTGGCTGCCCAATCGAAGCGATGCAATGCTGCCGGGACCGTGAGGTTCCGGCAGTTTGATTCGGGGGCAGCTGGGCGCTGTGCCTCAAAGGCGCAGGGGACGCGCCGTCAGTTTTGGATCTGCGCATGGCGAAGATTTCGCTGATCACGCGCCGGGGGATGCGGCTTGGCTGACATCGGCAAGGACATCGAACGCCCGCTCGGACAGACCGTCCGACCGCGTGCCGCGTCGCGCGGGATCAGCGCTGGCGCCGTCGCGGCGACGCTGGTCGTGCTGGCCGCGGTCGGCATCTCCGGCGCGATCGCGCTGCGCGAGAAGCCGTTCCGCAAACCGGAAGCAATCGCGGTCTCGACGCCGAAGGTGACGGCGGCGGCCGAGCCCGCGGCCGCAGCGCCCACTGCTCAAGCGACGGCGGCAGCGCCGAAGGCGGAAACGCCCAAGGCCAGCGGTCCGCAGATCATCCATGTGCAGTCCCAGGAGGGTGACGGCCCGCCCAATGCAGCCATCGTCATCCACGACCCGTCGACGATCGGCCAGAACCTGAAGATCGCGCATATCCCCGACAGGGCGCTGATCGAGGCCAGCGACACCGGCCCGTTGCCGGTTCGCGCCGCTGACGGCCGGCGGCCGTTCGATGTCTATGCGCGGCCGTGGTCGGGTTCGCGTGGCGCTCGAGTGGCAATCGTCATCGGCGGGCTTGCCGTGTCGCAGACCGGCACGCAGGCGGCGATCGCCAAGCTGCCGGCCGAAGTGACGCTGGCTTTTGCGCCGCAAGGCAACAGCATCGGCCGCTGGATGCAGGCGGCACGGCAGAGCGGGCATGAGGTGGTCATGCAGGTGCCGCTCGAACCGTTCGACTATCCCAACGTCAATCCCGGCCGCAACACGCTGACAGTGGCGGCAAGCCCGGACGACAATCTGAAGAATCTGCGCTGGGCGCTGTCGCGGACCACCAACTATACCGGCGTCATGAACTATATGGGGGCGCGCTTTTCGGCCGACGCGACAGCGATGGGGCCGTTCATGGCCGAACTCGGCAAGCGCGGCCTTGCCTATATCGATGACGGCTCGTCCGCACGGAGCCTGGCGTCCGATCTCGCCTTGAAGGACGGTGTGCCATTCGTCGCCGGCGATACGGCAATCGACGCTGTGCAGGACCGCGGCGCCATCCTGAAAAAGCTCGACGCGCTGGAAGCGACCGCGCGTGCGAAAGGCTCCGCCGTCGGCATCGGCTCGGCTTTCGACCTCACCGTCGACACCGTGGCGTTCTGGGCGGTCGAAGCGAAAAAGCGCGGCATCGAGATCGTGCCGATCTCGGCGGTGGCCATCGACCCGGAAAAGGGCTGACCGGCGCTTGTGGCGATTTTCAACGATGCCGAGAAAAGAGCTCTCTCTGGGCCTGATTGATTGAACCATCATCCCAGTCGACCTCGCGCTTTGATTGCGGGATGTGTCTCCGCCGATATTCGTTGTTGTAGAACAGGGTGCCGTGGATTCCGAGCACATCGCGTTTCAGGATGGGACGACCCCAAAGCGGCGCCAGCACGCGACCTGCCTCGTCTTCACCAAGCCGCTCAAATAAATCTTCGGCCAGTTCCATGTCTCTTCCATCCGGGAAGATGGCGGCGTACTCCTCCTCTGTTGCCTCGAACACGCTGAAGGTTGCGTTCAAGGCGCCGTCGATGATTTGAATTCATGGAATTACTCTGCCATTCGACCGCAACGGCGGCAACGGGGCTGGGTGGCAGTGACTGGAACGAACCCACGTTTTCCGCTTCCGGGGCAAGCCTACTTTGAGTACGCTCCGCTCCGGTTCTCGAAATCATTCGCCACTGCCTCGCCGGAGCGAATCTCAGAACGGCTTTAAACTCCGATGGCTAAAAAGATCGATCCCGAGACGCTGCCATACCGCCCCTGTGTCGGGCTGATGATCCTCAATGGCGACGGGCTGGTCTGGGTCGGGCACCGCATCGCCGAACCGGACAGCGAATTTGCCGGGACCACGCAGCTCTGGCAGATGCCGCAAGGCGGCATCGACGAGGGCGAGGAGCCGCTGCAGGCGGCCGGGCGCGAGCTCTATGAAGAGACCGGCATGCGCTCGGTCACGCTGCTGGCCGAGGCGCCGCATTGGATCAACTACGACCTGCCGCCCGATCTGGTCGGCATCGCCCTCAAGGGCCGCTATCGCGGCCAGACGCAGAAATGGTTCGCCTACCGCTTTCACGGCGAGACCAGAGAGATCCAGATCAATCCGCCGCCAGGCGGCCACACCGCCGAATTCGATGAATGGGCATGGCGGCCGATGCAGGACCTGCCCGATCTGATAGTGCCGTTCAAACGCAAGGTCTATGAGGATGTGGTGGCGGCGTTCCGTCATCTTGCCTAGCTGGATGTGACGGTTCGCACGGCACCTGATTCGTGCTTTATTGATCGGGACACCCGCAGCCACGAGACCCATATGAACGACGCCGGGCAATGGCCTCTTAGCGCAGCGTATGGGCTGCCCCTCACCCGCCTGCCGGCTTTCGTCACTCGAAAAGCCAAGCAGTTGGCTTTTCGTCCGCTTTACGCCGACCGCTCCTCAACTCCCCGTATAAGGATAGGGAGAGATATCCGGCAGGACAATGAGGGGCAGCGCCGACTTCAGCGGGTCTGCGATGCATAAAGCCAAAGATACCATCAGCGAAGCGGCGGCCGGCGCCATTCTCACCATCGATCTCGGCGCTATCCGAGAGAATTACCGGCGGCTCAAGGCAAAGCTCGGCGGCGTGCGCTGCGCCGGCGTCGTCAAGGCCGACGGTTACGGGCTCGGCGCGCGGCAAGTGGCGGCGGCACTGGTTGCCGAAGGCTGCGACAGCTTCTTTGTCGCGCATCTCACCGAGGGTGTCGCGCTGCGCGACGCACTCGGACCGAAGCTGGAAATCCATGTGCTGAACGGGCTGCCGCCGGGCTCGGAACCCGAAGCGGTGGCTGCCGACCTTGTTCCCGTCATCAACAGCACCGGGCAACTGAAGGCGTGGAGCAAAGCCGGCCAGAAGGCCGGCCGCAAGCTCAAGGCCGCCATCCAGGTCGACAGCGGCATGTCGCGGCTGGGCATGGCGCCGGCAGAGGTCGAGGCGCTTACGGCCGATGCTTTCGCCGGCGTCGATGTCGTTCTCGTCATGAGCCATCTGGCCCGTGCGGACGAACCGACCAATGCGGCCAATGACGCGCAACTCAGGGAGTTCGAACGGCTGCGCAAAATGCTGCCCAAGGCGCCGGCGTCGCTGGACAATTCTTCCGGCATCTTTCTTGGGCCGCGCTATCAGTACGACCTCGCGCGTCCGGGCGCTGCGCTCTACGGCATCAATCCGACGCCTGATGAGGCGAACCCGATGCTGCCGGTGGTGCGGCTCGAGGCAAAGATCATCCAGACACGCGGCATCGATAAGGGCGCGGGCGTCGGCTACGGACATGCGTTTCTGGCCAGCGGTCCCTTGCGCGCGGCCACGATCTCGCTCGGCTATGCCGATGGCTGGCACCGGCGCGCGGCTTCGGCTGCCTGGCTCGACGGCGTGCGACTGCCCTTTGTCGGGCGGGTGTCGATGGATTCGATCATACTCGACATCTCGGCCCTGCCGGCCGGCCGGCTGCGCGAGGGCGACCTTGTCGAACTCCTAGGCCCCTCGCAGAGCGTCGATGACGCCGCCGGTCATGCCGGCACGATCGGTTATGAAATCCTGACCAGTCTCGGCCCCCGCTTCCACCGCCGCTATATCAACGAATAGAGCCGCGACACGCCGCCCCTTGGCGGACGCCGCAGAATCCGGCAGACAGGAGGCGGCGGCCCTCTGACGGAAGTCGTCGTGGAGAGTGATGCGATGAAGATCTTCGTGTTGGGCGGCGGCGTTATCGGGGTCACCACTGCCTATTATCTCGCTGAGGCCGGCCACGAGGTGACGGTGTTCGACCGCCAGAAAGGGCCGGCGCTGGAAACCAGCTTCGCCAATGCCGGCGAGATCTCGCCGGGCTATGCTTCGCCCTGGGCCGGCCCCGGCATTCCGCTGAAGGCAATCAAGTGGCTGTTGATGAAGCACGGCCCGCTGGTGGTGCGGCCGGCCTTCGATCCGTATATGTGGACATGGCTCATCAAGATGCTGCGCAATTGCACCGCGGATCGCTATGCCATCAACAAGGCGCGCATGGTGCCGCTCGCCGAATACAGCCGCGACACGCTGAAGGCGCTGCGCGAGGCGACCGGCATCGCTTATGATGAGCGGACCAAGGGCACGCTGCAGCTGTTTCGCACGCAAAAGCAGCTCGACGGCACCGGCGGCGATGTAGAGGTGCTGAAGAAATATGGCGTTCCCTACGAGTTGCTCGATCCCGAAGGCTGCATTGGCGCCGAACCTGCGCTGGCCGGCGTGCGGGAAAAGTTTGTCGGCGGGCTGAGATTGCCCGGCGACGAAACTGGCGACTGCAAGATGTTCACCGATCGGCTGGCCGAGCTCTGCGGGGCGCGCGGCGTCACGTTCGAGTACGGTACGCAGATCCGGCGCTTCTCCAAGAACCGCAATCGCATCGTCAGCGTCGGCACCGACCAGCGCTCGCGCGCGGCCGACGCTTATGTGCTGGCGCTGGGCAGCTATTCGGCGCGCTTCATGCGCCTGCTCAGGCGCCCGATCCCGGTCTATCCGGTCAAGGGCTATTCGATCACCGTTCCGATCAAGGACGCGGTCGCCGCCCCGGTGTCGACGGTAATGGACGAAACCTACAAGGTGGCGATCACCAGGCTCGGCGACCGCATCCGCGTCGGCGGCACGGCGGAGATTTCCGGCTTCGATCTCAGGCTGCATGAATCGCGCCGGCGCACCCTCGAACATTCGGTCGGCGATCTGTTCCCGGATGGCGGCGACCTCAAGGCGGCGTCCTTCTGGTGCGGGCTGCGGCCGATGACGCCGGACGGGCCGCCGCTGGTCGGCCGCACCGAGTTCTCCAACCTCTATCTCAACACCGGGCACGGCACGCTTGGCTGGACCATGGCCTGCGGCTCGGCCAAGGTGCTGTCCGACATCATCTCCAGCAAGGTGCCTGATATCGATGTGCGGGAGCTGGGGCCGGAGCGTTATTTGAGGTAGGGGTGCTTTTTAAAGCTCGCGGGCCAGCACCCCCTCTGTCCTACCGGACAGAGGGGGTGTAAAGGATCGCTACAGAACGGCATTCCTTCAGCCTCGCCAGCCCCTCAAAACGCCTCCTTCACCCAACCCTTCGAGAACAGCCATCGGTAGGCCCACGGTATCGTCACCTTGGTCGATACCGGGTTCGAATGGGCGACATAGTCGTCATAGACCGGCTGCATCCTGGCGTAGAAGGCAGGGTCGAGCACCGTCATGCCGTTCTCCAGATCGTGGAAGAAACTGCGGTTGTTGAGATTGACCGACGAGATCGTCACCAGCCTTTCGTCGATCATCATGATCTTGGAGTGCAGCACGACATCGGGGGCCTTGAATTCGCGGATGTTGATGCGGTCGCCATATTTCTCGACGAACAGCTTGTTGAGCGCGGTCAGCAGCTTGCCGCCAATATCGCCCTTGAGGTCGATGCGGCCGACAATGTCGATCCTGACGCCGCGCGCCAGCGCCCGCTCGATGGCCAGGCTGAGCTTCGGCGTCAGATTAAGGTAGGGATTGACGATCTCGATATGGTGCCGGGCAGTGTCGATCAGCTCGACGAAATAGGTCTCGAGCGCATGGTTGTCCTCGTAGGGCACGGAAATGAAATGGCGCACCGTGCCCGGCGGGCGCCGGCTGTCGGAGCGCACCGGAATGGAGAAGGGTCTTGCGATGTTGGTGTCGGCGTCGCGCAGCCACAATGTCGAGAGATGCGCGGCCAGCGTCTCGACCGTGGCCGGGTCGGCAAACTCGATGTCGAAATCGCTCCAGTTCGAATAGTAGTTGAGCGAGAGGCCGTCGGTCTTGCCGTATTGCTCGAGGTTCGGATAGCGCGACAGGTCGATCGGCTTGTGGAACAGGAAGCCGTCATGAATGTTGCGGCCGCCGATGATGACGCGCGAGCGGGCGGGATCCTCGGCAAGTGTCGCCAGCATCTTGACGTGATGGGTCTTGTGCAGCTGTGACAGTTGCTCGTCGACCGGCGCGCCGTGGTCGGCCCGCCAGCGATATTCCTGCAACTCGACATTGGGATAATCGGCCGCCAGCCGGTGCAGCAGCGCGTCGTCCTTGTCGCGCTCCAGCACGTCTGTGACCATGATGCGCACTTTGGTGCCGAGGCCTGCGTGATGGCGGATCAGCCGCTCGATGACGCGGCCGGAAAAATCGGCCTTGAACTCCAGCGACGACAGATAGACCAGCTTGAGTTTCGGCGCGCGCGAGAAATCGAGCGGCAGTTCGGGGTCGGCCTTGTCGAAGGCGCTGTCGGGTAAAGGCGCGCCGAGCAGCGCTTCGACCTTGGCGTTAAAGCCGTCGCGCGACTTGCGTAACAGGCGCGGTGACCCAAGCGGCAGCGAACAGCTCTGCGACAGCCAGCGGCCGGCGTAAAAGACGCTGGCAAGCTTATCCAGGCGGGATGGATCGGGCACTGGACAACGCTCGTAGCGGCTGTCGAGCGCGGCTATCGCCGGATAGGCAACCTCTTCGCGCAGGATGGTGAGCGGGGCGCCTGCCGGCGCCAGACTGGAGCTGAGCTTGAGGCTGCAACGGTTCAAACCATCGCTGGGGAACAGGCTGGCGGTTTGCCCGGCCGACAGGCGGAGGCGGAAGGCGGCACCGCTCGCCACGCTGCGCGAGCCACCGCCGGCGCGAATCGCCAGCGCCCCGTCGCAGGCGCCAGATATCTCAACCGGCTGCTTTCCCGCCTGGCGCATCACGATCTCGATCGAGCGCGCCTGCAGGCCGGAAAAGCTGAACGTCTTTGGCGCGGAGGGCCGCGCGGCGGCGTTGACATAGAGCGTCTGCCGCGACACGCGCCAACGGCCGTTGAAATGGCCTTCGCCGGTGCCCCTACCTGCCGGCATCTGTTCGGCGCTAACCGGCTTCGCCAGCTGTTCCAGCGTCCGGTAGGTGGCCTGGAAATCGCGGTTGGCGATGGCGTGGCGGTCATGGCCGAACGGACCGGTGCCGTTCGCCCTGTCGATGGCGCCGATCTGGTTGTGGGCGAGCAGCGCCAGGAACTGCCTTTCATAGTCGCTGGCACCGGCATCGCCGAAAAACGCTGCTGCTGCAGTCTGCGGTCCGGGCGTGCCGGCCGATACCGACGGCCGGCCGCAATCCTTCGCATCGGGGAAGAAATCGCAGCTGTGCCGGATCGGGGCGGCGCAACCGACAAGGGCCGCCAGCCCCAGCCCGGCCAGAGCCAGGCAGATGGCGCGGTTCATCCCGTGGCCCCGTTCATCGTCTTCAGCTCAGCCGGGTCGCGCGGCGGCATAAAGCCTTGCGGAAAGACCTTGCAGACGGGAAGTGCGAAAGTGGCGATCAAAAGCTCGGCCTCGCCGCGCACCTTTTTCGGCGCTGTCTTGTCATCACGGATCGCCTTTGCCGAGGCGACGAGCGCGCCGTCGCAGTCGCAATGATTATGGCGCGCGATGTAGCAGGCGTCATGGATTTGGCAGGCGCTGTCGAGGCGATTGACAGGGCGAGCCGAGAGGTCGCCGGTGCGGGTGCCGGGACCGCAGTAATTGCCGAAGACGAAAGGCGACGGGCGGGCCATTGCGATGCGGACCGGCTTGGGCAGTTCGGCTTCCGGAACTGCGGTCCATGGATTGGCGCAGGCGGAAAGCGCGACAAGCGGCAAGATGGCGAGCACCGCTCGCATTTTGATCCGCACCAGCTTTGCAAAAAAGTGTCCCACCCGGCGCAGCCAATCCCTAATGATAGGCGACATCGCGCTTGTTGCCACACTGGCCGATTTTGTGGCGAGGGCAAGGCGGCGCGGCCATCAGACAAACAGCCCGCGCTCTCTCTCGACCGCCTTGGTGATGAAGTTGGCGACGATCTGCACGCGGCGCAGCGGCCGGACCGATTCATGATAGACCAGCCAGTAGGCGCGGCGGATCGGCGTCACGATGTCGACGGGGATCAGCTCCGGCATCGAGCGGGCGACAAACGTGTGCAAGATGCCGATGCCAGCGCCCGACCGCACCGCTTCGGCCTGGCCCAGCGCTGAGGAGATGGCGAAGCTGGTGCGCCAGTCCGGGCTGAACTCTGCCGCATAGTCGAGCGACGGGCTGACGATCAGGTCTGGGACATAGCCGATCAGCGTATGCTGGCCGAGTTCGGCAGCGGTCTCGGGTAAGCCGTGCGCCTGCGCATAGGCGCGCGAGGCAAACAGGCCGAGTGTGTAGTCGACCAGCTTTCCCGCCACCAGCCTGCCTTCGCTCGGCCGCTCGACGGTGATGGCGATGTCGGCCTCGCGCCGCGACAGCGAGAAGGAGCGCGGCACCGGCACCAGCTGGATGGTGAGTTCGCGGTGCAGCGCGGTCAGCGCGCCAAGACGCGTGGCGAGGAATGCAACGCCAAACCCGTCGGGCGCGCCGATGCGCACGGTGCCTGAGATATCGTCGCCTTCGCCCGACACGGCGGAGCGCGCGGCGATCATGTCGGCTTCCATACGCTCGGCAATGTCGAGAAAGCGCTGGCCGGCCGGCGTCAGCTCGCTGCCGGTGGTAAGCCGGCGAAACAGTTTTGTCCGTAACGCATCCTCAAGCGCTGCGATGCGGCGCGAGACGGTGGCGTGATTGAGTTCCAGCCGCTTGGCGGCGCCAAGGATCTGCCCGGCGCGGGCCACGGCGAGGAAGATGCGGACATCATCCCAGTTCATGGGGGTGGTCCGGGCTAGCGGCGAACGCGGCGTTCCCGCCCACCCCCCTCTGGCCTGCCGGCCATCTCCCCCGCAAGGAGGGAGATTGGCAGCTCCGCCGACGGCACCTTTTTTGCAGCGTTGAAGATTTGCGAAGGCAACAACCACATCTGATATCCCCCCTTGCGGGGGAGATGTCCGGCAGGACAGAGGGGGGTGTGACGGAGCGCAACCTTCGGGCCTTTCAGCAATCTGTAATTTGCGGCAATTAATGCACACTCGTCCTTCGTTGTCTATTTCCCGCACAACGGTTGCGTTTCCCCTCGCGTTGCCTTCGCGCCTGCAAAGGCGTTGAATGCTTCATCACAAACTCAGGGAGAGAAACCATGATCGAATACGGTCATTTCATCGGCGGCAAGCATGTCGCCGGGACCAGCGGGCGCAAGCAGGACGTCATGCAGCCGATGGACGGCTCGGTGCGCGGCACGGTGGCGCTGGCTTCGCCGGCGGAACTGCGTGCGGCTGTCCTGAACGCCAAGGAAGCACAGATCAAATGGGCTGCGACCAACCCGCAGCGGCGCGTGCGCGTGCTGATGAAGTTTCTTGAACTGGTTGCTCGCGACTATGACGAACTGGCCGATCTCCTGGCGCGCGAGCACGGCAAGACCATTGCCGATGCCAAGGGCGACATCCAGCGCGGCCTCGAAGTGGTCGAAGTCTGCATCGGTGCGCCGCACATGATGAAGGGCGAGTTCACCGACGGCGCCGGCCCCGGCATCGATGTCTATTCGATGCGCCAGCCGCTTGGCGTCGTTGCCGGCATCACCCCGTTCAATTTCCCGGCGATGATCCCGCTGTGGAAGATTGCCCCGGCGCTGGCCTGCGGCAACGCCTTTATCCTGAAGCCTTCCGAGCGTGACCCTGGCGTGCCGATGCGCATCGCCGAACTGTTCCTCGAGGCTGGCCTGCCGGCTGGCGTTCTCAACGTCGTCAATGGCGACAAGGATGTCGTCGACGCCATCCTCGACGATCCTGATATCAAGGCTATCGGCTTTGTCGGCTCGACGCCGATCGCGCATTACATCTACTCGCGCGGCACGGCCGCGGGAAAACGCGTGCAGTGCTTCGGCGGCGCCAAGAACCACATGATCATCATGCCCGATGCCGACATGGACCAGACCGTCGATGCGCTGATCGGCGCGGGCTACGGCTCGGCCGGCGAGCGCTGCATGGCGATCTCGGTTGCCGTTCCCGTCGGCAACGACACCGCCAACCGGCTGATGGAAAAGCTGATCCCGCGTGTCGAAAGCCTCAAAGTCGGCCCGTCGACGGATTCGTCCGCCGATTTCGGCCCGCTGGTCACGGCGCAGGCATTGGAACGCGTCAAGGGTTATGTCGACACCGGCGTCAAGGAAGGCGCCAAGCTGGTCGTCGATGGCCGCGGCTTCTCCATGCAGGGCTACGAGGATGGCTACTATATGGGCGGCTGCCTGTTCGACAATGTGACCGCTGACATGCGCATCTACAAGGAAGAGATTTTTGGCCCGGTGCTGTCGGTGGTGCGTGCGCCGACCTATGAGAGCGCCATCAAGCTCGCCAACGATCATGAGATGGGCAATGGCGTGGCCATCTTCACCCGTGACGGGGATGCTGCTCGTGATTTTGCTTCGCGCGTCCAGGTCGGCATGGTCGGCATCAACGTGCCGATCCCGGTTCCGATCGCTTACTACACGTTCGGCGGCTGGAAGGCGTCGTCCTTCGGCGACCTCAACCAGCACGGCCCGGACGCGTTCCGCTTCTACACCAAGACCAAGACGGTGACCTCGCGCTGGCCCTCCGGCGTCAAGGACGGTGCCGAGTTCGTCATCCCGACGATGAACTGACCGGACGATTTCGAAGATCGACAAGAAGGCCCGGGGTTCAACGTCCCGGGCCTTTCTTTGTACGAAACCGACATTGGCGATCACGTTTAAGCGATGGAACCAAGAGCCTGTCATCTGCCTTAATTTGCATTCCTGCCGTGGTGCAGGCCATCAAAATAGCGCCGGTAGCAGCCGGGGTTCTCGTCTGGCGCAAGGAGGTGTCAGATGACACGACGTCTTGTGGCGGCGATGATTTTTGCGGTGTTCGCGATGTCCGGCATCGCCGAGGCCAAAGCCGATCAATGCGCGGCGCGGACCGACCTGGTCAAGGCGCTCGGCGAGAAGTTCCACGAAAACCAAGCCGCACGTGGCCTGGTGAACCCGAATGTGGTGCTTGAGATCTTCGTCTCCGACCAGGGCACCTGGACCATCCTGGCCACCGACACACGCGGCCAAAGCTGCATCATCACGGCTGGCGAAGGCTGGGACGGGGCGGCTATGGCAGCAGTCTTGCCGGGCACCTGATAAAAGAACCGGCCGGAAGTCTGGAGCAGACGGAGTTCAGCGTGTGGTCGCTATTTCGGCATGGCCGCGCAGCAGCGCCATCAGGCGTTTGGCGTCCTTGGCGGCAGCCTCTTCGTCACCAGCCAGGATCGAGCGGATTAGCGCGACGTGGTGCTCGGCCGATTCGGCCAACCCTGTGTCGGCCTTGTAGCGGAACCAGAAGCGGCGGCTGTGGGTCTGCAGGGGCGCGGCCAGGCGGGCCGCAAAAGGGTTGTCGGCGGCCATCGCCAAGGCCTCGTCGAGCGCCTTGTCGGCCTGGATGAAGGCCAGCACATTGCCCGAGATGACGGCCTTCTGCATGGCAAGGGCTGCCTCATGAAACAGGTCGGCGGCCTCACGGGTGACGAAGCGGGCGGCCGAGCGCGCCAGCACCACCTCGACGCCGCGCCTGGCATCCAGCACGCGCAGCCAGTCGCCGGGATGAAGCGGGGCAATGGCGATGCCGGCGCGTGGCCTGACATCCAGCAGTCCTTCCCAGGCGAGGCGCTGGATCGCTTCGCGCACCGGCGTGCGTCCTAGCGCCAGCTTTTCGATCAGCGCGCCTTCGGTGACAAAGCTCGCCGGCGCCAGTTCCAACGTCACGATCATATGCTCGAGTACATGGTAGGCCTTGGCGGCAGCCGGCTCGGGGTATGCTGTCTCACTGGATATCAAAGGTGGGCTCCTGATATATCTTCCATATATCACAACGGAGTCCGCGTTGACAGCCGGTCTTCCAACAGATATACGGCTGATATATCAGATGGAGAGACGATCATGTGGACCGGAGTTTTCCCCGCCGTCACGACCAAGTTTACTGATGACGACCGCCTCGACCGTGCCGAGATGGAGCGCTGCTTTGCTTTGCAGATGGAGGCCGGTTGCGACGGCATCATCGTCTGCGGTTCGCTCGGCGAAGGCCCGATGCTGTCGCATGACGAAAAAATCGAGGTGCTGAAGACTGCCCAGAAAGTTGCCGGCAGCAAGCCGGTTCTGCTGACGGTCAACGAGGCAGGCACCCGCGAGGCGGCGAGCATCGCAAAGCGCGCGAGCCGGGAAGGCGCCAACGGGCTGATGGTGGTGCCGAGCCCGATCTATCACACCAACCCGGAAGAGACGGTCGCCGCCTTGCGCGCCGTCGCTCAGGCCGGCGACCTGCCGGTGATGATCTACTCCAACCGCCTCGCCTACCGCGTCGACGTCACCGTCGACCAGATGGAGGAACTGGCCGCCGACAAGCGCTTCGTCGCCATCAAGGAGTCCTCCGACGACATCCGCCGCTCGACAGAGATCATCAACCGCTTCGGCGACCGCTACGATCTGTTCACCGGCGTCGACAATCTCGCCTTCGAGGCGCTGTCGGTGGGCGCCATCGGCTGGGTGGCGGGTCTGGTCGTCGCCTTCCCGCGCGAGACCGTCGCCATCTACCAGCTGATGAAGCAGGGCCGCCGCGAGGAGGCGCTTTCGATCTACCGCTGGTTCCGGCCGCTGCTCGATCTCGATGTCTCGACCTATCTGGTCCAAAACATCAAGCTTGCCGAAGTGCTCGCGATCGACACAAATGACCGCGTGCGCATGCCGCGCCAGCCGCTGTCGGGCGAGCGCCGCAAAGCGGTCGAGAAGATCGTCAAGGACGCGCTGGCGGTACGGCCGAAGCTGCCGCAGTTCTGAAGGCTTTCTTCTCCCCGTGCACGTGCACGGGGAGAAGATGGCGGCAGTCAGATGAGGGGCAGCGCCGACGTGCAAGGAAATTCCAGGGACACAGAGGAGGGCCGCCGCCCCTCATCCGCCCTTCGGGCCCCGCAGCCCTTCGCTGGCGCTCCGGGCGTTCGTCGTTCGGAAAGCCAAGCAGTCGGCTTTTCCACCGCTTCGCGGACCACTCCTCACCCCCGTGAACGGGGAGAAGGGGTAGATATCGCCATTGTCGGTGGCGGCATTGTCGGCATCTGCGCGGCGGCCATGCTGGCCGAGGCCGGGCGCAGCGTCACGGTCTTCGACCGCACCGGCATCTGCGAGGAGACGAGCTCCGGCAATGCCGCCGCCTTCGCCTTCTCCGACGTGCTGCCGCTGGCGCATAAGGGCATGATGCGGCACTTGCCGAAATGGCTTGCCGATCCGCTCGGGCCACTCAGCATCCCGCCGGCCTACTTGCCGAAGCTGTTGCCTTGGCTGTTGCGCTTCTGGCGCGCTGGCGCACCAGAAAAATATGAGGCGAGCCTTGCTGCTCAGGCAGGCATGATGAAGCTCGCCGAGGCTGAATGGATGGGCCTGCTCGACCGTTCCGGCACGCGGCTGATGCTGCGCGAGGACGGCTCGCTGGAGCTTTATGAAAGCGAGGCCGAATTTCAGGCCGGGCTGCCGGGCTGGGCGGCGCGCGAGCGCTTCGGCATCGGCTTTCGCCATGTCGAAGGCGACGAACTGGCGCGGCTGCAGCCGGGACTGTCGCCGCGCTTCATCAAGGGCACCTTCGTGCCGGGCTGGAAGACCGTCGCCGATCCGAAACTGCTCGGCAAGGGGGTGTGGACCTATGCCGAAAGGCTGGGCGCGCGTTTCGAAAAGGCGCGCATAGAGCGCGTCGCCGCCAATCCTGATGGCGCGACGCTGACGCTGGCCGACGGCACGACCAGGCAGGCAAGACATCTTGTCGTGGCCGCCGGGGCATGGTCGCATCGGCTGGCGAAGGCGCTCGGCGACACCATCCCGCTCGAAACCGAGCGCGGCTACAACACCACACTGCCGAAGACCGCTTTCGACGTGCAGCGGATGCTGATCTTTTCCGGCCATGGCTTCGTCATCACGCCACTCGACACGGGCTTGCGCGTCGGCGGCGCCGTCGAGTTGGGCGGTCTCGACCGTCCGCCGAATTTTGCGCGCTCGAAGGCCATGCTGGAAAAAGCCAGACAGTTCCTTCCGGGGCTGGACGCGTCAGGTGGCCGCGAATGGATGGGCTATCGCCCGTCGCTGCCGGATTCGCTGCCGGTGATCGGCACGGCGCGAACCGCGCCCAACGTTGTCTACGCCTTCGGCCATGGCCATCTCGGCCTGACCCAGGCGGCGGCCACCGGCCGCTTGATCCGCGATCTTGTTCTCGGGCAGACTTCGCGGATCGATCTTGCTCCCTTCAGCCCGCAACGGTTTTGAGTTCGAGGAAATCATGGCCAAAAAATCCTTCTTTTGCATCGACGGCCATACCTGCGGTAATCCGGTGCGGCTGGTCGCCGGCGGCGGCCCTTTGCTTCAGGGGTCGACGATGATGGAGCGGCGGGCGCATTTCCTGGCGGAGTATGACTGGATCCGCACCGGGCTGATGTTCGAGCCGCGCGGCCACGATGTCATGTCGGGCTCGATCCTCTATCCGCCGACGCGCGAGGATTGCGACATAGCCATCCTGTTCATCGAGACGTCGGGCTGCCTGCCGATGTGCGGCCACGGCACGATCGGCACGGTGACGATGGCCATCGAACATGGGCTGATCAAGCCGAAGACACCCGGCGTGCTCCGGCTCGACACACCGGCCGGGCTGGTCATCGCCGAATACAAGCAAGTCGGCGACTATGTCGAGGAGGTGCGCATCACGAATGTACCGTCCTTCCTTTATGCCGAGGGACTGACGGTCGACTGCCCGCAGCTTGGCGAGATCACCGTCGATGTCGCCTATGGCGGCAATTTCTACGCAATAGTCGAGCCGCAGGCGAATTTTCGCGACATGGCTGATTATTCCGCCGGCGATTTCATCGCCTGGAGCCCTGTGGTGCGGCAGCGGCTCAACGAGAAGTACTCGTTCGTGCATCCGGAAAACCCCGGCATCAACCGGCTGTCCCACATGCTGTGGACGGGCGAGCCGACAATGGCGGGCGCGGATGCGCGCAACGCGGTCTTCTATGGCGACAAGGCGATCGACCGCTCACCTTGCGGCACCGGCACCTCGGCGCGCATGGCGCAGCTCCATGCCAAGGGCAAGCTCAAGGCCGGCGACAGTTTTGTCCACGAATCGATCATCGGCTCGCTGTTCAAGGGCAAGGTCGAGAAGGACGTCACTGTTGCCGGCAAGCCGGCCATCATTCCCTCGATCGGCGGCTGGGCGCGGATGACCGGCCTGAACACCATCTTCATCGACGACCGCGATCCGTTCGCGCACGGTTTTGTGGTTAAGTGATACGGTAGGCTGCCGATCATCCACCGAGACCAGGACTTGGACCCAGAGCGGGACCTCTTGGCGAAACCAGTCAGCGAAAGGTTAGCGCGTTGGGCGAGGCATCCACCGCCATAAGTCGGGAAGGAACCCATGTTGCAGCTGGTCAGTACGGAATGTGGCTAAAAAACGAAGCCCGCCAACAACGCAAGGATTCGTCTCATCGCCGAATTTTGACCGGGATTTCTTCGAAATGAGGTCGCTGGCCCGGCTGAATCGTCAAAGACATTGCGTTATGCCAATGATAGGGTTCGCGATAGTCCAGGGGTCGGGAGCAAAAAAACGGGCAATCGGAAGGCGTGCCGGCAAAACACGCTCGACGTTTGAAAAATCACGTTGCAATCCGGGCTCGAAACTTTACGACTAGGGGAAATACGAAAAGGAATGCGTCTGCATGGGCGACATTCCAGGGGAGCCATGTACACATGCAGTACTTTGTCCAGCAGCTTATCAATGGGCTGACGCTGGGATCGATCTATGGGCTGATCGCAATCGGCTACACGATGGTCTACGGCATCATCGGCATGATCAACTTCGCCCACGGCGACATTTTCATGGTCGGGGCATTCGCCGCCCTCGTTGTCTTCCTCATCCTCGGCTCCTTGTTCTATTCGGTCCCGGTCGTCCTGGCGCTGCTGATCATGATGATCGTGGCGATGCTGCTCACCAGCCTCTACAACTGGACGATCGAGAAGGTGGCCTACCGGCCGCTGCGCGGTTCGTTCCGGCTGGCGCCGCTGATCACCGCCATCGGCATGTCGATCGCGCTGTCGAACTTCATCCAGGTGACGCAAGGTCCGCGCAACAAGCCGATCCCGCCGATGGTCAGCCAAGTCTACAACATCAACGGCATCAGCGTGTCGCTGAAGCAGATCATCATCGTCGTCGTCACCGCCCTGCTGCTGGCGCTGTTCTGGTACCTGGTCAACAGGACTTCCCTCGGCCGGGCGCAAAGGGCGTGCGAGCAGGACCGCAAGATGGCGGCGCTGCTCGGTGTCGATGTCGACCGTACGATCTCGATCACCTTTATCATGGGTGCAGCGCTTGCGGCCGTCGCGGGCACGTTGTTCCTGATGTATTACGGCGTCATCGCCTTTTCCGACGGCTTTGTGCCGGGGGTCAAGGCCTTCACCGCGGCCGTTCTCGGCGGCATCGGGTCTCTGCCGGGCGCGGTGCTTGGCGGGCTTTTGATCGGCTTCATCGAGAGCATGTGGTCGGCGTATTTCTCGATCGACTACAAGGACGTCGCGGCGTTCTCGATCCTGGCGATCGTGCTGATCTTCCTGCCTTCCGGCATTTTGGGCCGGCCAGAAGTCGAAAAGGTCTGAGACAATGGCGGTTTCCGTATCCTCGGAGCGCGACACCGTCGCCTCCCCCGTGCAGCGTGCATTGCGCGAAGCGTTCTATGCCGGCGCCATCTCGCTGGGGTTGTTCATTCTCTTCATCGGCCTGAAGACCGACCAGAACATAAGCAACCAGCTGATCCTGGTGCAGCGCTGGTTGCTGCTCATCACCGTGGTCGTGCTGACCATGCTTGGCCGCTTCTTCTACATTGCATATGGCCAGCCGTTCATGGCCAATCAGAAGATCACCAATGTCGCCACCGGCCTGTTGCCGGCGAGCGTCGCGTCGCGCTTCTTCCTGCTTCCGGCCTTCATCGTCGCCGTCGTGTTGGCGGTTGTCCTGGTTGCGTTCGGCAGCGCCCTGCCGGCGTTGGTGGGACCCGATCTGGCCGGCTACCTTCAGTTCCTGCGCGCATTGGCCGTCATTTACGCGCTCGCTTGCGTGATCTTCTATTTCCGCTCCTTCATCCACGCCAATTTCACCAAGCTCGGGATTGCGGCGCTGGTGCTATACCCGATCCTCGTCGTCGTTGTGCTGTCGATCTACGCGTGGTCGATAACCGGCGGCCTGCAGGGCTCGTTGAAGTGGGTCGACAATTTCGGCATCCAGATCCTGATCTATGTGATGCTGGCCTGGGGGCTGAACATCGTCGTCGGCCTCGCCGGCCTGCTCGATCTCGGCTACGTCGCCTTTTACGCGGTCGGCGCCTATGCCTATGCGTTGCTCGGTTCGCAATACGGCCTGTCGTTCTGGATCCTGCTGCCCGCCGCCGGCGCCATGGCCGCCTTCTGGGGCGTTATGCTCGGCTTTCCGGTGCTCAGGCTTCGTGGCGATTACCTGGCGATCGTGACGCTGGCCTTCGGCGAGATCATCCGCCTGGTGCTGATCAACTGGCGTGAAGTCACCAACGGCTCGGCCGGCATCTCCGGCATCCCGAAGGTCACCTTCTTCGGCCTGATGACGTTTAATTCGACCGACCCGAACTATATCGGCAAGGTGCTGCACATCGCCCAGTCAAGCGCCTACTACAAGATCTTCCTCTACTATCTCATTCTCGGGCTGGCGCTGCTGACCGCCTTCGTCACCATCAGGCTCAGGCGCATGCCTGTCGGCCGCGCCTGGGAGGCGCTGCGCGAGGACGAGATTGCCTGCCGCTCGCTTGGCATCAACACCACCACCACCAAGCTCACCGCCTTTGCCACCGGCGCCATGTTCGGCGGTTTTGCCGGCGCCTTCTTCGCCGCACGGCAAGGCTTCGTCAGCCCTGAATCCTTCGTCTTCCTGGAATCGGCGATCATCCTGGCCATCGTGGTGCTCGGCGGCATGGGCTCGCTGGTCGGCATCGCGGTCGCCGCGCTGGTGATGATCGGCGGCACCGAGGCACTGCGCGAACTCGATTTCCTGAAAAGTGTCTTCGGAAAAGATTTCACGCCGGAGCTTTACCGCATGCTTTTGTTCGGCATGGCGATGGTCATCGTCATGCTGTGGAAGCCGCGCGGCTTTGTCGGCAGCCGTGAACCGACGGCCTTCCTCAGTGAACGAAAAGCGGTCTCCTCCTCCTTCACCAAGGAAGGGCACGGCTGATGAGCGCGACCTCCATTCAGAAGACCAATCCGGGTATGAAAGACGCCATCCTCCAGGTCGAGCATCTTTCGATGAAGTTCGGCGGCCTGATCGCCATCGGCGATCTGTCGTTCCAGGCCAAGCGCGGCGAGATCACCGCTCTGATCGGACCCAATGGCGCCGGCAAGACCACCGTCTTCAATTGCATCACCGGCTTCTACAAGCCGTCGGAAGGCATGATTACGCTCAACCGGGCCGACGGCTCGAGCTTCCTGCTCGAACGGCTGCCCAATCATGAGATCCCGGCGCGCGCCAAGGTGGCGCGCACCTTCCAGAACATCCGCCTGTTCTCGGGCATGACGCTGCTGGAGAATCTGCTGGTTGCCCAGCACAACAAGCTGATGAAGGCATCCGGCTATACGATCCTGGGCCTGTTCGGGATCGGCGGCTACCGCAGAGCCTCGGCTGAATCGGTGGAGCTTGCCAAGCACTGGCTGGAGAAGGCCGATCTTGTCGATCGCGCCGACGATCCGGCCGGCGACCTGCCCTATGGCGCGCAGCGGCGCCTCGAGATTGCGCGCGCCATGTGCACAGGGCCCGAACTTCTGTGCCTCGACGAGCCTGCGGCCGGTCTCAATCCGAAGGAATCGGCAGCGCTGAATTCGCTGCTGATGGACATCAAGAGCAGTACCTCGATCCTGCTGATCGAACATGACATGTCGGTGGTCATGCAGATTTCCGACCATGTCGTGGTGCTTGAATATGGCCGCAAGATTTCCGACGGCAGCCCGCAATCGGTGCGTACCGACCCGCGCGTCATCGCCGCCTATCTCGGCGTCGACGACGAGGAGGTCGAGACGGTGCTGACCGAGGTCGGCGATGAAGACGTCATCGAGCAGCTGGACATCGGGCCGGATTCGGCTCACGGACCAGGCACATCGTCTTCCTATCTCGCCGGCCCGGTAAGCGACACGATCGGGCACAGCCAGGGCGAGCGGGTCACGGTGTCGAAGGGAGCTTCAAAGGCCACCCAATACGATACAAGAGCCAACTCCGCGCCAACAGCACCGTCCGAGCGTCTAACGGCCAAGTCCAAGCCGGCGCCCACCAAATCCCCGACAGGCAAGCCGCGCGGAGGGCGTAAGTGATGGCCGAGACAACGCTCCTCGACATCAAGGGCGTCGAGACCTACTACGGCAACATCAAGGCGCTGAACGGCGTCGATGTCCACGTCAACCAGGGCGAGATCGTCGCGCTGATCGGTGCCAACGGTGCCGGCAAGTCGACGCTGATGATGACCATCTTCGGTGCGCCGCGCGCTCGTGCCGGCTCAATCACTTTCGCCGGCACCGACATCACCCAGATGCCGACGCACGAGATCGCCCGCATGCGCATTGCGCAGTCGCCGGAAGGCAGGCGCATTTTCCCGCGCATGACGGTGATGGAAAACCTGCAGATGGGCGCCGGTCTCGACAATCTCAAGCACTATGACGAAGATGCTGAGAAGGTGTTCGCGCTGTTCCCGCGCCTCAAGGAGCGCATTGCCCAGCGCGGCGGCACGCTGTCGGGCGGCGAGCAGCAGATGCTGTCGATCGGACGTGCGCTGATGGCGCGGCCTAAGCTGCTGTTGCTCGACGAGCCGTCGCTGGGTCTGGCGCCGCTGATCGTCAAGCAGATCTTCGATGCCATCCGCGAGCTGAACCGCACGCAAGGGCTGACCGTGTTCCTGGTCGAGCAGAACGCCTTCGGCGCGCTCAAACTCGCCACGCGCGGCTATGTCATGGTCAACGGCAACGTGACCATGAGCGGCACAGGCAAGGAATTGCTCGCCAATCCGGAAGTGCGGGCGGCCTATCTCGAAGGCGGCCATCACTGATTTTGGAGCGGAATGTATGCATACGGTATTCCGCTCCAACTTGTTTGTTTGTCGCATGACCTTTGTCCGAAAAGTCTGCAACTTTTCGGGATCATGCTAGGGAGTCTTCATCATGCAAGGCATTCTTCACGAGGAACCTTCCATCTGGCAGTTCTTCTTCGTCACCTGTCTGCTCGGCGGCTGGGCGGCATGGATGACCGGCAAGGCCAGCGCCCAGACATGGCGCAGCCTGCCGGCGCTGTTCGCCTATCTGCTGGGTCTCGGCATAGGCATCAGGTTCATCCATCATGCCTTGTTCGGCGGCACGATGTTTTCGCTGCAATACTATGTCGTGGACACAATCGTGCTCATGATATTGGGGTTTGTCGGCTATCAATACACGCGTACGAACCAGATGGTGACGCAGTATAATTGGCTTTACGAACGGGCTTCGATCTTAAGCTGGAAACCGAAAGGTTGACGTTCATCATTAACGCCGTTCCGGGGATGAATCGGCGTGACAAGGGCCTGAAAATCGGCAAAGTACGCTTTCTGCGATAAGGGTGGGCATCGCATGAAAGTTTCATCCACGCCCACCTCGTAAATGGGAGCGTTTAAATGAAGAAATCACTTTTGTCCGCCGTTGCCCTGACCGCGCTTGTCGCGTTCGGTGGCAATGCATGGGCTGACGTTATCGTCGGCGTCGCAGGTCCGATCACCGGTCCGAATGCGGCCTTCGGTGCGCAGCTGCAGAAGGGTGCGGAAGCGGCCGTTGCCGACATCAACGCCGCAGGCGGCATGAACGGCGAGCAGATCAAGCTCGAAGTCGGCGACGACGTCTCCGATCCGAAGCAGGGCATTTCGGTCGGCAACAAGTTCGTCGGCGACGGCGTGAAGTTCGTGATCGGCCACTTCAACTCGGGCGTCTCGATCCCGGTTTCGCAGGAAGTCTACGTCGACAACAACATCGTCGAAGTAACCCCGGCGGCGACCAACCCGAAATTCACCGAGCGCGGCCTGTGGAACGTGTTCCGCACCTGCGGACGCGATGACCAGCAGGGCGGCATCGCCGGCGGCTATATCGCGACCAACTTCAAGGACGCCAAGGTTGCCGTCATCCACGACAAGACCCCCTATGGTCAGGGCCTTGCCGACGAGACCAAGAAGGCGATGAACGCAGCCGGTCTGACCGAAGTCATGTATGAAGGCGTCAATGTCGGCGACAAGGACTTCTCGGCGCTGATCGCCAAGATGAAGGACGCCGGCGTCACCCTGATCTATTGGGGCGGCCTGCACACTGAAGCCGGCCTGATCATCCGCCAGTCGGCGGACCAGGGCCTCAAGGCTACCCTGATGTCAGGCGACGGCATCGTTACCGACGAGTTGGCTGCGATCGCCGGCGATGCGGTTATCGGTACGCTCAACACCTTCGGTCCAGATCCGCGTCTGATCCCCGAGAACAAGGCACTGGTCGAGAAGTTCCGCGCCCAGGGCTTCGAGCCGGAAGCCTACACTCTCTACTCCTACGCCGCCATGCAGGTGATCGCCGAGGCCGCTGCCGTGGCCAAGTCGAACGACCCCGTGGAAGTGGCCAAGGCGCTGCACGAGAAGGGTCCGTTCAAGACCGTTCTGGGCGATCTCGCCTATGACGCGAAGGGCGATCCGAAGCTCCCGGGCTACATCATGTACGAATGGAAGAAGGGTCCGGACGGCAAGATCTCCTGGTTCCCGAAGTCGTAATTCGGGACACAGCTCTATGGAATGCCCGGCGCTCGCGCCGGGCATTTTTCTTTGGTGACAGGGCGCAGCGAGGGTGGCTGGATAAGCCGCTAGCCGGGTCGAATTTCTGCGGGCACGACAATTAGCGTCACCTCGCGACGCCAATCGCACGCATCTTTTCGATCGGTGGTGCTAGAATCGCATTTAAATCGGTTTAACCTCTCCCCGATTTTGGTTGCACTGCAGCATTTTCGCGTTAATCATGCCTCTGCCCCACCCTCCTGTCCGGAGCCTGCTTCCTTGGCCATCACGAAGATCCTCGTCGCCAACCGGTCCGAAATTGCCATCCGCGTCTTTCGCGCGGCCAACGAGCTCGGCCTCAAAACCGTGGCGATCTGGGCCGAGGAGGACAAATATTCGCTGCATCGGTTCAAGGCCGATGAAAGCTACCAGGTCGGGCGCGGGCCGCATCTGGCCAGGGACATGGGGCCGATCGAAAGCTATCTGTCGATCGAGGAAGTGATCCGCGTCGCCAGGCTGTCCGGCGCCGACGCCATCCATCCAGGCTATGGCCTGCTGTCGGAAAGCCCTGAATTCGCAGATGCCTGCGCCGAGGCCGGCATCACCTTCATCGGACCGAAGCCCGACACGATGCGCCGGCTCGGCAACAAGGTCGCCGCGCGCAATCTGGCCATCGAGGTCGGCGTGCCGGTGGTGCCGGCAACCGAACCGCTGCCGGACGACATGGAAGCAGTCAAGCAGCTCGCCAAGACAGTCGGCTATCCGGTGATGCTCAAGGCATCATGGGGCGGCGGCGGGCGCGGCATGCGCGCCATCCGCGCGGAAGCCGACCTCGCCCGCGAGGTGATGGAAGGCAAGCGCGAGGCCAAGGCCGCCTTCGGCAAGGACGAGGTCTATCTCGAAAAGCTGATCGAGCGCGCTCGCCATGTCGAGGTCCAGGTGCTCGGCGACACGCATGGCAACGCTGTACATCTATTCGAGCGCGACTGCTCGATCCAGCGCCGCAACCAGAAGGTCGTCGAACGGGCGCCGGCGCCCTATCTCAGCGAGGCATTGCGCCAGGAGCTTTGCGGCTATGCGCTCAAGATCGCGCGCGAGACCAGCTATATCGGCGCCGGTACGGTGGAATTCCTGCAGGACGCCGACACCGGCAAATTCTACTTCATCGAGGTCAATCCGCGCATCCAGGTCGAGCACACCGTCACCGAGCAGGTGACCGGCATCGACATCGTCAAGGCGCAGATCCACATACTGGACGGCTTTGCCATCGGCACGAAAGAGTCGGGCGTGCCGGCGCAGGCCGACATCAGGCTGAACGGTCATGCGCTGCAGTGCCGCATCACGACCGAGGATCCGGAGCATAGTTTCATTCCGGACTACGGCCGCATCACCGCTTATCGCGAAGCCGCCGGTTTCGGCATCCGCCTCGACGGCGGCACCGCCTATTCGGGCGCGGTCATCACCCGCTTCTACGATCCGCTGCTGGAGAAGGTGACTGCCTGGGCGCCGACACCGGCCGAGGCGATCGCCCGCATGAATCGGGCCCTGCGCGAGTTCCGCATCCGCGGCGTGGCCACCAACCTCACCTTCCTCGAGGCAATCATCAACCACCCGCGCTTCGCCGACAATTCCTACACGACCAGGTTCATCGACACGACGCCGGAGCTGTTCGCGCAGGTGAAGCGGCAGGACCGCGCCACCAAGCTGCTCAACTATCTGGCCGACGTCAGCGTCAACGGCCATCCCGAAACCCGCGGCCGACCGATGCCCAAGACCGATGCGGCAGCGCCTGTCGTGCCCTATCTCAACGGCAATGTGCCTGATGGCAGCAAGCAGAAGCTAGACGCGTTGGGGCCGGAGAAATTCGCTGCCTGGATGCGTGAGCAAAAAGAGGTGCTTGTCACCGACACGACGATGCGCGACGGTCACCAGTCGCTGCTCGCCACCCGCATGCGCACGCATGACATTGCCGGCATTGCCGGTACCTATGCGCGCGCGCTGCCGCGGCTGCTGTCGCTGGAATGCTGGGGCGGCGCCACTTTCGACGTCGCCATGCGCTTCCTCACCGAGGATCCGTGGGAGCGGTTGAGCAAAGTGCGCGAAGCGGCCCCCAACCTTTTGCTGCAGATGCTTCTGCGCGGCGCCAATGGCGTCGGCTACACCAACTATCCCGACAATGTCGTGCAACATTTCGTCAGCCAGGCAGCGGCCGGTGGGGTCGACCTGTTCCGCGTCTTCGACTGCCTGAACTGGGTCGAGAATATGCGCGTCGCCATGGACGCGGTGGGCGCGGAGGGCAAGCTGGTCGAAGCGGCGATCTGCTACACCGGCGACATCCTCGATCCGGCGCGCGCCAAATACGACCTTAAATACTATGTCGGGTTGGCGAAGGAATTGCAGGCAGCCGGCGCCCATATCATCGCCGTCAAGGACATGGCCGGGCTTTTGAAGCCGGCTGCCGCCCGCGTGCTGTTCAAGGCGCTGCGCGAGGCGACCGACCTGCCGATCCATTTCCACACCCACGACACGTCAGGCCTGTCGGCGGCGACGGTGCTGGCCGGCGTGGAAAGCGGCGTCGACGCCATCGACGCGGCGATGGATTCCTTCTCCGGCAACACCTCGCAGCCTTGCCTGGGCTCGATCGTCGAGGCGCTGAAGGGAACCGAGCGCGATCCCGGCCTCGATCCGCAATGGATCCGCAAAATCTCCTTCTACTGGGAAGCGGTGCGCAACCAGTATGCCGCCTTCGAAAGCGACCTCAAGGGGCCAGCCTCGGAAGTCTATCTGCACGAAATGCCGGGCGGCCAGTTCACCAACCTCAAGGAACAGGCGCGTTCGCTGGGGCTGGAAACGCGTTGGCACGAGGTGGCACAAGCCTATCACGACGTCAATTTGATGTTCGGTGACATCGTCAAGGTGACGCCGTCGTCCAAGGTGGTCGGCGACATGGCGCTGATGATGGTGAGCCAGGATCTGACCGTTGCCGACGTCGAAAACCCAGCCAAGGACATCGCCTTCCCGGACTCGGTCGTCTCGATGCTGCGCGGCGATCTCGGCCAGTCGCCCGGCGGCTGGCCTGCGAAGCTGCAGAAGAAGGCACTGAAGGAAAGCAAGCCGATCACCGAGCGCCCGGGCTCGCTGCTCAAGCCAGCCGACCTCAAGGCCAGCCGCAAGGAGATCGAGCAGAAGCTGGAGCGCAAGCTCTCGGAGTACGAATTCGCCTCCTGGCTGATGTATCCGAAGGTGTTCACCGACTTCGCCGCCGCGCAGGAAACCTACGGGCCGGTCAGTGTGCTGCCGACGCCGACCTATTTCTACGGCATGAAGTCCGAAGACGAGATCTTCCTGGACATCGAAAAAGGCAAGACGCTTGTAGTGCGCTGCCTTGCGATCGGCGACGTCGATGAGAAGGGCATGGTCACCGTGTTCTTCGAGCTCAACGGCCAGCCGCGCCGTGTCCGGGTGCCGGACAGGGCGCATGGCGCCTCGGCGGCCAAGGCTCGGCGCAAGGCCGAGCCCGGCAACGAGGCGCATGTCGGCGCGCCGATGCCGGGCGTGGTCTCCGCCCTTTCGGTCGCCGCCGGCCAAGCGGTCAAGGCCGGCGACGTGCTGTTGTCGATCGAAGCCATGAAGATGGAGACGGCCCTGCATGCCGAGCGCGACGGCACAGTGGCCGAAGTGCTGGTCAAGGCCGGCGATCAGATCGATGCGAAGGATCTGTTGATCGCGTTTGGCTGACGCGCGGATCCATCACACTGGGGACGGCTGGCAGCAGCCGTTCACGAAGCGCCGATAATGGCTTGACCCGCCGCGCCTGCTCGGGCATCGAACCCGCTCCCAATTTACCGCCCAGAATCGCGGTGCTTAAAAAGTAGCGGAGAAAAAACATGGCCGACGACATCACAGATACCAGCCAGACTGTTGCCGCCGGCCAGTTGCGCGCCTTCATCGAGCGCATCGAGCGGCTCGAGGAAGAAAAGAAGACCATCGCCGACGACATCAAGGAAGTGTTCGCCGAGGCCAAGGGCACCGGCTTCGACACCAAGGCGATGCGGTCGATCATCCGGCTGCGCAAGAAGGACCAGGCCGAGCGCCAGGAAGAGGAAACCATCCTCGATCTCTACAAGGCCGCGCTCGGCATGGTGTAAGGCTGTCTGGAAATTCTACTCCGGCTGATATCGCCGGAGCGAATTTCGAAACAGTCTCGGGCCAAGGAATGATGCTGGAACGGGCATCGAACCATGAGCGAATTCGACTTCGGCGCCCGCCGCGCCTCTGAATTCCGCCAACGCAGCTTCTGGGCGCTGTTCGCCGAACGGCATCCGGAGGAACGCGCTTCCATGGCGCGGCGCGGACCCTGGTTCTGGCAGCGCGGGCTGCCCGACTTCGCTCTGGTCCTGTCCATGTATGTCGCGCCGGCGCAAAGCCAAGTTGGCGTCTTTTTCGGCCGTAACGAGAAGTTCGGCGCGACCGGGGTCTGGTCGCGGCTGAAGCCGTTCCAACCGGCAATCGAAGACAGGCTGAAGCTCAGGCCGGAGCAGAGCTGCGAGGCCCTCGGCACCAATTCGATGTGGCGGGTGAACTGCTATGCCGAGGACAACTGGCCGGCCATGGCCGACTGGCTGGTGACGGAATGCTCGCGCTTCGAGCGCGCCGTCACCGACGTGCTGGGAGAGGGATAGCTATCAGGTGTTGGTGCAAAGCATCGGATCCTTCTTCGGCTCGCGCTGGCAAGGCGCGGTTCCGGTCGAGCGGTTGTTCTGGCGCGATCTAGTCCTTGTCGGCACGGCGATCAACATCACCTCGTCGGTGGCCGCGCTCATTCTGCTCGGCTTGAAGCTGCCGCTCGCCGTCGTCCTGGCGGTGCATTTCGCGCCCGTGCCCTACAACATCTTTCTGACCTTTGCCGTCTGGCGAACCACGGAAAAATCCAGTGGCGCCAAGGCTTCGTTGATGACCCTCGGGGCTACGCTTTGGCTGATCCTGGTGGTGGTTGTCTGAGAAGATTGACACGAAAAAGGGCGGCCGAAGCCGCCCTTTGAAGATGGTGGTCAAGCCGCGGCTTAAGCCGCCGGCTCGAATTTCAGCGCCACGCCGTTGATGCAATAGCGCAGGCCGGTCGGCGGCGGGCCGTCCTCGAAGACATGGCCGAGATGGCTGCCGCAGCGGGCGCAGTGGCATTCGGTGCGGACCATGCCGTAGCTGCGGTCGACGGTGTTTTCGACCGAACCGGGCACCGGATCATTGAAGCTCGGCCAGCCGGTGCCGCTCTCGAACTTGAGCTTGGATTCGAACAGCGGCTGGTCGCAGCCGACGCAGGAAAAGGTGCCGGCGCGCTTTTCGTAGAGCAGCGCGCAGCTTCCGGGCCGTTCGGTGCCATGGCCGCGCATGACCGCATATTGCTCGGGCGTCAGGCGGGCGCGCCATTCGGCGTCGGTGCGGGTGACAGGGTAGGTGTGGGTGTCCATTTGATCTCCTCAGCCTTGGCGGCTTGTTGTTGGTTGCAAGCTATATTCGCTTAGAGATAGGCGTTTGTTACGTGTTTTGCTCGCATTTTCAGCCGAGCTCCTACCCAATCGCCTGAAGATAGCGGGCGATCGACGCATGAAATGCCGTTCTTGCGTCGCCGATGATGTTCTGCTGCCACCACGCGCCGTAGATGTCGTCGAATTCGAAAGGCTCAAGTGCCGCCGCGATGCGTCGCACGGCCGGCGCATTGAGCGGAATGTAGTTCGGATAGCTGTACATGAAGCTGACATGGCGACGCGTCGGCGTCACCTGCAATATGTCGCCGGACAGCAGGGCGTTACCGCCATCGCGTTTCCAATGCAGCACCTGGCCGCCGGCAAAATGGCCACCGCAACGCACGAGTGTCAGCGACGGGTTTATGGCCAGCGTCTCGCCCGCCCAGCTGACGATGGCGTTGTGCGGCCGCATGATCCACTGGCGGTCGTCGGCATGGAGATAGATCGGCACGCCGCCAAACGCCTCGCTCCACTCGACCATCACCGAATAATAGTGGCAGTGCGAAATAGCGATCGCGGCCAGGCCGCCGCGACGGTTGATTTCGGCTACCGCCTCGTCGCTCACCATCGAGATGCAATCCCACAGCACATTGCCGTGCGGCGTCTGCGCCAGCAGCGCCCGCTGGCCGATAGCAAAGCGCGGCTCGATGCCGAAAGCGAGAACGCCGGCATCGTCCTTCATCACAAGCCTATGCCCGGCAGAGAGTTCTTCCCCAGTGATCCAGGCCTGGCCTTCCCAGCACATATTGTCGCTCGTCCTCGCAGATCGGGCAATTTTCTGGAGGGGTCTGCGTTGCCGCGAACTGGACGCCGCATTGCGGGCAAAGAAAGCAGGTCATCGGCTTTCCTCTCATATCAATGCTTGCGTGAGAGCTGCTTCGTCGCGGCTTCCAACCCGGCCAGCGTCAGTGGGAACATGCGGCCGCCGAAGAGATCGCGGATCATCGCGATCGAATGGGTGAAGCCCCAGTTTTTCTGGTTTTCGGGGTTCAGCCAGACCGCATTCGGCCATTGCTGGATGAGGCGGCCAAGCCAGACACTGCCGGCTTCCGGATTCCAATGCTCGACCGAACCGCCGGGATGCGCGATCTCGTAAGGGCTCATCGAGGCATCGCCGACGACGATTACCTTGTAGTCGGGGCCGTATTTGTGAAGCAGATCGAAGGTCGGGATGGTCTCGGCATGCCTGCGCCGGTTGTCCTTCCAGACGCCCTCGTAAAGGCAGTTGTGGAAGTAAAAATATTCGAGCTGGCGGAATTCGGCGCGGGCGGCCGAAAACAGCTCCTCGACGCTTTTGATGTGGTCGTCCATCGAGCCGCCGACATCGAAGAACATCAAGAGCTTCACGGCGTTGCGCCGTTCGGGGCGCGTCTGCACATCGAGATAGCCGTGCTCGGCGGTGGCATGGATGGTGCCGGGCAGGTCGAACTCTTCCTCCGCACCCTCGCGCACCCAGCGGCGCAGGCGCTTCAGCGCCACCTTGATGTTGCGGGTGCCGAGCTCGACGGCGTCGTCGAAATTTTTGAACTCGCGCTTGTCCCAGACTTTCACCGCACGGCGATTTCGGCTTTCATGCTGGCCGATGCGCACGCCTTCGGGATTGTAGCCATAGGCGCCGAAAGGCGAAGTGCCGCCGGTGCCGATCCATTTCGAGCCGCCCTGGTGGCGGCCTTTCTGCTCCTCCAGCCGCTGCTTCAGTGTCTCCATCAGCTTGTCGAAACCGCCGAGCGCCTCGATCAGTTTCTTCTCTTCCTCGGTCAGGTGCTTTTCGGCGAGCCGGCGCAGCCATTCCTCAGGGATGTTGGCGACACCGACGGCATCGGGGCCGGTGAGCGCCTCGATCCCCTTGAAGACATGCGCAAACACCTGGTCGAAGCGGTCGATATGGCGCTCGTCCTTCACAAGCGCGGCGCGGGCGAGGTAGTAAAAACCCTGGACGTCATAGTCGACCAGCCCGGCTTCCAGACCTTCCAGCAGCGACAGATATTCCCTGAGCGAAACGGGAATCCGCGCGGCCTTCAGTTCGAGGAAGAAGGGGAGGAACATGGTTGGCCGTTATCTATGCCGAACGGTCACGGCGGAGTCGCCACGGGCACTGTCGATTTCGCCGGATTGCAGAAGATTTGCCACAGTACGTGGGTTGGGCATGGGCAAGTGCTTTGCGATGCGGGCTTCCGCCCATTCCCGCATAGCCGACGCGGCATCGGCTATCGCTTCAGCCGGGTTTGCGCCGGCCCCGTGGCAGCCGGCGAGATCGGGCATCCGCACTCCCCAAACGCCGTCACTGCCATCCAGGATTCCGACATAGCGGATCATTCGGCTCCTTCCGCGTTATTTCGATCGCGCTCGCATCATAGCAGATCATACACGATAAACCCTGTCCGCCGCGCGACATGGTCGTAGAGCTTGCGCGCTGTGGCGTTGGTTTCGTGGGTCATCCAATAGACGTTCTTGACGCCGATCTTGCCGGCTTCCTGCTTGACCGCTTCAATGAGGGCCGCACCGATGCCCTTGCCGCGCACATCAGGGTCGGCGAACAGGTCCTGCAGGTAGCAGTTGTTTTTCTCCGACCAGCCGGAGCGGTGATAGAGATAATGGGTCAGGCCGACCGCCTTGCCGTCGAGCGTGGCGATAAACCCCTTCGGTTCGAATTCACCTTCCGTGAACAGTCGTTCCCAGGTGATGTCGTAGACCTCGTCCGGCAGCTTGGTCTCGTAGAAGGTGAGGTAGGCAGTCCACAGCCGCCGCCAGTCGGCATGGTCGGCCAGCGCCAGCGGGCGGACGGTGATCTCGGTCATTTCGGTTCCTCCAAAGCCTTATCGGATTCCGGCGGAATCAGATCGGAAACACCATCGCCTAATCCACCGGCGAATTGTACTCGCGAAATGCGGTCGCCAGCATCTGCAGCGCGTCACGCGCGCGCGGCGCCAGATTGTGCGAATGCAGCACCACTTCGGAAGGGTCAAGCGATGGAAGACCAAGTTTGCGGCCAACCTCGATCAGGCCGGGCGGAGCGACGCAGTGAGCCAGCGCCGAAACGGCAAAGCCCGCCGATATCGCAATGTTGACGGCCGCGCCGCCGCCGCCGACGAAGGCCTCCTCCCAGGCGATGCCTGCTTTGTCCAGCGCCTCGACCGCCCGCACACGATCCGGACAGTTGCACACGGTGCTTAAGAGCGCGAGGCGCAACGGCGTTCCGCGCTGCCACTCGAAGGAAGGTGCTGCGAACCAGCCATAGTGGTTGCGCGACAAGGTCCGGCCAGGACGGCTGTCGCCTTCGCGGTGCACGATGACTGCATCGAGCTCGCCGTGATCGAAAGCTTCCTTGAGCACCGTGCTGGTATCGATCCTCAAACTGAGCGTCAGCGATGGATCGTGCGCATGGAGCTGGGCAATCAGAATGGACAGCGCCGGACCGGCGGCATGATCGACAAAGCCGAGCGCAAGCCGGCACGGTGCTGACGCAAACTCCGCCATGGCGCGCTCGTGCGCGGCAAGGAAGTCGCGCGCGGCGGGGAGGAAGACGGCGCCTCGTGCCGACAGGCTGACGCGGCGCGGCGTTCTTTCAATCAATCGCGCGCCGAGCTTTTCCTCAAGACGGCGCAGCTTGACGCTGATTGTCGCCTGGGTGCTGCCCAGCGCCGTGGCCGCCTGGGTGAAGCTCTGCAGATCGGCCACCATCACAAAGGTTCGTACGGCGTCCACATCAAGACTGGTCATCGCAGCACTCCATTGGGCCAATCATTCCGTTTTGTCATTTCTGATATAGCCGAGCATAGCCTTTTTTCATGGTCGAGTCTCCTCTATCTCAAACCGGTCGCGGTTTGAAGAGCGCCTCATGCTCGGATGAAAAGAGATCGATATGCCAATTCAACGAAACACCATAGCGCTCACCGGCGTGTGCCTGGCGTCGCTGCTGTTCGGGCTCGAAATCTCCAGCGTGCCGGTGATCCTGCCGAAACTGGAAAGCGTGCTCGCCGCCAATTTCAGGGATTTGCAATGGATCATGAACGCCTACACCATTGCCTGCACCACGGTGCTGATGGCGACAGGGACATTGGCCGACCGTTTCGGCCGCAAGAGCGTGATGGTGATCACCACCGTCGCCTTCGGCCTCGCCTCGCTGCTGTGCGGCCTGGCGCCGAGTGCGGCGCTGCTGATCGCCGCCCGCTTCCTGCAAGGTCTCGCCGGCGGCGCGATGCTGACCTGCAGCGTCGCCGTGCTGTCGCATCAGTTCCAGGATGGCCGTGAACGCGGCAAGGCTTTTGTTGCCTGGAGCGTCGTCTCAGGCATCGGGCTTGGTTTCGGTCCCGCCATTGGCGGCCTGATCGTGGCGCTGTCGAACTGGCAGTGGGTGTTCCTCATCCACGTGCCGCTGGCGCTCCTGGCGCTCGCCTTTATCGGCGCCGGTGTCACGCAATCGCGCGATCACAACGCCCAGAAGCTCGACTGGGCCGGCATGCTGACGCTGTCGGCGGCGGTGTTCGGCTTCTCCTATCTGATTACGCAGGGTGCGGATCTCGGGACCAGCGCCCGCATCGGCGTGATATCAGCCTCCGTGGCTGCGTTCATCGCTTTCCTTGTCGCCGAGAGGGTCAATCCCTATCCGATGTTCGATTTCTCCGTGTTCCGCATCCGCCAGTTTTCCGGCGCGATCATGGGCGCCATCGGCATGAATTTCAGCTACTGGCCGTTCATCATCTATCTGCCGATCTATTATTCCGGCGTTCTCGGCTACGACAGCACGACGACCGGCCTGCTATTGCTCGTCTACACGCTGCCCTTCATGGTGATGCCGCCGATCGCCGAGCGCATTCGCGCGCGCTATCAGGCACGAATTGCCATCCCGCTCGGTCTGCTGACGCTAGGGATCGGTTTCATCGCCATGTGGATCGGCTCCAGGCTCGAGGGCGCCACCTGGCTGACCATGCTGCCGGGCACGCTGATTGCCGGCATTGGCATCGGTCTCACCAATTCGCCGACCACAAACACCACGACCGGCGCGGTATCGCCGGATCGCGCCGGCATGGCGTCCGGCATCGATATCAGCGCACGCCTGATCACGCTTGCCATCAACATCGCGGTGCTCGGCCTGCTGCTGACGCAAGGTATCGTTTCCCACCTGCGGGCCACACTCGGCGCGGCTTTGGAGCCGGATGAGTTGCGGGCACTGGCGGAAAGGGTCGCCACCGGCAATCTGGAGGGCCTTGCGCAGGGGACGCCGAAGCTCGCAGCCCTCGACCCATCCGGCGCCATCGTGCATGCCGCCCTGGTCAACGGTTTCGGCTGGGTCATGCTCTATTGCGGGATCGGCGTTCTCGCCCTGTCGGTCATCGGCTTCGCCATCTTCGGGCCGAAGCGCGTCGCGCCGCAGGAGAGAGGGTTTGCTCCCGCGGAGTAAGCGGCCAAAGCCGCCCGTAGCTGTCAGCCAACCCTCGATCCTCACCTTTGCCGTCTGGCCATGAAGGCCAGGCGTTCAAACAGATGCACGTCCTGTTCGTTCTTGAGCAGTGCGCCGTGCAGCTTCGGCAGCGCGTTCCTGGGGTCGGCGCGCAGATCCTCGGGTGCGATGTCGTCGGCGACCAGCAGGCGGATCCAGTCGAGCGCCTCGGAGGTCGACGGCTTCTTCTTCAACCCCTGCACGTCGCGGATCTCGTAGAACTGGGTCAGGGCAGCACGCACCAGATTCTGCTTTATGCCGGGATAGTGCACGTCGACGATTTTGTGCAGCGTGTCGACATCGGGAAAGCGGATGTAGTGGAAGAAGCACCGGCGCAGGAAGGCGTCGGGCAGTTCCTTCTCATTGTTGGAAGTGATGATGACGATGGGGCGCACAGCGGCGCGGATCGTTTCGCCGGTTTCGTAGACGAAGAACTCCATCCGATCGAGTTCCTGCAGCAGGTCGTTGGGGAATTCGATATCGGCCTTGTCGATCTCGTCGATCAACAGCACGACCTTCTTACCGGCCGCGAAGGCGTGCCAGAGCTTGCCGCGCTTGATGTAGTTTTTGATGTCGTTGAACCTGGCATCGCCGAGCTGGCTGTCGCGCAGCCGCGAGACAGCATCATATTCATACAGTCCCTGCTGCGCACGGGTGGTCGACTTGACGTGCCATTCGATCAGGTCGAGGCCGAGCGCCGATGCCACCTGGCGGGCAAGCTCGGTCTTGCCGGTGCCCGGCTCGCCCTTGACCAGCAATGGCCGCTCCAGCGCGATCGCGGCGTTCACCGCCACCATCAGATCCTTGTCGGCGACATAGGCCGCCGTGCCTTCGAAACGCATACTTGCTCCTCGGTTGGTCAGCGCGAGCGTAAGGACGCTGCTTGACCTGTGCAAGGGCGAGCCGGCTGCGACCAAAGCGTGTGAGATCGAAATGGAAACATCGGCTCATGTCACTAGCGCTTGACCGACCAGCCGCCTATATTGGGCTTGGCGGTCTGCGCTTCCCGGCAGGAGAACATTTTCCCCGGGGCCTTAACGATCCTTAGGGAGCTGTCCCTGGGAAGACCCGTGGGTTTTCTCATACGGCGCCCACCTACTTTGTAGGTTCCCGGGATCGCTCTCTCCACCGGTTGTGTGGATCGTCACTTACCTGTATCCGCCCAGTTTGGCGGATGATGTGGTAGAAAACGTCGCTCATGAAACGTCACCCAGATCCGACCTTTTCTATCGTCCGCGCATGACATCTCCCAAAGACCTGAAAAAGCAGTTGCGCCTCGAGGCACTCGGCCGTCGCGATGCGCTCGATCCGCTGCGGCGGGTGGAGATCGCGCTTGAAATGGCCGAGACGGCGCGCGACCACCTCGCCATCGAGCCGGGTCAGATCGTTTCAGCTTTCTGGCCGATGCGATCGGAAGTCGACATCAGGCCGCTGATGTTCGCCTTGCGCGAGAAGGGGGCCAGGCTTTGCCTGCCGGCCATCCTCGACAAGACCACCATAGTCTTTCGCGAACTGGTGCGCGGCGCGCCGATGGTCGAGATGGGTTTTGGCACGGTCGGTCCGCATGCGGAGGCCGAGGTTCTCGATCCCGCGGTGATGCTGGTGCCGCTCGCGGCCTTCGACAGCCGCGGTCATCGCATCGGGTATGGCGCCGGCTATTACGACCGCGCCATCGCCAGGCTGATCGACAAGGGCCAGCCGCCACGACTGATCGGCATCGCTTTCGATTGCCAGGAGGTGGGTCTGGTGCCGGATGAGGCGCACGACGTCATCATCCCGGAAATACTCACCGAGAGCGGTTTGCGCCGCTTCGATATCGCTTAAAAGACCGCGATCCCGCTTAACGCGTTTCCAAGACGTGCCGGATAGTATTCCGGCAACACAGTCCGAGCCGATGGCGGCCATCATGTTTGTCTTCGCACGCTTCCTGCTGATGCCGTTCGTCCTCATCGCGGTAACGCTGTTCGCGATGGCATTGCACATTTCCGGAACGGCCCTGCACCACCAGTTCGCCTGGCATCAGACGGTTGCCACAGTGACGGATGTCAGTTCCTACAGCGAAGCCCAGGGTAATGGCCTCACCGCGAAAGGCATCAACGTCGCTGTCACCTATGTCGCGAACGATGCACCGATGACGTGGTCCGGCAAGGGAAAGGACATCGGCCTCTACACGGCGTCCAAAGGCGACGCGGTGAAGTTGTATTACAACCCTGCCAATCCATCGATCCTCGATACCGCGGCGATGAAGGGCTGGCGCGGCGGGCTGTTGCTCCTGGCCGCTACTGGTGGGTTCACTGTTTTTTACGTGTGGTTCTTCTGGCTGCGCGGACGCACCGCACCGCCGGCGTCACCGATGATGCCTTCGGCAGTTCGCGTCGCGGGCGCGAGCGCCAAGCCGTCTCAACGGCAGCGTGGTACTTTCGGCCGGCGTTAGCGCCAATCGCCTGGGTAGCGCTTGCCTAGCGTCCGTGCCTCTGGATAGAAGTGGGCATGAGACTTCTCTTCCTCGGCGACATGGTGGGCAAATCGGGACGTACGGCGGTGTGGGAACAACTGCCCGGCCTGATCTCCGATTTCAAACTCGACTTCGTCATCGTCAATGGCGAGAACGCCGCCGGCGGTTTCGGCATCACCGAAGACATTTTTCGCGACACCATCGCCGCCGGCGCCGATGTCGTCACCACCGGCAACCATGTCTGGGACCAACGTGATGCGCTCGCCTTCGCGCCGCGCGAGGAGCGTTTCCTGCGCCCGTCCAATTTCCCCAAGGGCACGCCGGGGCGCGGCTCCGGCGTCTATATCGCCAAAAACGGCGCGCGCGTGCTGGTCGCCAACATTATGGGCCGGGTGTTCATGCATCCCGAGCTCGACGATCCGTTCCAGGCCGGCGAGCGCGAGCTTGCCGCCTGTCCGCTGGGCGAGCAGGCCGACGCCGTGGTCATCGATTTCCACGCCGAGGCGACCTCGGAGAAAATGTGCTTCGCGCATTTCGTCGACGGCCGCGCCAGCCTCGTCATCGGCACCCATACGCACCAGCCGACGGCCGACCACCAGATCCTCAATGGCGGCACCGGCTACATGTCCGACGCCGGCATGTGCGGCGACTATGATTCCTCGCTCGGCATGGACAAGGAAGAGCCGCTCAACCGCTTCCTGTCGAAAGTGCCGAAAGGCCGCTTCGAGGCGGCCACCGGACCGGCGACATTGTGCGGCGTCGGCGTCGACATTTCCGACCGGACGGGCCTGGCCGAAAAGATCGCGCCGTTTCGTCGCGGGCCGCGGCTTGAAGAAACCGCGCCATCCTTCTGGTCATGACATTGATATAGTCGAGTAAAGTACCTAACTGGCGACGAAACTGCTCTAGATCGTTAAAGAGGGGACGACCTCCATGCAGCTCGTTGACTTCCTGGCGCCGCATTTTCAATTTGTTTCCGATCCAACCGCGTGGGTCGCGTTGCTGACGCTGATCGTGCTCGAGGTCGTGCTCGGCATCGACAATCTGATCTTCATCTCGATCCTGACCAACAAATTGCCTGAAGCGCAGCGCGCCCGCGCCCGGCGTCTCGGCATCTCGGCGGCGCTGATCATGCGGCTGGTGCTGCTCGCCACCATTTCGATCATCGTCCAACTGACGACGCCGGTGTTCACAGCGTTCGGCCATGGCTTTTCCTGGCGCGACCTGATCCTGATTGCCGGCGGCCTGTTCCTGGTCTGGAAGGCGACCAAGGAAATCCACCACACCGTCGATCCCGACGACCACAAGGATACGATGATGGGCGAGACGCTGCAGATCTCGCTTGCCGGCGCCATCTTCCAGATCCTGCTGCTCGATCTCGTCTTTTCGATCGATTCGATCATCACCGCCGTCGGCATGACCGACGAGATTGCCATCATGTACATCGCCGTGATCGTGGCGGTGAGCGTGATGATGCTGGCGGCCGGGCCGCTGGCCAATTTCATCGCCAAGAACCCGAGCATCGTCATGCTGGCGCTGGGCTTCCTGCTGATGATCGGAATGACGCTGATCGCCGACGGCATGGGCTATCATGTGCCGAAGGGCTACATCTACGCCGCGATGGGCTTTTCCGCCCTGGTCGAGGGCCTCAACATGCTGGCGCGGCGAAGGAAGAAATCCAGCGGTGGGCATTGAGGCTGGGCGATCGGGGCGATCCTAGCGCCCCGGCACGCCCTTCGGATAACGGTCGCCGATCAGGCCAAGCGACAGGCCCTGTTCCAGCCATGCCTTTGCGCCGGCAAGAACCAGTGCGAAGCCGTCGGTCGAGCCGACTGCCTGCTTGACCTGCTCGTCGGCGGTGCCGGCGAAGCCGAAATTGCTGACCTCAAGAAAGGTTGCACCGTCAGGCGTCTCGGCGCCGGGCATTTCCGTGAATGTCCAGACCACAGTGGTCGGCGGATCGCTCCATTGCATGACGATCTTCTTGTTCTCGACGATCTCGCTGACATTGACCATCGCCGAGGCCCCGTACATGCGCCACTCCCAGCGAACCTCTTTGCGGCTATCCAGCCGGCCGCTACTGTGGGTAAACCAGAATTTCGTGGTGATGGCCGGGTCGACGATCGCCTCGAAGACCTCGGCGACCGGCCGCCTGATCAGCATGCCGGCTTCGGCAGTCGGCGTTTTGTGAATTTCCATCGATGCTCCTTTCCTTGTCCGGTTTGCGCTCACCAGGCGTCAGGCTCGCGCACCATGTGAACGATGCTGGCCGGGTTGGCGATCCAGAAGCCGCGAAAGCCTTCGCCCAGGGGCTCGACCGCGTCGCAACGGACGACGCCGGCCTTGGCGAGATGATCCGCAATGGCTGCAGAATTGTCGGTGAAAAGCTCAAGCCAGACTTCGGCCTGGCTCAGCATCGGCGCCTCGTCGATCCACAGACGGTTTGGGCCAAGCTCGAAGCCGATGGCCGGCGTCTTGGCGGTGAATGGATTCAAGCCGACGACGTCGCGATAGAAGGCGATCGTCGCCTCGTACTGATGTGACGGGACTTTCATGGCGATGTTGATTCCACCTGTCATTTTCGCGGTCATTGCGGGCTCCGTTGCGCTGTTCATCTGTTTGTCTCGTTGGCCGGCTCGCCCCTCATCTCGCCGCGGTAGTAGCCGTCGCGCAGATTGATGCCGTATTCGACATAGGCCTTCATGCAGGCCAGCATCTGCGACCAGCCCTCGCAATTGAGGTAGGATTTCTGCAGGCCGACCACGCCTTCCGGCCAGCCGGATTCAGCAATGGTCACAAGGGTGCCGCCATCGTCCAGCGGCTCGAAGTTCATCTCGATGCGTGTCTTGTAGGCGGGCTTGCCTTCGGCATCGGTGGCATCCCAGCGCAGCACGATATGGCGGTCCTTGATCACCTCATCGACTTCGACGGGCACCTTGCCCCACCAGACCACCCCGGTGCCGGCCTTCAGCGGCGCGCTGGCGCCGCTGATGGTGGTGAAATAGCCACTCAGCTTTTTGGGATTGACGACGGCGTCGAAGACTTCGGCGACCGGTTTGCCGATGCGCCCGGAAACTCTGAATCCAAGAGACATATCCACAGCTCCTCCTTGATTGGCTCGACGATATGTTATAGAAACATAACATGTCAAGCCAAACCGCAGACGATCACGTTTTCAAGGCGTTGGCGCATCCGCGCCGTCGCGAATTGCTGGATCGGCTGAAGGATGCGCCGCAGACGACCGGCATGTTGTGCGAGGCGTTTCCCGACATCGATCGCTGCACCGTCATGCTGCATCTCAAGGTGCTGGAAGAAGCCGAACTGGTGGTGGCAAAGCGCCAAGGGCGAGAGCGCTGGAACCATCTCAACGCGCTGCCGATCAAGCACATCCACGACCGCTGGATCAGCCAGTATGCCGGCCATGCGCTCAGCATTATCGACCGGCTGAAGTCCGATCTGGAGGACTGAACCGGCGCGGCTGGACGAATTGAGCCGATTTATCTATAAGCCGGCCATTCCGACAGAGAACGCCGTGCATCGCGTTGCACCTTGGACGGCTCTGAAAATTTGAATTCGAGTACCCGGGAGGACGAGGTGAGACCACCTCGCTTCGGGATGCTCTAGCCGAAGACGACAGGGGTGCCATGGCCGGCCATTCACAGTTCAAGAACATCATGCACCGCAAGGGCCGGCAGGACGCGGTGCGGTCGAAAATGTTTTCCAAGCTGGCGCGCGAAATCACCGTCGCCGCCAAGAGCGGAACACCGGATCCGTCGATGAACCCGCGTTTGCGCCTGGCCATTCAGAACGCCAAGGCGGTGTCGATGCCGAAGGACAACATCCAGCGCGCCATCAACAAGGCATCGATGGGCGATGCCGAGAATTACGAAGCGGTGCGCTATGAAGGCTATGGGCCAGGCGGCGTGGCGCTGATCGTCGAGGCGCTGACCGACAACCGCAACCGCTCGGCCTCGAGCGTGCGCGCCGCCTTCACCAAAGCCGGGGGTGCGCTTGGTGAAACCGGCTCGGTGTCGTTCATGTGGAACCGCGCCGGCGAGATTTACTATCCGGCCTCCGCCGGCAGCGCCGACAAGGTGATGGACGCGGCGATCGAGGCCGGCGCCGATGACGTCGAGTCCGACGAGGAAGGCCACACCATCTACTGTGCGTTCGAGAGTATGGGCGAAGTGTCTAAGGCGCTGGAAGCCTCGCTTGGCGAGGCCGAATCGGTGAAGCCGATCTGGCAGCCGCAGAACAATGTCCCGGTCGACGAAGAGCGGGCGCAATCGCTGATGAAACTGGTGGCAACGCTCGAGGACGATGACGACGTGCAGAGCGTCTACGCCAATTTCGAGGTCGACGACGAGACCATGGCCAAGCTCAGCGCGGCGTAGGTCCGTGCAATACAGTCGGATGCGAATATTGCTGTATGACGGCGGCCTGCCTATAGATTAGTCATTTATCAGGGGGGGCCGATGACCGACTATAAAGAGGCAAGTTTTGCCGATGCGGTGGCCTGGCCTCGCCGGCCCGGCATATGGCGACGGTTTCTCGCTGCACTCATCGACTACCTTGTAATCCTGATCGCCCTCTATTTGCTCGTAGGGGCTCTATTTCTGCTGACCAACGGTGGCGTAAAAGGCAGCTTTTGGCTGAACTGGAAACTATTGCCAGGAGGGTACGGTTCACGGTGCCCCGACACTTGCCCGTTATGATTGGCAGGTGTGTAGAACATCAGTACTCGGTTTGCCGGTCGCCATATGGAGCGTGGGTACGGCGCCGGGCTCAAAGCCTGGAGAAACCTCCTCCATCTCGATCGATCTGGATTCGCAAGGGAATTTCAGGCCTGCAGCATTGGACCTGGGTTTCCTCGAGCTGATCGCTCTGGCGTCTTATCTCCTCATTATGGAGTTGAAGTCCGGCCAATCAATCGGCAAGCGGCTCACGGAGCTCACTGTACATGATGAGGACGACAGACATAGGGTCGGCCTGCCGGCGAGAAAGGCTGTTCGGCGGCAACTTATCAAGTTTCTCGGCGCATTACCGATCGTCCTGACGGGAAGCTGGTATGCTTTTCAGGCTTGGGGCACCGCTCCCGGTGGCGTGCAGGATTACTCCAGCCTGGAAATAGTGGTTGCATCCGCTGCCCTCGTTTTGGTGCTGATCTGGCCGGTCTGGATTGCGATATCCATAGCTCTGGGCGACGACCCGATACACGATCGATTCGCAAATACCACGGTGCGCATACAGGAGGCCCAGACATGAGTGTGCCGGAGAGGCCCCGCGTGGTCATCACCTATTGCACGCAGTGCCAGTGGCTGTTGCGGGCCGGCTGGATGGCGCAGGAACTGCTCTCCACCTTCGGCACGGATCTTGGTGAAGTGACGCTGGTGCCGGGCACAGGCGGCATCTTCACCGTTTCCTGCAACGATGTGCTGGTCTGGGACCGCAAGCGCGACGGCGGCTTTCCCGATGCCGCCAAGCTCAAGCAGCTGGTGCGCGACGTCATCGATCCGGGCCGCGATCTCGGTCATTCCGACCGCAAGGGTCACTCGCAAAAGGACCCCGCTTGAGGCGAGGTCCTTGCGTTTGCGAAGTGTCATTTTTCAGAGCAATGCGAACATGAAGCAGGCCATCGACACGATGGCGGTGATGGTGCGGACGTGGTTCCACATCACCCATTGATTCAGATGGTTCGCCCACACGGCTGCGCCATTGGCGCTGGCCGGGTCGACGGCGGCGAGCGCATCGTTGAGCGGCACATTGAAGACCATGGTCACGATCGGGTTGCCGATCAAATAGATCACGGCGCCGGCAAGCAGCCAGTATGAGCCGGACTGGCGCCACCCCATGAGAACGGCGGCGATAAACACCAGACAGAGCAGGCCGGTGCCGAACAGCGCCGTCATGAAGGTGGGCGTGATCACCGTGATGTTGATCGAATTCATCGCTGCGATGCCTTGGGGGACCGGCAGCCGGGCAAGCGCCGCCATGATAAAGTTGGAAAAGGCGAAGAACATGCCGCCGACGACGCCCGAGCCGATGGCGGCGATGATGGTGAGGGTGGGAAGAAGCTTGATCATCTCAGTTGCTCCAGATGCCGGTTGCAGCGGTTTCATTTGCGTAGGCGGAAAAGTCTTTCGGCGCGCGGCCGAGCACACGCTGGACGCCGTCGGTCAGCGTCTCGTTGCGGCCGTCAAGCACTTCGGTGAACAGCTCGTTGAGCAGCCAGGCGATTTCGGGCGGCAGTTCGTATGCCGCCGTCGCGGCGGTGAATTCGTCATGCGAGATCTTGATATAGCGGATGTCGCGGCCGGTCGCCTTGGCGATCTCGGCAACCGCGTCGGCGAAGCTTAGCAGCCGCGGCCCGGTCAACTCATAGAGCTGGCCGACATGACCCGGTTCGGTCAGCGCAACGAAGGCAGCATCGGCGATGTCGTCGACATCGACGAAGGGCTCGCCAACAGGGCCGACAGGCAAAGCCACTTCGCCTTGCCGCAAGGACTCGACGAGAAAACCTTCACTGAAATTCTGCGAAAACCAAGCGCAACGCAGGATCGTCCAGTCAGCGCCCGAGGCTTTGACCATCTCTTCGGCGCGCTGGGCTTCGGTCTCGCCGCGGCCGGAGAGCAGCACCATGCGGGTGACGCCATTTGCCACCGCAAGCCTGGCGAAGGCGCCGACGGTCTCGGCGGCGCCCGGCACGGCGATGTCGGGATAGTAACTGATGTAGACGGCGCCCACGCCCTGCATGGCAGGCTCCCAGGTCGCCGGAACCTCCCAGTCGAAGCGGGGGCTGCCGGAACGCGAGCCGATGCGCACGGGAATGCCCTGTGAGGTCAGCCGCCCGGCGAGGCGACGGCCGGTCTTGCCAGTGCCACCGAGAATCAGGACTGGTTTGGTGTCGGTCATGGTGGTTTTCCTTTGTTACAAATATGAATAATCCTCACATTTGCAAAATGTGATAAACCCTCGTATTTTGGGAGTCAAGCCGTTTGTTGGCAGATTTTGTCGAGACCGGAGGCCGTCATGGAAGACACAGCAACGCCCGCATCTGAGGAGCAGGTCGCATCGCCGCGACGGGCGCCCACCCAGCAGCGCAGCCGCGAGCGGGTCGAGCGCATGCTGGCCGCAGCCTCGGCGCTGATTGCCGAGCAAGGCAGCGACGCCATGCGCATGGGCGAGGTAGCGGAACGGGCCGCGGTGTCGATCGGTTCGCTCTACCAGTTCTTTCCCGACAAGCGGGCGATCGTCTGGGCGCTGGCCGAGCGATACACCGCCGAAAGCCAGGCCTGCATCTCCTCGGCGCTCAAGGATGTCGTCGACGCCGAGGGCCTGCGGCAGGCGTTTTCGGAGCTGGTGGATATCTACTATCAGCTGTTCCTGGCCGAGCCGGTGATGCGCGACATCTGGTCGGGCACCCAGGCCGACAAGGCGCTGCGCCAGCTCGAACTCGCCGACAGCCGGGCGAATGCCGAATTCCTGACGATGGTGCTGAAGCGGCTGCATCCCGGCGCCGATCCGGTGGCGCTGGAGACCACAGCGTTTCTGGTCTGGCAGATGGGCGAGGCTGCCGTGCGGCTGGCGATCTCGGTCGACCGGCAGGAGGGCGACAGGCTGGTCGCCGCCTACAAGCGCATGGCGCTGCGGGAATTGGTGGACGGGTAGGCTCGCACCACTCTGGGAAGGGTCGCTTCGAAGCAGCAGGGTGGAGGCGTCGGACCGCACCCGACCCTGGGCGACCTCCCCACAAGCGGGAGGTATCGGCGCGTTAGCTCGAAGCGACTGACTTTGGCGGCAACAAAAAAACCCGCCACAAAGGCGGGTTCTTGATTCAGCGATACAGGTAAACTTTAGAGGCCGAAGCCTTCGAAGCGCTTCTTGAACTTCGACAGGCGGCCGCCGCGGTCGAGCAGGGTCTGCTGGCCGCCGGTCCAGGCCGGGTGCGTGGTCGGATCGATATCGAGGTTCATCGTATCGCCTTCCTTGCCCCAGGTCGAACGGGTCGAGTATTCGGTGCCATCGGTCATGACGACCTTGATGGTGTGGTAGTCGGGATGGATATCGGCCTTCATTGTCGTGCTTCCTGGCTTGCGGCGCTACAGACGGGCCCGCGGCCTGCGTCGATGCGCCCCTTTTTAAAACTCGAAGCCGCAGCTATTGAAAAGCCACGGCTTCTAAAACGGTCGGCGAGCCTATACATCAGCCGGAATTGAATCACAAGGCCACGGCAGGCGCATATTGAACGCGCCCACCTGGAGCGGCCAGAGGAAACGGTCATGGCGGACATCAGCGGCGAGCAAGACGGGCGCAGGCGCTCGCTCGGGCCGCTCAGGCGCCTATATCCCTACATATTCCGCTACCGCAAACTGGTCATAGGCGCCCTCATTTCGCTCGCCATCGCCGCGGCGACGACGCTGGCGCTGCCGCTGGCCGTGCGGCGCATGATCGATCACGGTTTCAGTGCTTCCGGCACCGTCTTCATCGCCGAGTATTTCGCCGCTTTGGTGGCGATGGCAGCCATTCTGGCGGCAGCGTCGGCCGGACGCTACTACTTCGTCATCACGCTCGGCGAGCGGGTCGTTGCCGACATCCGCAGCGACGTGTTTTCGCATGTCACGACGCTTTCGCCGTCCTTCTTCGACACCGCGCAATCGGGCGAGATCGTCTCGCGGCTTGCCGCCGACACCACGCAGGTGAAATCCGCGGTCGGCGCCACCGCCTCGGTGGCGTTGCGCAACGTCATCCTCGGGCTCGGCGCGGTGGCGATGATGGTCGTCACCAGCCCGAAACTGTCGGGCCTGGTGATCGCGGCCATTCCGCTCATCGTACTGCCGCTGGTCGCGTTCGGCCGTTCGGTGAGGCGCCGGTCACGGCAGGCGCAGGACACGCTGGCGCAAGCGACCGCCTATGCCAGCGAGCAGATCGGCGCGGTGCGCACGCTGCAGGCGTTCACCAACGAGACGCTGGTCACCGGGCGGTTCTCGGCCGCGGTGGAAGCCGCCTTCCAGGCGGCGCGCTCGTCGATCTTCTCCCGCTCGCTGCTCACCTTCTTTGCCATCTTCATGATCTTTTCCTCGGTCGTGGCGGTGTTGTGGTTCGGCTCGCGTGACGTGCTTGCCGGCACGATGTCGCCCGGCACGCTCGGCCAGTTCCTGCTTTACTCCGTGTTTGCCGCAGGCGCGCTGGGCGCACTGTCGGAAGTCTGGGGCGAGCTTGCCCAGGCGGCGGGTGCGGCCGAAAGGCTGACCGAGATACTCGACGAGACGCCGGCGATTCAACCGCCGGCCAATCCGCTGCCGCTGCCCGCCAAGGCGACAGGCGCGATCAGTTTCGACGACGTCTCCTTCTCCTACCCGGCAAGGCCGGACCGTGCCGCCGTCCACGGCTTGAGTTTTCAGGTCAAGCCCGGCGAGACGGTGGCGATCGTCGGCCCGTCGGGCGCCGGAAAGAGCACCGTCTTTTCGCTGATCCTGCGCTTCTACGATCCAGAAACCGGCCGCATCGCCATTGACGGCGTCGACGTGCGCGAAGCCGATCCGGCTGAAGTGCGGGAGCGCATTGCGATCGTGCCGCAGGACGTCACCATCTTTGCGGCAAGCGCGCGCGACAATATCGGCTTTGGCCGGCCGGGCGCGACGAATGCCGAGATCGAGGCCGCCGCCAGGGATGCGCTGGCCGACGAGTTCATCCTCAGGCTCGACAAGGGCTACGACAGCCAGGTCGGCGAGCGCGGCGTCACCTTGTCCGGCGGCCAGCGCCAGCGCGTGGCGATCGCCCGCGCCATCCTGCGCGACGCGCCGATCCTGCTGCTCGACGAGGCCACGTCGGCGCTCGACGCCGAAAGCGAAACGCTGGTGCAGACGGCGCTGGAACGGCTGATGCAGGGCCGCACCACCATCGTCATCGCCCACCGGCTGGCGACCGTGCTGAAGGCCGACCGCATCCTGGTCATGGATGGCGGCCGCATCGTCGAGGAAGGCACGCACCAGAGCCTGGTCGCCAAGGGCGGCATCTATGCAAGGCTGGCCAAGCTGCAGTTCGAAACCGGAGCAAGCGCCTTCAGGGGTGCCGCGGAGTAGCAACCCGCAATCAGGCGGGACCATACCGCTTGCGGAGATGCTCGGTGAAATACGCGGCGTTGAGCTTTTCGCCGGTGGCGCGCTCAAGCAGTTCGGGCGTCGACCAGCGCGAACCCTGTGACCAGATCTTGTCGCGGCGCCAGTCATTGATGGCGGCGAAATTGCCGTTGGCAAGCTCGCTGTCGGCTGAAGGATGGTCGCGCGTCAGCGCAGCCCATTGCTGCGCCGCCATCATGGCGCCCAGCGTATAGGACGGGAAATAGCCGAAGGCGGCGCCTGGCCAATGCACGTCCTGCATCGGTCCGTCGGCTGGGTTGTCGATGGTCGAAAGGCCAAGATACTCCCGCATCTTGGCGTCCCAGGCTTCGGGCAGGTCGGCCGCCTGCAGCCGCCCCGAGACCAGCTCCTGCTCCAACTCGTAGCGCAGGATGACATGCAGCGGGTAGGTGACCTCGTCGGCGTCGACGCGGATCAGCCCGCGCTCTACCCGGTGCACATGCGGCAGGATGTCGTCCAGCGACCAGGCTTCGCCGAGATGCTTTTCGACCACCGGCAGCGCCCAGCGCCAGAATTCGGGGTTGCGGCCGACTTGTTTCTCGACGAACAGGCTCTGGCTCTCATGCACCGCCATGCCGCGGGCCTTGCCGAGCGGCCAGTGCGCCCAGGCCTTCGGCAGGTTCTGCTCGTAGAGCGCATGGCCGGTCTCATGCAGCACGCCCATCAGCGCCGACAGGAAGTCGGACGTCTTGTAGCGGGTGGTGATGCGCACGTCGCTCGGCACACCGCCGCAGAAAGGATGGTGCGACACCGACAGCGAGCCATGGGTGAGGTCGAAGCCGACCGAAGCCATCATGGCAAGGCCAAGCTCGCGCTGCCGGTCGATCGCATAGCTGCCGGAGAGCGGCTTCAGCGGGCGCTTGGCCAGTCGCGCTTCCTGTACGGCCAGCGCTTCCGGCACGAAGCCCTTCAGGAATGTCTTCAGCTCGGTGAAGACCGGCGTGATTCGGCGGCCCGGTTGCCAGGATCGTATTGCTCCATCAGTGCGTCGTAGGGATCGAGGCCGAGCGCGTCGGCGCGCAAAGCGGCTTCCTCGCGCACCAGCGCGATGACACTTTCGAGCGCCGGCAGGAAGCCTGCCCAGTCATTCTTGGCGCGCAGATCGCGCCAGAGCTGCTCCGAGCGCATACGCGCCACCGTCTGGCGCTCAACGAATTCGACCGGCAGGCAGGTCAGGTTGGTGTATTGGCGACGCAGTTCGCGGACCGCCGCCTGCTGCTCCTCGTTGAGCGCTTCAGCTTCTGCAGCGGCGAGCCAGTCGGCGATCTCCGGCGCGGTAGCCCTGATATGCAGCATGCCGGCAAGGGAAGACATCGCTTCGGCGCGCTTCTCGCCGCCGCCGACGGCCATGTGGGTCGCCTCGTCGGCGCCGAGGATAGCGAGCGCATGTTCCAGCGCTTCGAGCTTGTGGCCGAGATCATCGAGCTTGTGAAAGGACATGGCAGGTTCCGCGTTTTGGACGGCGGGAAAAGATACCAACGCGCCAGGATTGGCAACCCTCAAAGGTGGCTATCGCCGATGCAGCTTGCGCCGGTGAGCTGGTGCGTGGAATGCTGGCTGACGGTGGAACACCGCCATGGAGGGGAGACTAAGATGATCGGCAATATCCTGGTCGGGCTGGTGGCACTGATCCACCTCTTTATCGTCTATCTGGAGATGGTGGCGTGGGACACACCGCGCGGGCACAGGGCGTTCAACCTCAAGCCGGACTTCGCCAGCGCATCGAAGGTGCTCGCCGCCAATCAGGGGCTCTACAACGGCTTCCTTGCCGCCGGGCTGATCTGGGGCCTCTATCTCGGGGCGGCGGGATTCCAGATCAAGGTGTTCTTCCTGCTTTGCATCGCCGTCGCCGGCCTCTATGGCGCGGCGACTGCCAGCCGGAAGATCCTCTATATTCAGACCGTGCCGGCGGTGCTGGCCCTCGCTGCGCTGTGGCTGGGCTGGTGACAAAAAAAACGCCCTCGGAGCCAGATCCGGGGGCGTCAGACAGTCCCTTCCTCATTCCTGGAGATATCAGAGCGGATCTCAGCCGTTCGGATAATTCCCGCCGTCGGAGCCATCACCGATCATGAAGCCGCTGCCGGTGTCGGACATCAGCCTCAGATCGACATTGTCGAGGCGGCGCAGCAGATCGTGATATTGCGCGGCCGGGATCCGGCCATGGTCCGAAGCGGCGACCCGTTCGGCGGCCTGGCCGATATGCGCCGCACGCAGATGCAGCCACCGCGCTTCCGAGGTCGAGATGCCCTTCGTTTCGCGCGCATCCGTGATGCCCTGTTCGACGCCCCGCACCTGCTCGATCAGGCCGGTCACGCGCGGACCGGTCATGTCGGTCGGGTCGCTGGCGTCGAGGGCGCCCTTGTGATGTCCGGCGGCATAGGCGCCGGCGAGTGGAACAGTGATCAGAAGTGTCGTGAGGGTTGCGGTCCTGAGAGTCTTCAAAGAGCGCATGATGTGCGTCTCCTCCTGCTGTGGAAGGGGCAAGCGCTTTCGCTCCGCCTTCCGGAAGCGGGCCGTCCGGTTCCGTCGCGTCGCGATGGGAGGCATCGCCGGCGGTTCTCGGCCCTGCGCGTCAAAGTAGGAGCCCGGAAACGCGAAGTGTAATTAAAGAAAGATAATGTTTTCAGGCCTTGCCGACCTGGCGTTGCGCCCTAGAGTTGAGCCGGCAAACAATTTCGCGTGACTGAAAATCACCGTTCGGTGAGCTTCAGTTCAATGCGTCGGTTCTTGTTGCGGGCGTCTTCGGTGTCGGCGGGGTCGAGCGGCTGGAATTCGCCGAAGCCGGCCGCAACCAGCCGGTTGGCGGGCACGCCGTTCTCGATCAGGAACTTGACCACCGAGGTCGAACGCGCCGTCGACAATTCCCAATTGTCGCGATAGCGGCCGGCGCCGGACAGCGGCTTGTTGTCGGTGTGGCCGTCGACGCGCAGCACCCAGTTGATCTCGGGCGGGATTTCCTTTTGCAACTCGATGATGGCATCGGCGAGCTTCTTCATCTCGACTTTGCCGGCATCGTTGATCACTTCCGACCCGGTCGGGAACAGAACTTCCGACTGGAAGACGAAGCGGTCGCCGACGATGCGGATGTTCTCGCGGTCGGCGAGGATTTCGCGCAGGCGGCCGAAGAAGTCGGAGCGATAGCGGTTCAGCTCCTGCACGCGCTGCGCCAGCGCGACGTTGAGCCGACGGCCGAGATCGGCGATCTTGGTGTTGGAATCGCGGTCGCGCGTTTCAGAGACGTTGAGGGCATCCTCGAGCGCGCCGATCTGCTTGCGCAGCGCCGCGATCTGCTGGTTGAGGATCTCGACCTGGCTCAGCGCCTGCTGGCTGATCTGGCGCTGGCTGTCGAGTTCGCCGCCGAGTTCCGCGGCGCGCTGGGTGGCGGCGTCGCCGGCGCCGGCACCTTGCGCCAGCAGCTGCTCGAGCCGGCTCTTCTCAGCTTCGGCGGCCGACAGCGACGCCTGCAGATTGGCCAGCGAATCGTCCTTGTCCTGCGCGCTCGAGCGCTCCAGCGCCAGCAACTGCGTCAGTTCGTTGATCTGCGAGTTGAGGCGCGCGAGCGCCGTATCCTTGCCGGAGAGTTCGCGTCCGAGCAGGAACTGCGCCAGCACGAAAACGGTGAGCAGGAACATGATGGCGAGCAGCAGCGTCGACAGCGCGTCGACGAAGCCCGGCCAATAGTCGATCCGGCGATCGGTGCGCCGGCCCCTGGCGAGAGCCATGCTAGTGGACCCCGGGTTTCTTCAGCGCGTCGGCGATCTTTTCCAGCGTGTTGCGCATCGCCTTCTGCTCGTCCGACTGGGCCTCGACCCAGTCGCGCATGATCTGCTGCTCGGAGCGCATGTTCTTGACCAGGCCGGAAATGCCGTCGGCGAGATTGGCCATGGCGGTGGCGACGCGCGGATTGGAGCCGCCGCCGCTTTCCTGCATGCTGCGCAGCCGTTCCGACAGGACCCGGATCTCGTCGGAGGATTCAGTCTTGGCCGGGTCGGCGACGGCGATGTCGGAGGAGAGATCGGTGACCGAGGAGAGCCAGTTTTCCAGCTCGGTATAGAAACGGGTCTGGGCGCGGCCGGCCTGCAGGTCGAGGAAGCCTAGCACCAGCGACCCGGAAAGACCGAACAGCGAGGACGAAAAGGCCGTGCCCATGCCGGCCAGCGGTGCCGACAGCCCCTGCTTCAGCGAATCGAGCACCGCGGCGGCGTCGCCGGTGCCGGGATCGAGCGATTCGATGGTTTCGCGGATCGAGCCGATGGTGTTGAGCAGGCCCCAGAAGGTGCCGAGCAAACCGAGGAACACCAGCAGGCCGACAAGATAGCGCGACGTGTCGCGGCTTTCGTCGAGGCGGGTGGCGATCGAATCCAGCATGGTGCGCATCGAAGACGTCGAGAAGGCCACCGTCGAGGAGCGGCCGATCATCGCCTTCATCGGCGCCAGCAGCACCGGCTCGGTGGTTTCGGAACCGGCGCGGAAGGAATTGACCCAGCGCACTTCGCGAAACAGTCGTCCGACCTGGGCGAAGGCGAGCAGGATGCCGACCACAAGGACGCCGACGATCAGGCCGTTGAGGCCGGGATTGCTCCCGAAAGCGGTCGAGATCTGGCGGGTGAGGATGGCGGCGATGAAGGCGACGATGACCAGGAAGATGACCATGGTCAGGAGGAAGACCTGCGGGCTCGACAGTTTGTGCGGATCGTACATCAGGACATCAGAACGCCTGCCCACGCCGAAGGATCTGAGAAAAGCCATCCGTGCCCCGTTTCCGATGCTCTATTTGCCTTGACGCAATTCCGAACGGGAAGCCGCTCATACTTCCCTGGAACTGCTCCAGTGCCGCCGATCACGTAATTCGCGACTCTAAACGGAATTGTGACCAAATTGAATGGCGCTTGGCAATATTGCCCGACTGTCGGGCCGCACCACGCCGTTCAGAGGCGGTTGACGACCAGGCAGTCGACCATGGCGGCAAGATGCAGCCCGGCGCCGGTGACGACAAAGCCGTGCCAGAGGGCATTGTGAAAGCGCAGGCGTTTCCAGGCGAAGAAGATGACGCCGCAGGAGTACACGATGCCCCCGGCGACAATCAGCGCGATCGAGGTCGTCGGCAACGTCGCCACCAGCGGCTTGACCAGGACGACGCCGCTCCAGCCGATGGCGAGATAGAAGACAATGGCCAGACGATCGAAGCGGCCGGGCAGGAACACTTTCATGGCAATGCCGGTCAAAGCAGCGGTCCAGACAAGGACAATCATCGGCAGCGCCAGCGGCGAGCCGTCGAGCTGGGCCAGAAAGGGCGTGTAGGTCGCGGCGATCAGGAGATAGATCGCCGCATGATCGAAGCGCCGCAAGATCCACTTCGCCGGCGACGTCACCGGCCACAGATTGTAGGTCAGCGAAATCGACAGCACAGTCAGCAGCGACACCACGAAGAAGGCGGCGGCGATGTATTCGCCGGGACCGGCATGGAAGGCGGCCAGCGCCAGCAACGCCGAGCCGGCGGCTATCGCCAGCACGATGCCGACCGCGTGGACGATGCCATCGGCGATCATCTCCGCACGCGAATAGTGCCAACGCCCGACAAAAGGGATTTCAATTGGCTGGTCTGGCTGCGCTTCTCGCGAGGATAGTGAAGGTATGCTCGTCATAAAGATCCTGCGTCACCCTTATCTGGGCCGCCGCCGGGCAGTATTTTCAAGCTTTGATTGCGGTTTTGCGACTGCGGCGCTTCAGCGCGCCGCGCCGGCATGCCAAGTAATCAGCGCGCCGAGATCGGCTTCTTCACCGCCTTGAGCAGCGCGCGCTGGATGACCTCGTTGCCAGCGACGAGCGAACCCGCCTCGAGCATATCCTGGCCGCCATCCATGTCGGAGACGAAGCCACCGGCCTCGCGGATCAGCAGCAGGCCGGCGGCAATGTCCCAGGCCGACAGGCCGGTTTCCCAAAAGCCGTCCATGCGGCCGGCGGCGACATAAGCGAGATCGAGCGCGGCGGAACCCAGGCGGCGCACGCCCGAGACCTCGGCCATCACATTGCGCAACTCGACGAGAAAATTGCCGTGCTGGCCGCGGCCGAGATGCGGCACGCCGCAGCCGATGACGCAGTCGGTGAGCTTGCTGCGGCCGGCAACGCGCAGCCGGCGATCGTTCATGAAGGCGCCGCCGCCGCGCTCGGCGGTGTAGAGCTCATCCATTGCCGGATTGTAGATGACGGCGGCGACCAACTGGCCCTGTCGCTCCAGCGCGATCGAGATGGAAAAGATCGGAATGCCGTGCAGGAAATTGGTGGTGCCGTCGAGCGGGTCGACGATCCAACGGTGCTGGTCGTCGTCCCCTGCGATCATGCCGCGCTCTTCCATCAGGAAGGCATAGCCCGGCCGTGCCTTCGACAGTTCGGCAAACAGGATGTCCTCGGCCTTGCGGTCGGCTTGGCTGACATAGTCGCCCGGTCCCTTCATCGACACCTGCAGGTTCTGCACCTCGCCGAAGTCGCGCGACAGCGAGCGGCCGGCCTTCATGGCGGCCTGGACCATGACATTGAGAAGTGCGGAGCGTGCCATCGTATCTGTTCCTGCCTACGTGTCAGTCTGCGCGGCGCATGTAGGTGAGTTCGTTGGTGTCGACGACGATGCGTTCGCCGGCGCCGATGAATGGCGGCACCAGCACGCGGATGCCGTTTTCCAGGACCGCCGGCTTGTACGAGGACGCGGCCGTCTGGCCCTTCACCACCGGGTCGGCCTCGGTGATGGTCAGCGTCACCTGGTCGGGCAGCGAAATGCCGATCGGCCTGTCCTCATAGAGCTGGACCGTCACCATCATGCCGTCCTGCAGGAAGGCGGCGCGGTCGCCGACGAAATCCTTCGCCAGCTCGAGCTGCTCGTAGCTCTGCGTGTCCATGAACACCAGTGCGTCGTCCTGGGCGTAGAGGAAGGAAAAATCCTTCAGGTCGAGCCGGATCTGCTCGACGGTCTCGGCCGAGCGGAAGCGCTCGTTGAGCTTGGTGCCGTTGATCAGGTTCTTCAGTTCGACCTGGTTGTAGGCACCGCCCTTGCCGGGCTTGACGGTGTTGGTCCTGACCGCCACCCAAAGGCCGCCATCGTGTTCGATGACATAGCCGGGACGGATTTCGTTGCCATTGATCTTGGCCATGATGAGATTGATCCGGGATGCTACCAACGGCTTGGCCGTTGGTATGGGGATGGTCGCTGGACAAGCGATTTCGGGCCCCCAAGACCACAAATCGGCAGGAGAGGCAAGGGATGCCAGATCGCCCGACAGCGGCTGGTAGCCTCAAACCTGGGCTGCAATGACTTTGCCGACGGCCTCGACGATGGCATCCGCAGCCTCAGTCAGCCGGTTGAGATGAGGCGAGCGAAGTGCGGCGACCTGCAAGGAAAGGTCTACATCTTCCGTGTTGACCAGCATGAGGCCGTCGGGAAGTCCGCGCCTTGCAAGACGCAACGGCACTAGCCCGAGGCCGTGCCCCCGACGGACCCATTCCATCTGCAAGGCCGGATCCTGTATCTCCGCCGCGATCTCGAAATAACGCCTTCCGCCGACCAGAACCGACATGAGTTTCTGGCGCGCGTCGCAAGGGGCCGGACTAAGCACCCACGGCATGGGTGTCCGGCCACCGTCTTCCGGATCGGCGACAGCTATGACGCCAAGACGTTCAGTGCCAAGCGCTTCCGGACCTGGCTTGTCCGACGATCGCAGAACAATCGTCACATCGAGCTCGCCGCGTTCGAATTGATCGATCAGTTCGGCGCTCCAGCCGGTCTTGAGCCGTAGCGACACTTTCGGGAACGCCGCCGCGGCGTTGGCGATGGCCCCCGCTATGTCGCGGTCCGAGAGGCCATGGGCGAGACCCAGGCGGAACAGTCCTTCCGGCTCGGTCTTTCCGGCGAAGGATTTCAGCGCTTCTACGGAAGCGATGATATCGCGGCCGCGCGCCAGCACTTCCAGCCCCGTCGGCGTCAGTCGCGGCGGCTTTTGCCGGCGGTCGAGCAGCGTCGTGCCAAGCATGTCCTCCAGCCGCTGGATTTGCCGGGTCACAGCCGGCTGCGTCAGCGGCAGGCGCCGGGCGACCTTCTGGATCGAGCCCTCCTCGGCAAACAGGGCGAGCGTGCGCAATTCCTCAAGCATAGTCAGAACGATGTTTTGCAAGCATAATCATTCTGAACATTATGAATTTGAAATCCACCGCCTGGCAAGCGATTTTCCTTTCAAACGGAAGGACAATGACAATGAAGGCAATCGAACTGCAGAGCCCAGGCGGCATCGACAATCTGATGATGGTCGAACGGCCAACGCCGGAACCCGGCCGTCAGGAGATGATCGTCAGCGTCAGGGCGACTGCGCTCAACTATCGCGATGTCGAGATCGCGCGCGGCAGCTATCACACGACATTCCCCTTGCCGCTGGTGCCGCTTTCCGACGGCGTCGGCGAGGTCGTTGCGGTTGGCTCCGAGGTCAGCCGCTTCAAGGTCGGCGACCGGGTCTGCGGCACGTTCTGGCAGCGATGGGTCGGCGGCAGCTTCGCCATGGCCGAACCCTCATACCAGCGCGGTGGCCCCATCGACGGTTTGCTGAGCGAATTCGCCCGGCTGGACGAACAGGCGGCTGTCATCGCGCCGGCGCATCTCAGCGACGTAGAGGCGGCGACGTTACCCTGCGCCGCCGTCACCGCTTGGCATGCGTTGTTCACCGAGGGCAAGCTCAAGCCAGGCGAAACCGTGCTCAGCCTCGGCACCGGCGGCGTGTCGCTGTTTGCCGTGCAGTTGGCAAGGGCGGCCGGCGCGCGCGTCATTGTTACGTCGAGCAGCGATGAGAAGCTTGCCCGGGCGAAGGGGCTTGGCGCGCATGATGGCGTCAACTACCGCGACGATCCGGATTGGTCGTCGGCCGTGCTGGCGCTGACCGATGGCCGCGGCGCCGATCACATCATCGAAGTCGGTGGTCCCCAAAGTTTCGCGCAGTCGCTCAAGGCGTCGGCGCGCGGCGCCCAGATCAACGTCATCGGCTATCTCGGCGGCAGCGAAGGGGTGATCAATCCGCTCGACATCTTCCGACGCCAGGTGAAAGCACGCGGCATACCGGTCGGCTCGCGCGAGTCCTTCGAAGCGATGAACCGGGCGCTCGCCGTCAATCGGCTGCGGCCGGTGATCGACCGGGTCTTCCCATGGGCAGAGGCAGCGCCGGCCTTTCGCCATCTCGAACACGGCTCTCCCTTCGGCAAGGTCGTGCTGGATCATACACAGTGACGTTGCGTGTCAGGGCAGGCGGTTGGCCTTCTGCAAGGCTTGCTTTGTCTGATCGTCGGTCAGCCCTTGCAGGAAATCGTCCATCTCCGGATCGATAAGGCCGGCGCGGCGGGCGACCACATACCAGGCCCCGGCCAGGATCAGGTCGGGGTCGGTTCCGATGCCGCCCATATAGAGCTTTGCCAACCGGTTCTGGGCAGCGACATTGCCGCCTTCAGCTGCCTGCTTCATCCAGTTGAAGCCGGATTTCAGGTCGCGAACACCGCCCCGGCCCTCGATCATCCAGGCGGCAAGATCGATCTGCGCGGTGTCGTAGTTCTGCCTGGCAGCCTGTGCCAGCAAGCTGCGGGCCTTTCCATCGTCGCGGGTCTTGCCGCCGACGCCATTGGCATAGACCTGCGCCATCGCATACTGGGCGTCGGCAAGCCCTGTCGCCGCGGCACGCTCATAATAAGGCACAGCCCTGGCGATGCGGGCACCGCCCGGATCCTGCTGCACGAGCAATTGCGCGAAGTTGAACTGCGCCAGCCGGTTGCCGGCCTCGGCGGCGGCCTGCATCAGCGCATAAGCTCCCTTCTCGTCCTTCTTGACGTAGCGGCCGTCGAGCAGCATCAGCGCATACTGGAACTGCGATTCAGGAATTCCCTGCTCGGCGGCCTGCGCGTACCATTTGGCCGCCTCTGCGGGATTAAGCGGTACGCCCAACCCGCGCGACAGGATCTCGGCCACCAGCGTTTGCGCCGCCGGGTCGCCATTCTGAGCCCGCACCAACGCCAGATTGTAGGCCGTCTTGTAAAGGCCGCGCTGGAAAGCGCCATAGGCGGGGTCCGCCGGCTTGGCGCCGAAACGTTCGGGGTTGATCGCGTCGGCCGACGGCAGCGGCGCGGTTGTCGCCGGCTGCGGCAGCGGGGTGTCGATCGGCTTGTCGATATGGACGCCGGAATCCGTGGCACCGGCTTTTGGGGCACCCGCATCGGGGGCGACCGCATCCGGCACGCTGAGGGCGGGCGCGCTGGTGTCCGGCCTCGGCTGCGGCAGCGGAACGGTCTCCGCCGCGATCGCTGCCCCGCTCATCAAGGCCGCAACGAGAACCGCGAGAGGAAGTCCATGTCGGCGCACGTCAGCCCTCGAAGCGCGGCGCGGTTTGGTCGAGCAGCGCATTGGCGGCGGCAATCGCCGCCTTCGGATCGGCGCCTTCGGCCAAGACGGCGCTGGACAGCGCCACGAACTCGGCGCCAGTGGCGGCCACTGCTTCTACCGAAGCGATGGCGGAACCGGCCATGACGATGCAAGGGATCTCAATCACGTCCGCCCACCATTGCCCGAGCGACAGGTTGCGCGGATGCGGTTCCGGCTTGTTGTCGTAGCCGAAGCGGCCGAAGAAGATGTAGTCGGGCCTGGTTTCGCCGAGTTCCAGCGCGTCGTCGCGCGTCTTGGCGCCACCGGCGCCGACCATCATCTTGCCCTGGAAGTGTTCGATGGTCTCAGCGAGCGCGTCCTTGGAAACCTCGACATGAATGCCGTCGGCCTGGACACGGCCGGCAATGCGGGTATCGCCGGCGATGATGACGGCGATGCCGGCCGCTTGCGCGGCCGGTACGATCTGTTCTGCAAAAGCCTGGAAGGCAGCCTCGTCCATGCCGTTTTCAGGCAGGATCAGCGAAGCGATATCACCGCCGTCGAAGGCAGCCGCAATGCGCTGCGCCGGAGCGTCCTTGGGTGCGATCAGCACGATGCGGCAGCGGTTGGGGGGTGTTGCGTCGTTCATGGCTTTCGATCCCGGGTTTCGCCTATGCCGGGCGAAGATGGTTGCATTGCGGCATAGAACAAAGCGCCCGCCTTGAACAGGCGGGCGGGGATCGATGAGATGGCTTTGGTTTACGATAGCCCGCAAGAAGACGCTCTGCCGCTCATTTGACGGCTTGCGGGCTTTCGACCGTTGGTTTGGCTTTCCACAAAGTCCAGCCGAGGTTCATGCCGGCGGCGGCGACCAGGATCGCGGCGGCGCCGACGAGCTGGGCCGGATGCAGCCGGTGGCCGAAAGCCATGACATCGACCAGGATCGCCACGACAGGATAGATGAAGGACAGCGACCCCTGCAGATGCGTCGGCAGTTTCTGGATGGCGGCGTACATCAATATGTACACCAGGCCCGTGTGAACGACGCCAAGCGTGGCCAGCATGGCCCAGCTCCAGGCATCTGCGGGCAAATGCGAGAGGTTGGCGAAGGGCGCCAGCATGACGACGCCGACGCAGACCTGGATCAGCGCGATCAGATGCGGCGGGGTGCCCTTGAGCTTCTTGGCGACGATTGCCGCGACAGCCCAGAAGAAGGCCGCTCCGAGCGCCATGACGATGCCGATGACATAATCTGTGCCGGTTATGCCGGAACCGACACCCGCATCGGGCCCTGTCTGCACGATCAGCAGCATGCCGGCGAAGGCGATGCCGAGCCAGGTCAGCTTGGCCAGGGTCAGCCGCTCGCCGAAGAACAGCGCGCCGAAGCCGACCAGCATGAAGGGCTGCGTGTTGTAGACCGCCGTGGCAATCGAGATCGAGGCGCGGGAGAAGGCGCTGAACAGCAACAGCCAGTTGATGACGATAGCCGCGCCGCCAAGAGCGGCGATGGCAACAATGCGCAGCGTCAGCCTGCCGCGCAGCAGCCCGAGTGCCGCGCAGGTGATCAGCAGCGCCACCGCGCCGAAGGCGCAGCGCCAGAACACCACGTCCATAACGGGCTGGCCCGACATGACGACAAACCAGCCGATCGTGCCGACAATCGTCATCGCCGCCGTCATCTCGATCGTGCCGCGTACCGTGTTGTCCATGACAATACCTCTATCTGTTGAGGCCATAATCTCATGCCGTCTTGAGGGTTTATATACCCTATGAAAGGTGATATGGGGGCAGGACCTTATTTAATAAGGCGCGCGCTGCCCTTTTGCGAGGAGATGAAAATGCTGGACGAGTTGGACAGAAAGCTTCTCGACATCCTGATCCTGGATTCGCGGACTTCGTTGAAGGATCTGGCGCAGCAGGTCGGGCTGTCATCGCCGAGCGTCTCGGAACGGCTGCGGCGGCTCGAGGAACGCGGCGTCATCCGCGCCTTCACCATCGAGATCGACCCGGAGGCGCTGGGGTTTCCGTTGCAGGCGATCGTGCGGGTGCGGCCACTGCCGGGCAAGCTGCACATCGTGCAGAAGCTGATCGAGGAGATCCCGGAATTCGGCGAATGCGACAAGGTCACCGGCGACGACTGTTTCGTGGCCCGGCTCTACGTGCGCTCCATCGGCGAGCTCGACAAGCTTCTCGACCGCATCGCCGACAAGGCGGAAACCAGCACCGCCATCATCAAGGCGCAGCCGATCCGGCGCCGTCCTCCACCGCTGAACTAAAGCTCCAATTTGTAACCGATGTGGCTGGCCTTGAAGCCGAGCCGGTCATAGAAGCGATGCGCGTCCTGGCGGCTCTTGTTGGTGGTCAGCTGGATAATCTTGCAGCCGCGTTCACGGCACTGTTCGATCGCCCATTCCAGCAGACGCTGTCCCAGCCGTTCGCCGCGGCGGTCTGCGACGACGCGCACAGCCTCGATCTGGCCGCGCAAGGCGCCCTGCAGCGACAGCCCGGCGAGATAGCTGATCTGCAACGTGCCGATGACGCGGCCGCTATCCGTCATCACGGCAAGAAACTGGTTGGGGTCGGCGTCGATGGCGGCAAAGGCGTCGCGATAGGCCTTGGCGAGTGGCTCGGTCGCATCCTCGCGGCTGCGGCCAAGCGGATCGTCGGCGAGCATGGCTACGATGGCAGGCAGGTCGGCCGCTTCGGCGCGGCGGATGTGGGGTTCGCTCATTGTCAAAAACCTGGGGTCAAAAACCTGGGGTCAAAACCTGGGGTCAAAACCTGGGGCCAAAACCTGGGGCCAAAACCTGATGCATCGGACGGCGCCCTTATGCATCGGCGGCGATCTTGCCGTAAATCCGGAACCGTCGCTTTACGCACAGTTGATCGACACGGCCGGCATTTTCCCGGTCGCGGCGCAAGGGTTTCTGGGCTATTGCAGGGCAACCGTCTTCCCTCCAGCATTTCCAGTTCATGTCAGGTCTGCTCGCCGATCCGTGGTTTTATGCCGCCGCCATTCCGGCGGTGATACTTGTCGGGCTGTCGAAAGGCGGCTTCGGCGGCGCTGTCGGCTTCGTTGGCGTGCCTTTGATGGCGCTGGCCATGCCGCCGGTGCAGGCGGCGGCCATCCTGCTGCCGATCCTGTGCCTGATGGACATCGTTTCGGTGTGGACGTGGTGGGGTGTGTATGACAGAAAGATGCTGGTCGACATGATGCCGGGCGCGGTGATCGGCATTGGGCTCGGCTGGCTGACGGCAGCGCTCGTCACCGAAGAGATGGTGCGGCTGATCGTCGGCGCTGTCGCGCTGATCTTCGTGCTGCGCTGGCTCTATCTCCAGTTCCGCCACGGTTCCGACCATGCGGCGGCGCCCAACCGCATCGCCGCCGCCTTCTGGGGCACCGTCGCCGGCTTCACCAGCTTCGTCGCCCATGTCGGCGGGCCCCCCTTCCAGGTCTATGCGCTGCCGATCCGGCTCGATCCGAAGGTGCTGTCAGGGACATCGGCGATCTTCTTTGCCGCCACCAACGCGCTGAAGCTGATCCCCTACTTCGCGCTTGGCCAGTTCGACACCGCCAACCTGACGGCGTCGGCCGTGCTGATGCCGCTGGCGCCGCTGGCCACCATCGCCGGCGCCTGGCTGGTGCGGCGCATGCGGCCGGAGATTTTTTATCCCTTCACCTACGCGACCGTGGCCGTGGTCGCGGTCAAGCTGCTTTGGGACGGGATCGCCGGCCTGCTCTAAATCCCGCTCAGGCGGCTGCCGGTTTGGTTCGCGGGGCGCTCGCAAAGGTCAGCGATGCACCACCAACGACCACGACCGCCATGGCGCCGAGAGTGGCGATGTCGTGCGCGGTCGGCTTCAGCACCATGTCGGCGACGACGACGATCATGATGACGAAATCGAACTTGACGATCCGTATCATGCGGCGCCCAAACGCTATGGCAGCCGGGGTCATGCCGTCCGCGGCAAGCATTGTGGCAAGCTTTTCGAACGAAGGCTTCAGCACGAGGATACCGGTCAGAAACGCGGCGGCGTAGCCGCAAAGGCCGATGACGACCCAAAGGTCGGAGAAGCCGGTCCATAGCGAAGTCAGCACCAGACCAGAAGCCAGGGTCGCGATAGACGCCGGCACGAACAGACGCAAGCCGAGTTTGTCCGTCGTTCTCAGCATGACCATCAGCGTCTCGTCGTCGCCGTCGCGATCGGCGAGTATCGAAACCAGCAGCATGGCGAAACCGCCGCCGAGCCAGAGGATCGCTGCCATGACATGCAGGAATTTGAAGAGAGAATACCAGTCCATTGCCGCTCCTTGTGCATCGTTCCGGGGGTAAACGCTGCTTTCGCGCGTCTGCTTCCGAAGGAGGGCGGATTATCTCCGTACATGTATCCAGAAGATGCCGCGTGGGTGCCGGCTTGTTGCGGTGGCGCCGTCGCCGGATTTTACCGCCAGCCCGCACAATACCCGGCATTTGCCGGATAGACGCCGTGTCGGCATTGGCTGGTTTCGCGGCATGATCCTGAAACCTGCGGGGACTAAGCCGCTCGCGACCGACGCTCCATTTTGGCCGCGCGCGGTCGGACCAAGTCTGCAACAACCAACGAGGGTATCCCATGCAAGGCGTAGCACGAAATTTCTTCACCCTGGCCGTCATCTATTCCCTGTGCGGCATGGCGCTCGGCCTGCATATGGCGATCTCCAATGACCATGGGCAGATGCCGACCCACGCGCACACCATGGTGGCGGGCTGGCTGATGTCGGCGGTGTTTGCCTTCTTCTACCACCTGTTTCCAGCGGTCGGGCAAAAGACGATTGCCGTCGTGCATTTCTGGCTGACGGCAATCTGCGGCATCGCACTGATGATTGGGCTTTACTTTGAACTTGCCGGCCATCCGGAGATCGAGCCGGTGCTGGCTTCCTCCTCGATGGGGTTTTATGCGGCAATGCTGCTGTTCGCCTTCATTTCCTTGCCGGCTGTGTGGAAGAAGGCATGAACAAGCCGACGATCAGGCTTAGGGCACCGTTGTGCTGATACGGCACAGAAGGGCAGCGGTCGATCAAGAAATATCCGCGCCGTTAAGGGTTCATTAAGCTTTACAGGTGTTTACTATGTCCATCCAGTGATCTGGATTCTTACCGAGTGGTTGGAGCCACTTCGTTTGACGCCTCCCTGTTAAACTCCTGAGAGCCGCCTTATCCGCGGCTCTTTTTTTGTCTGCTTTTGGTCCGCTTGGCGCCCCTGCGCAGGCGTTAACCGTTTGTTAAACATGTGCTTGCCTTCGCCGGCGGCGAAGCGCATTTTCAAGCTTCAGTCATCTAGGGTGCCGGCGTGACGGCGAGAAGCCGAATCAGCCGACGGGGCAGTGCAGGGGCGTATCGATGAACGAGCCTTCGAAGGGCATCGCGAAAACCATCAAGCTGGCGGAACGCCGGGTTTTCTCCCAATCCTTCAAACCGCTCTACCAGGAAGGCATGGGCCTGGTCGAACAGGCAGCCGAGTATCTTGACGGCAAGGGCCGGGCCGAGGCCAAGAAGCTGTCCAGGCTGGCGGCGACGCTCTATGCGGCCGAATCGATGCGGCTGACCACAAGGTTGATGCAAGTCGCCTCCTGGCTGCTTTTGCAGCGGGCGGCAAATTCCGGCGAGATGACCCGCGACCAGGTCGCTTCGGAAAAATCCAAGGTGCGTCTCGACACCGCCTCGGCGCATGACGAAGCGGTCGGCTGGGGCGAACTGCCGAAGGATTTCCTCGACCTCGTCACCCGCTCGCTGCGCCTGCAGGCGCTGGTGCGCCGCATGGACGAAGAGATCTATGGCGGCGCGTTTGCCGAGACGCCTGCCGCCGCCCGCCGCGCCAATCCGGTTTCCGACCAGATCACGCTGCTGAACACGGCTTTCGCTCGAGGTTAAACGCCTCCGTTTCCGGTTTGTTCACATTTCGCTGACATCGCTGTGCGCCGGAGGTAGACTTCGCGCATGAGGGAAGCGATTCGCATTATCGGTATCGATCCGGGGCTGAGGCGCACCGGCTGGGGCATCGTCGAGAGCCTCGGCAACTCGCTGCGCTTTATCAGCTCCGGCACTGTACGCTCCGACGACAAGGCGGCGCTGGCGACACGGCTCTGCCAATTGCATGACGGGCTGGCCGAGATCCTGCATGCGGCCATGCCCCAGGAAGCGGCCGTCGAGCAAACCTTCGTCAACAAGGATGCGGTGGCGACACTGAAGCTCGGCCAGGCGCGCGGCATAGCCATGCTGGTGCCGGCGCGCGCCGGCCTTGTTGTGGCCGAATATGCCCCCAATGCCGTCAAAAAGGCGGTGATCGGCGTTGGCCATGGCGACAAGAAGCAGATCCACATGATGGTAAAGGTGCTGTTGCCGAAAGCCGTTTTCGACACCGAACATGCCGCAGACGCGTTGGCTATCGCCATCTGCCACGCGCATCACCGGCAAAGCGTCGCCTACAGGATGGCGCTGGCATGAGGGATCACGCATGATCGGCAAATTGAAAGGCACGCTGGACGAGATCGAGGAGGATTTCTGCCTCGTCGATGTGCACGGCGTCGGCTATGTCGCCTATTGCTCGGCGCGCACGCTGGCCGCGCTGCCTTCGCCCGGCGAGGCGGTGGTGCTGTTCATCGAGACCTATGTGCGCGAGGACATGATCCGGCTCTACGGTTTCCAGTCGGTGCTTGAGCGCGAATGGTTCCGGCTGTTGATGAGCAATGTGCAAGGCGTCGGCGCCAAGGTGGCGCTGGCCATCCTGTCGACGCTGGCGCCGGCAGACCTCGCCAATGCGATCGCGCTGCGCGACATCGCCATGGTCAGCCGCGCGCCCGGCGTCGGCAAGAAGGTGGCCGAGCGCATCGTCACCGAGTTGAAGAACAAGGCGCCGGCCTATGCCGGAACCGCCTCCGGCACCATCGGCCTTAAGCAGGAGCTCGGCGAAGGCGTGGCGCCGGCGCCGATTACCGACGCCGTCTCGGCGCTGGTCAATCTCGGCTATTCGCGCGACACAGCAGCCAATGCTGTCGCGGCGGCGCTGAAGACGGCCGGCGAGGACGCCGATGCCTCGAAGCTCATTCGTTTCGGGCTGAAGGAACTGGCGCGGTGAGTGATTGCTTGTCCGGTCCTTTGCCCTGTGCGAGGAAGGCCGCATGAGCCTTTCACCCCGCCTCATTGCCCCGGAAAAGCGCGGCGAGGATGCTGAGCAGACCTTGCGGCCGCAGACGCTCGCCGATTTCGTCGGCCAGGCCGCAGTGCGGGCCAATCTCAAAGTCTTCGTCGAGGCCGCCAAGGGCCGCAGCGAGGCGCTTGACCATGTGCTGTTCGTCGGGCCGCCGGGGCTTGGCAAGACAACGCTGGCGCAGATCATGGCGCGCGAGCTCGGCGTCAATTTCCGCTCGACCTCCGGTCCGGTGATCGCCAAGGCCGGCGATCTCGCCGCACTTCTCACCAATCTCGAAGACCGCGATGTGCTGTTCATCGATGAGATCCACCGGCTCAATCCGGCAGTCGAGGAGATCCTTTACCCGGCGATGGAGGATTTCCAGCTCGACCTGATCATCGGCGAAGGTCCGGCGGCACGCTCGGTCAAGATCGATCTTGCCCGCTTCACGCTCGTCGCCGCCACCACCAGGCTCGGCCTTTTGACCAACCCGCTGCGCGACCGTTTCGGCATTCCGGTGCGGCTCAATTTCTATTCTGTCGAGGAACTGGAGCAGATCGTGCGGCGCGGCGCCCGCATCCTGCAAATGCCGCTTGGCGACGATGGCGCGCTGGAGATCGCACGTCGCGCCCGCGGCACGCCGCGCATCGCCGGCCGGCTGCTGCGCCGCGTGCGCGATTTCGCCTCCGTCGCCGGCGACGGCCACGTCGACAAGCAGATTGCCGACGAAGCTCTCACCCGGCTCGAGGTCGACGCGCTCGGCCTCGACGCACTCGACCGCCGCTATCTCTCGATGATCGCGCGCAATTTCGGTGGTGGGCCGGTCGGCATCGAAACCATCGCCGCCGGCCTCTCCGAGCCGCGCGACGCCATCGAGGACATTATCGAGCCCTATCTGATCCAGCAGGGTTTCATCCAACGCACGCCACGCGGCCGCGTGCTGACCGCCAACGCCTGGCGCCATCTCGGCCTCGACGCGCCAAAGGATCTGGCACAGCAGCAGATCAACCTGTTCCAGGAAGAGTAACGGACATTTGTTCTTCGGAACGGATTTCTGTGCAGAATCTCCTCAAACCTGCCAGCGTGAAGGCGCATTCCTCGATTGTATCGGGCGTCGCAATGTCGGCGCGAACTGCTCCGATCAAGGTCGGAGCCAGAAAAGTGATCACCAGACGCGGGTTCCTGAAATTCGCCGGAGGTTCGTTCCTCTCGCTGGCTTCGCTCAGTGCCTATGCGGTCGGCATCGAGCCGATGCTGTTGACGCATGTGAAGCGCTACCAGCTGACGCCGCCGCATTGGCCTGCAGATCTCAAGCTGCGCGTCGTAGCACTTGCCGATATTCACGCCTGCCGTCCCTGGATGACGCCTGAGCGGATCGCTTCGCTCGTCGAAGATGCGAACGTGCTGAAGCCCGATCTGATCGTACTGCTCGGCGACTATTTCTCAGGCATGTCCCTGGTGACGAACCGGGTGGAGGCCCATGAATGGGCGCCGGCCTTGTCAGGACTGAAGGCGCCGCTTGGTGTGCTGTCGATCCTCGGCAATCACGACTGGTGGCACGATCCTTTCGCGCAGCAGGCCGGAGCGGGGACTGTGGCGCGCAAGGCATTGGAGGAATCCGGCATCTCGGTTCTGGAGAACGACGCCGTGCGCCTGCAAAAGGATGGATACGGCTTCTGGATCGCCGGGCTCGCCGACCAGCTGGCACTGTTACCGAACAAGGCCGCAGGCCGCGACAGATTTGAAGGCCTGGACGATCTCGGCGGCACGCTGGCCAAGATCACCGACCAGGCACCGATCATCCTGCTTGCGCATGAGCCTGACATTTTCCCGAAAGTGCCGTGGCGGCTTTCGCTGACGCTGTCGGGCCACACACATGGCGGGCAGGTCAGGCTGTTCGGCTATTCACCGGTGGTGCCGTCCCGCTTCGGCAACCGCTTTGCCTATGGCCATGTCGTCGAGAATGACCGCAATTTGATCGTGTCAGGCGGACTCGGCTTCAGCATCGCGCCGGTGCGCTTTGGCATGCGGCCGGAGATCCTGCAGATCGACCTCGGTTAGGGCATGCCGGTATTCAGGTGATGCCGGCCTGCAAATGAGGTGTTCCTGCGCTTCCGGTAGTCACGGACCAAAGTCCGCTCCGTTCCGGTTTTCGGACCCCTCATTTTCGACTCGGCCTGACCTGAATCTCGACATGCCCTAGGGCTAATGGAGCGAGCGGATCGCATCCATCACGGCGGGTTCGGCCTTTTCGCCGTTGAAAGCGTCGACGATGCCGAAGGCGCCGCCAAAACTCCACACCGACCATGAGAAGCCATGCGCCTCGGCGCGCGCGATCATGTCCTTGACATAGGCCGCGCGGTATTTGGGCGGCATCACATAGGGATTGCCATATTCCTGGCGGATCATGCCGAACTCGCCCAGCGTGATGTTTTCCGGCTTGATGGCGTTGGCCTTCGCCCAGGCCTCGACCTTTTCGAACGGCGCATCCATGACGCCGAGCAGCTTTTCGTCCGTGTCCATGCTGGCGACTTGTTCATCGAGATAGGCGAGCAGGCCGTTCCGTCTGGTCCGTGGCGCCTCGGCTTTTATCTTGGCGCGGATCGCATCCAGCGTCGCATCGAGCTCGGCGCGCGGCACCGCGGTCAGCGGATAGGGCAGGCCGGTAACATAGAGAATGAAATCGCCGGCCCAGGTCGCGCCCTGATGCGTCAGCAGGAACGGGTCGTAGGAGTGGAAGGTCCAGATGATGTTGTCGTCGGGGATCGACTTTGGGTCGATCCTGACCAGCGAAGCCGCACTGGAATAACAGGCGCCGGTCAGGATCAGCGTCAGCCTGGTGGCCGAGGCGCGCGCGGCCGCGAACAGCTTTTGCTGACGCTCCGGCCACAGGCTGGTGCCCTCGCTGTCGCAGTCGACGATAGGCTCGTTCATCGGCTCGAAAGCGACCTGCGCCGGGTCCTCAGTGGCAAGCGTGCGCGCCATTTTGCGGACGACCTCGACATAGGCCTCGAAGGTTGCGGGATCGTCCATCACCTGGCCCATGCCGATCTCGCGGCCGCCGCCGGCCGGGATCAGGTGCATGTCGACGATCACTTTCAGACCGGCCCGGTTGATCATGCGCGCCGAGTCTCGCACGCTGGCATAGAGGTCGTCGCGCAGCGCCAGCGTCTGGTCCGACATAAACGGCGAGGGGTCGACCGGCATGCGCAGAAAGTCGAAACCGGCGGCCTTCAGCGCCTTGAGGTCACCCTCGTCGAGGAACTTGCGCCATTCCGGATAGGGCAGGATGGCTTGTCGGTCGTTCCATTTGTCTTCCCCGACCCAGGTCGTCCACTGGTCGAGGTTGAGGCCGCGCTTCATCGAAAAGGTCGCGGCCTGACCGGGAAGCGCAGACGCCGCCAGCACCAGCAGCGCTGCCATCAAGGTCTTGATCATCGCCGTCAACAGTGCCATCCGGTTTGCTGCGCTGGTGATTTTGGCAAGACAGGTGCCCCGCCGGGGGCAAAAAGGAAAGCGCGATGGACGATCATGGTGAATCGGCGGCGCTTGCTGCCGGGCTTTCCGGAGCCTTGACGGAATTCGGCCATCGGCTGATGGCGCGAGTCTATTATGCCGACACCGATTTTTCCGGCGTCGTCTACCATGCGCGCTATCTCGAATTCTTCGAGCGCGGGCGCTCGGACTATCTCAGGCTGGCGGGCGTCCACCACACAGAACTTCACGAAGGCAAGCACGGCGAACGGATCGTCTGGGTGGTGCGGCGCATGGAGATCGACTTCCGCTCGCCTGCCCGCATGGACGACATCCTGACCATCGACACATCAACGCAGGATATTTCCGGCGCCCGCATCGTCATGGCGCAGCAATTGAAACGCGGGACAGAGGTTCTGGTCGAAGCAAAGGTCGAGGCGGCGATCATTGGCGAGAACGGCCGGCCGAAGCGCTTTCCGAAAGAATGGATCGCGGCCTTTCTACCAGGAGCAAGCTGATATCCAGGCCTGCCGGCCGGCAACGGGCGGCCAATCGGCAGCGCATTCGATTGTGGATGGATGGTCCGCGTCGTCCCTTGGCGCGGCAATGCGCCGCGCCATATTTCCTAACCCATCCTTAACCATAACGGTTCATGAAGAGATCGGTGAAGATTGGAAGAATCCGCGCGCCTTCCTTTCACCAATATTTGCCCTGAAAAGGCCGCCAACGGTGCATTTTGGGGTTAATCCGGAAGCCAAGCGCGAACGGACCACAAGGGATGCCCATGGGCCAGCCGCCAGCGATGCCCGGAAAATCTTAAGGACTGAAGCATGGAAACTACCGCACTCGCCGATCCGGCAGCGCAATTGTCGATTTGGGCGCTGTTCACACAGGCCAGCTGGGTGGTCAAGCTGGTCATGATCGGTCTGCTCTGCGCCTCGGTCTGGACCTGGGCGATCATCGTCGACAAGCTGGTCAGCTATGCCCGCATGCGTCTGTCGCTCAATCGCTTCGAACAGGTGTTCTGGTCGGGGCAGTCGCTGGAAGAGCTCTATCGCACGCTTGCCGACCGCAAGACCACGGGCATGGGTGCGATCTTCGTCGCCGCCATGCGCGAATGGAAGAAGAGCTTCGAGAAGGGGGCCAAATCGCCGCTCGGCCTGCAGACCCGCATCGACAAGGCGATGGACCTGGCGTTGACGCGCGAGATGGAGAAGCTGGAGGGCCGTCTCGGCTTTCTCGCCACCACTGGTTCGGCCGCACCCTTCATCGGCCTGTTCGGCACCGTCATCGGCATCATGACCTCGTTCCAGGCGATTGCCGGTTCGAAGAACACCAGTCTCGCGGTTGTTGCACCCGGCATTGCCGAAGCGCTGCTGGCGACGGCCATCGGTCTTCTCGCCGCCATACCGGCGGTTATCGCCTACAACAAGCTGTCATCCGACGCGAACAAGATCGCCGTGCGGATGGAAGGGTTCTCGGACGAGTTCTCCGCCATACTCTCGCGCCAAATCGATGAAAAAGTAGCGCCTAAGGGCTGAGGTAAGAAGATGGGTATGTCGGTTGGCATGGCAGGACGCGGCGGACGCGGACACAGGCGGCGCGGCCGCCACCATGCATTGATGTCGGAAATCAACGTCACGCCGATGGTCGACGTGATGCTGGTGCTATTGATCATCTTCATGGTCGCCGCACCTATGTTGACGGTCGGCGTGCCGGTCGACCTGCCGGAGACTAAGGCCAAGGCTATGAACGCCGACACCCAGCCGATCACCGTTTCGATCGACGCGGCCGGCAAGATTTTCCTGCAGGAGACCGAAATCCCAAGGGAAGAGCTGGTCGCCAAACTGCAGGCGATTTCCAAGACCGGCTACGAAGAGCGCATCTTCATCCGCGGCGACAAGGCGACCAACTATGGCGCCGCGATGGAGGTCATGGCCCTCATCCAGGCCGCCGGCTACAAGAATATCGGCCTGATTTCACTGCAGCAACAGGATCAGTAGACGCACGATGAAGACCGGCCTCACCACATCGGTGATACTGCATACGGTGGCACTGGCTTTCGGCCTGTTCACCCTGTCGGCGCCGGCCGCGCTGCCGTCCACGGATGTGGAGTCGATAGCGGTCGACATCGTTCCCATGGAAGCCATTGCGCAGACGCTGCAGGGCGACAAGAAGGCGGTGATGCACGAAAAGCCGGCGCCGATGCCGACCAAGCGTCCCGACATCGTGCCAGATGCACAGAAAATCGGCGAGAACAGCGTTGATACCGACAAGCCGGTGACGGACGAGCCCAAGCCGAAGCCGGTGGAGAAAACAGCGACGGCTGCTCCGGCGCCGACGCCGACCGAAAAGCCGAAGACCGAGGACACGCCGAAGCCAAAGGAAGCGCCGAAGCCGACACCTGCGACGGAGGTGGCGCCGGAGCCGCAGCCGAAGGAAGAGGTCAAGCCCGAGCCGGTGAAGCAGGTTGAACCGAAGCCGACCCCGGTGAAGGAGCCTGCACCAACACCGCAGCCGGACACGACCGCCGCCATAGAGCCGAAGCCACGCGTGAAGCCCGATGCGGTCGCCGAAGCCATATCGGATCAGCAGCCTCTGGAAGAAGCGCAGCTTCCGACTTCCGCTCCTGCTCCCGAAGCACGGCCGAAGCCGCAGCCGGCGCAGGCCGAAAGCGCGAAGGCTCCGGACCGCAAGGACACCGACAAGCCGGTCAAGGAAGCGTCGTCGAAGCCGAAGTCGGATGACAAGCAGTTCAATGAGGCTGACATCAAGGCTTTGCTCGACAAGCAGAAGCCATCCGGCGGCGGCGCCAAGCGCTCGACCCAGCAGGCATCGCTAGGCGGCGACAAGGATCAAGGCCAGAAGCTGTCGAAGTCCGAGCAAGGGGCATTGGAAGAACAGCTCGGTGGCTGCTGGACCCTCCCGGTTGGGCTTGAGGGTTCTGAGGATTTCACCGTGGTGATCCGTTTCAGCCTGGATGCCTCCGGCAAGCTGGAGGGCCGTCCGACCGTCGAGAAGTCCAGCGGCAACCCCCAATTCGACAGCAGCGCGGTTCGCGCTGTGCAGAAATGCGATGTCGCCGGCCTGCAGGTGCCCGCCGGAAAGCATGACATTTGGTCCGACGTTCGCGTCAACTTCGATCCCAGAGCGATGCTTGGCCTGTAGCCTGAGCACCCAGAAATCAGCAAGAGAAGCGAGAAGACATGAAATCCATCCTCAAGCCGCTCCTGATGGTCGCCGCGATGGCGATGGGCATGAACGCCGTCGTCACCTTGCCTGCTCGAGCAACCCTCGAGCTCAACGTCAACAAAGGCAATGTCGAACCGATGCCGATCGCCATCCCAGATTTCCAGGGAGGGCTCGGCGCGCAGATTTCCGAGATCGTCACCGCCGACCTGAAGCGCTCCGGTCTCTTCGCACCGATAGACAAGAACGCCTTCATCGAGAAGATCGCCAATCCGGATGCGCAGCCCCGTTTCGACGACTGGAAGGTGATCAATGCGCAGGCGCTGGTCACCGGCAGCGTGAGCAAGGAGGCGGACGGCCGAATCCGCGCCCAGTACCGACTATGGGATATTTTTGGCAACCAGCAGATAGCCGGGGAGCAGTTTTTCGCCAACGACGCAAATCAACGCCGTGTCGCCCACATCATCGCCGATGCGATCTATGAGAAGCTCACCGGCGAGAAGGGCTATTTCGACACACGCGTCGTCTTCATCGACGAATCCGGCGCCAAGAATGCGCGTAAGAAGCGGCTCGCCATCATGGACCAGGACGGCGCCAATGTGCGCTATCTCTCCGATGGCCGCTCGATCGTGCTGACGCCGCGTTTCTCGCCGAATCGGCAGGAAATCACTTACATGTCGTATGAAAGCGGCCAGCCGCGGGTCTATCTGCTGCAGATCGAGACCGGACAGCGCGAACTGGTCGGCAACTTTCCCGGCATGACCTTTGCGCCGCGCTTCTCGCCCGACGGCCAGAAGGTGATCATGAGCCTGCTGCGCGATGACGGCAATTCCAACATCTTCGCCATGGACCTGCGAAGCCGCTCGACCACCCGGCTGACCAACTCGACCGCCATCGACACCTCGCCCTCTTATTCGCCCGACGGCAGCAAGGTGGTATTCACTTCCGATCGTGGCGGCCGTGCGCAGATTTATGTGATGGGCGCCGACGGCTCGGGCCAGACCCGCATTTCGTTCGGCGACGGCGTCTATTCGACGCCGGTGTGGTCGCCGCGCGGCGACCTCGTCGCCTTCACCAAGCAGACCGGCGGCGAATTCCAGATCGGCGTCATGAAGACCGACGGTTCGGGCGAGCGCATCCTCTCCTCGGGCTTCCAGCAGGAGGGACCGACCTGGGCGCCCAACGGCCGCGTGCTGATGTTCTTCCGCGACTCCGCCGGCGGCCCAAAACTGGTTTCCGTCGATCTCACCGGCCGCAACGAACAGTCGATCCCGACCGCGAATTTCGCGTCGGATCCCGCCTGGTCGCCGCTGCTGGAGTAGGTTCGGCCGAATTGCCACACCTGCTAAAAAGGGGCCCGTTTGGCCCCTTTTCCATTCATTAGTCGCGTTTCGGCCGCATTTCCGCCTAGGGTCCGCGCCAACTGTGACCGTGGATTTGAAGGTCGTGGACGGACGATCGAAACCAAACATTAACCGTATTTCTTGAATGCCGGTTAACCCAAACGTGGTTACTGGGTGATCAACGAAATCACTCGAAATACGATCACTCGAATACGAAGGAGAGGCGGCATGGGCCGTATCGCAGCACTTACCAGAAACCCGGCGATGATCGCCCTGATCGCAATGCTCGCCATCACCGGTTGCGCCTCGAAGAAAACCCCGAACAGCGCTGAAGAGCTCGGCCTCAACGGCGCGGGTGCGGCAACGCCCGGCTCGGCGAAGGACTTCACCGTCAACATTGGCGACCGCATCTTCTTCGACACGGACTCGACCGCGATCCGCGCCGATGCGCAGACGACGCTGTCGCGCCAGGCGCAGTGGCTCAACCAGTACAAGCAGTACGCCATCGTCGTCGAAGGCCATGCCGACGAACGCGGCACGCGTGAATACAATCTGGCTCTCGGCGCCCGCCGCGCCGCCGCCACCCGCGACTTCCTGGTCGCCAGGGGCGTTTCGGCGAGCCGCCTGAAGACCATTTCCTACGGCAAGGAACGTCCGGTCGCGGTCTGCGACGACATCTCCTGCTGGTCGCAGAATCGCCGCGCCGTCACCACGCTCTCCGGCGCCGGCTCCTGATGAGTAAGACGGCGGCCTTAGTCGCATAATTGCAACACTTCCATGCGAAAGGCGGCCTTGTGGCCGCCTTTTTCAGTTTCGGTCCCGGAAACAAACCCGGAAACAAAATTTGGCCGAAGTCTCGCCTCCTGCTAAGAGCCGAGGGCGTCGTGCCGGTCTGTGATCGGAAGGCGCGAACAGGCTCACGATATTCACGGCGAGAGGCACATGCATTTCAGATCGGTCTTGAGCGGCACGCTTGCGCTGCTGCTCGTATCAGGCTTCGCGGCTTCTGCGAGCGGCACCGGACAACCCGCGGATAGCGGCTTTTCCTTCCATCTGCCGACGCTCGGCATTTTCGGCAAGAAGGAGAAGCCGGAGCAGCAACAGATCGCGCAGCAGCAGGACGGCACCGCCGCCGCGGGGCTGGAAGATCAGCTCCGGCAGATGAACGGCAAGCTCGAGGAACTCAACTTCCAGATCCTGCAGATGCAGGAGCAGATGCGCAAGCAGCAGGAAGACAACGAGTTCCGCTTCCAGCAGTTGGAAGGCGGCTCCAGCGGGCAGCCGCCGGCCCAGAAGAAATCGGAGGCCGCGCCGCAGGACGGTGGCGCGGGCACCGGCGTCGCCGAGGCCCCGGCAGACCAGGCGCCGGCCGATGCCGGCGCGCAGCCGGATGGCGGCCAGAGCGTCGGCGAGGTCATCGTCGAATCGCAGACCGGCGATCCCGGCAAGGTGATCAACGGCACGCCGCCCAAGACCTTCGGCACCATTACCGTCGACAAGAACGGCAATGTAATCGACGCCGGCGGCAACACGCAGGCAGCGGCGCCGGCGGAAGGTGCGGCTCCCGCCGCCGAGGCGCCGGCTGCCGGGGCTAAGACCGGCAAGTCGGACGGCACGGTGGTGGCGGCGCTGCCTGCCACCAACAACCCGGAAGAGATCTACCGCAACTCCTACCAGTTCATCCTGTCGGGCGACTACAGCACCGCCGAGCAGGGTTTTCGCGACCACATCGCCCGCTTCCCGAAGGACGCCAAGGCGGCGGACGCGCATTACTGGCTTGGCGAATCGCTGCTTGGCCAGCAGAAGTATCATGACGCTGCCGAGGTTTTCCTCTCCGCCAGCAAGGACTATCCGAAGGCCAAGAAGGCGCCTGACATGCTCCTGAAGCTTGGCGTGTCGCTGGTCGGCCTCAAGCAGAAGGATGTCGCCTGCGCCACCTTCGGCGAGATCGGCAAGCGCTATCCCGATATTTCGGCCGCGCTCAAGGAACGCGTCAAGCAGGAGAGGGCGCTGGCGGCGTGCTAGTCTTTGCCGTGTTGTCCCAGAACCGGGACCACTTTTGCGCGACATGCATTGATGCTCGATACCGAGCCTGACCTTTCGAATTTTTCGCAGATCGACTTTACCAACGGCGCGCTTGCGGCCGTGTCCGGCGGCAGCGACTCGACCGCCCTCCTTCTTCTCCTCAAGGCTCACCTCGACCGCAGCGCCCCGACAGCCCGGCTGCTGGCGGTGACGATCGACCACGGCCTGCGTCCGGAAGCAGCAGCCGAAGCGCGCAGCGTGGCAAAGCTTTGTGCCGAGCGCGGCATCGCGCACCGGGCGCTCAACTGGTCCGGCGCCAAGCCGTCGGCCGGCCTGCCCGCGGCGGCGCGCGAGGCGCGCTACCGGTTGCTGGCCGAGGCAGCGCAGGCGCAAGGCATTGGTGTGATCGTGACCGGCCACACCGCCGACGACCAGGCCGAGACCGTCCTGATGCGAGCCGCGCGGAATGACGGGCGAGAGCTTGCAGGCCGAGGTCTCGCCGGCATGGCGCCTGCCACCCTCTATGACTGGCGGATCTGGATCGCGCGGCCGCTGCTCGGCGCTCGGCGCGCGGCGTTGCGCGCCTTCCTGCAGCGCGAACATGTCGGCTGGGCGGAGGATCCGACCAACATCGACACGAATTTCGAACGCCCGCGCATCCGGGCCGTGCTCGGCGAAGACCGGAGCAGGCAGCGTTTTGCCGAAGCGATCGGCCTGGCCAGGCGGGCCGCCGGCGAGCGCGAACAACTCGGTCGCCGCGCCGCCGCCCTGATCGGTGAATTTGCCAGCCGGCCGGCGAGGGGTCTCATCCGTCTCGATCCCGGTCTTGCCGAAGCTGACGACACGCGAGCCGCGGTCTATGCGCTGCGTGTCCTGCTGGCGGCGACGGGCGGCACCGCCTTGTTGCCGGACCAGGCGCGCAGCGAAGCGCTGTTCGAGCAAATGCGGGCCGGTCGGCTTTGCGCCACATTGTCGCGGGCGGTCGTCGATATCAGGCGAAACGGCATCTTCCTGCGCCGTGAATCGCGCGACCTGCCGCGTTCCGCGCCGGTAGCTGGCGCTCTGCTTTGGGACGGTCGCCGGCGGATCACGCCACACATCGAAGCCGGGGCGATCACATTGGACGACAGTCCGGGTGCATGGTTGATCGCGCCGCTTGGCGCCGCTGCCGCCGCCAAAACGCCGATTGCCGGGGATGGCGCGCCGCCAAGCCTTGTGCGCGCCGCCCTGGCTGCGGAACCGGCGCTGTGGCGCGGCGGCGAATGCCGTGGTTTTGCAGGGGATGTAGCGGCGGCGCCGGCAATCGCCGTCAGCCCGGTCGTTGCGCCCTTTGCCCGTTTCCTGCCGTGCTTCGATCTGGTGTTGGCGCAGGCCGTGGCCGAGTTGATCGGCGCACCGCCTGTCCCGGCTTGCCCTTTGGCCGCCACAGTGCCGGTTGATCATGGCGCGAAAGCTTAACCCAGACGTGCTGTTATGCTTGGCAAGGGGGGGCGCTCTCCCTATGTTAGGCGCAAGTTTCCTCTCATGACGCGTGTCCCAGCGGGCACCAACGGGACAATTGATGAATCCGAATTATCGCAATCTCGCGCTCTGGGCGATCATAGCGGTCCTGCTCATTGCTCTCTTCAATCTGTTCCAGACGCCGCAGACTCGCGGGGCCTCGACCGACGTTCCCTATTCGCAGTTCCTGCAAGAGGTCGCGGCCGGCCGGGTCAAGACGGTGGTCATCGCCGGCGCCCGCATCACGGGCACCTACGCCGACAACGCCAATGGCTTCCAGACCTATTCGCCTGGCGATCCGCAGCTGGTCTCGCGGCTGCAGGACAAGAACGTCACCATCAATGCGCGGCCTGAGTCGGACGGTTCCAACTCGCTGTTCAGCTATCTGATCTCCTACCTGCCGATGATCCTGATCCTGGGCGTGTGGATATTCTTCATGCGCCAGATGCAGTCCGGCTCCGGCCGCGCCATGGGTTTCGGCAAGTCGAAGGCCAAGCTTCTCACTGAGGCGCATGGCCGCGTCACCTTCCAGGATGTCGCCGGCGTCGACGAGGCCAAGGAAGATCTGGAAGAGATCGTCGAGTTCCTGCGCGATCCGCAGAAGTTCCAGCGCCTCGGCGGCAAGATCCCGCGCGGCGTGCTTCTGGTCGGACCTCCCGGCACCGGCAAGACGCTGCTCGCCCGCTCCGTCGCCGGCGAAGCCAATGTGCCGTTCTTCACCATCTCCGGTTCGGACTTCGTCGAGATGTTCGTCGGCGTCGGCGCAAGCCGTGTGCGCGACATGTTCGACCAGGCCAAGAAGAATGCTCCCTGCATCATCTTCATCGACGAAATCGACGCTGTCGGCCGCCATCGCGGCGCCGGCCTCGGCGGTGGCAATGATGAGCGCGAACAGACGCTGAACCAGCTGCTGGTCGAGATGGACGGCTTCGAGTCCAACGAGAGCATCATCCTGATCGCCGCCACCAACCGGCCCGACGTGCTCGACCCGGCGCTGCTGCGTCCGGGCCGTTTCGACCGCCAGGTGGTGGTGCCGAACCCCGACATCGTCGGTCGTGAGAAGATCCTCAAGGTGCATGTGCGCAACGTGCCGCTGGCGCCGAATGTCGACCTCAAGGTGATCGCACGCGGCACGCCGGGCTTCTCGGGCGCCGACCTGATGAACCTGGTCAATGAATCCGCTCTGATGGCGGCGCGCCGCAACAAGCGCCTTGTCACCATGGCCGAGTTCGAGGACGCCAAGGACAAGATCATGATGGGCGCCGAGCGCCGCTCGTCGGCCATGACCCAGGCCGAAAAGGAGCTCACGGCCTATCACGAGGCCGGCCATGCCATCCTGGCGCTCAACGTGCCGTCGGCCGATCCGCTGCACAAGGCGACCATCATCCCGCGCGGCCGCGCGCTCGGCATGGTCATGCAACTGCCGGAAGGCGACCGCTATTCGATGAGCTACAAATACATGATCTCACGGCTCGCCATCATGATGGGTGGCCGCGTCGCCGAGGAGTTCAAGTTCGGCAAGGAGAACATCACCTCGGGCGCCTCCTCGGACATCGAGCAGGCGACCAAACTGGCGCGCGCCATGGTCACGCGCTGGGGCTTCTCCGACAAGCTCGGCCATGTCGCCTATGGCGACAACCAGGAAGAGGTTTTCCTCGGCCATTCGGTGGCGCGCACGCAGAACGTCTCGGAAGAGACCGCGCAGATCATCGACGCCGAAGTGCGCAGGCTGATCGACGAGGCCTATGTCACGGCCAAGTCCATTCTGACCAAGAAGAAGAAGGAATGGATCGCTCTGGCGCAGGGCCTGCTCGAATACGAGACGCTTTCGGGCGAAGAGATCAAGCAGCTGATCGCCGGGCAGAAGCCCGCGCGAGATTTGGGGGATGACACCCCCACAAGCCGCGGCTCGGCTGTGCCGAAGTCCGGCCGCCGCAAGAAGGGTCCCGAGCCCGAAGGCGGCATGGAGCCTCAGCCGTCGAGCTGAGCTGACATCACTTGATGCAAGAAAACGCCGCGGCTCAATCCGCGGCGTTTTGCTATTCAGGGTCTCTCAAAGAGCATGCGGGACGGATGCATTTGCTTTGCCGGGGCGCACACCGTCAGTCCGGCCAGCATGTTGCTTGCCCCATCTGGCCAGCGGGATCAGGGCATTGTCCAGCTCGATGCCGAATTCGGTAATCGAGTATTCGACCCTCGGCGGCACCTCGGGAAAGATTTCGCGATGGACGATGCCGTCGGCCTCCATTTCGCGCAGCTGTTGGATCAGCATCTTTTCGCTGATGTCAGGCACCAGCCGCTTCAGCTCACCGAATCGTGCCGGCGCCTTGTGAATCTGCCAGAGCAGTAGCGCCTTCCATTTGCCGCTGATGACCTCCAGCGCCGGCCCCAATCCGCAACTATCTGGCTGTTTCTTTCCCATGTTTCATCCAATTCTGAGCAATCGGTGGGTAGCTTACATTTTTGTCGGTACTTGAGAAAAACCAAGCCGGTCCATAGCTTCAAACCAGCTCGCCGGCATCGGCGAACACCACAACATCATATCGGTACCTCGCTTCGACCTGCAAAGGCCGTCGGCGGCCGGATTTTGTCAAAAAGGGATGGATCATGACACGATACGCAAACAAGAAGGCCGTTGTCATCGGCGGGACGCACGGCATGGGGCTCGCCGTTGCCGAAGCCCTGATCGAAAGCGGCGCCGAGGTCCTGGTCACCGGCCGCGACCAGCGCAACATCAAGGCCGCGCGAGCCAAGCTGCTTTCGCGAGCTCATGTCGTGCGGTCCGATATCTCAGACATGGCCGATATCGTCACGCTCGGTGCCGAAGTGGGGCAGAAGCTTGGCCAGATCGACTTCCTTCACGTCAATGCCGGGGTGGCCAATCTCGAACCCGTGGAGCGGGTCACCGAGGACAGTTACGATCGCACCTTCGACATCAACACCAAAGGCGCTTTCTTCACCGCGCAGCGCCTGCTGCCCCTCATCAGGGATGGTGGCGCCATAGTCTTCACCTCGTCGATCGCCGACGAATCCGGCACCGGCGGCATGAGCGTCTATTCCGGATCGAAGGCGGCACTGCGCGCCTTCGCCAAGGTCCTGGCCGCCGAGCTTCTGCCGCGCCGCATCCGCGTGAATGTGGTCAGCCCTGGTTTCATCGATACGCCGACGATGGGTGTGGCCGACGCCTCGGCCGAGGAGCGGGCCGCCTTCATGGCGATCGGCGACGCGGTCACGCCGATGAAGCGCCACGGCACGATGGAGGAGGTGGCGCGCGCAGTGCTGTTCCTGGCGTTCGACGCGACCTTCACCACGGGCGCGCGGCTGACCGTGGACGGTGGCCTTGGCCAGGACCTGAGCCCGACACCGGCGTAACCGCGCAACGAAACCAAGGAGAAGCAGAATGAGCGACATAACAGTGATCGGTCTCGGCGCCATGGGCACGGCGCTTGCCGAAGCCTTTCTGAACCAGGGACATGCGGTGACGGTGTGGAACCGTTCTCCGGCAAAGGCTGAGGCTTTGGCAGCCAAGGGCGCCACTGTGGCCAAGAGTGTCGAGGAAGCCGTCAGATCGAGTCCACTGATCGTGGCGTGCCTGCTTGTCTATGACACCGTTCGTGAGGTGCTCGGCCCAAGCCGAGACGCGCTGTCGGGCCGCACATTCGTCAATCTCACCAACGGCACGCCCGAGCAGGCGCGGGCGATGTCGGCCTGGGCGGTGAGCCAGGGCGCCAGCTACATCGACGGCGGCATCATGGCGGTGCCGCCGATGATCGGCGGGCCGCACGCCTTGATTCTCTACAGCGGTTCGCGCCAGGCGTTCGATGCCTGTTCGGGGCAGCTCGGAGCGCTCGGCACCAGCAAATTCCTCGGTGAGGATGCTTGCCTCGCGCCGCTCTATGATATCTCGCTTCTGAGCGGCATGTACGGCATGTTCGCGGGCGTTCTGCAGGCGTTGGCATTGACGGGCGCAGCAGGGATCCCGGCCGGCGAGTTCATGCCGCTGCTGGCCTCCTGGCTTCAGTCGATGCAAGGCCTGCTGCCGAAGTGGGCGGAACAGATCGACAGTGGCGATCACACCAGCAATGTCGTTTCCAACCTGGGCATGCAGGCTGATGCCTACGTCAATCTCATCGATGCCAGCAGGTCGGCTGATGTCAGCACCGAACTCGTCTTGCCGATGCAAAGCCTGATGAAGCGCGGGGTGGCTGCCGGCCAGGCCAATGCCGATCTTACAAGCCTGGTCGCACTGCTCCAGCTCTCGAAACAAGGCGCTTGACGGGGCAAGACCCAAGAGAAGGCCCGCCAACCTTGCGGTTGGGGGCCTTCGATCTTCAAACGCTGCTGGTCGATCAGCTCTTCAGCTTGGCGTTGCAGAGGCTGTAATAGCCGCCGCCCTTCTGGATCCAGCGAAGGCCGTTCAACGTACCCGCGTCCTTGTTGCCGTGGTAGCCCTGCAGGCAGGTCTTCATACGCGCCTTCGAGGGCTTCTCGGTCTTGAATTCGGCGGCGAGGGTGGTCGGGAATGTCACGCCCGTCGGCGCTACAGCGGGGGCGACCGCCGCGCTGGTTTCCTTCTGCGACTGCGGCTCGGTTTTGACGGCATCCGCATTGGCACTCTCCGCAGCTGACGTCGCGCATTTCTCGGTGCGGAAAGCGGTCCAATCCATGCCGTTCAGAGTGCCGCCTTCCTTGGCTGTGCGATAGGCCTCGCCGCATTCCTTCATCGTCAGTGCGCTTGCAGGGGCGACGTTCCACGCAATCCATGCCGTCACAGCCAATGCCGCCAATTTCAATCTGGACATAAGACCCTCCTGGTTGACAAAAGTTCGATGTCCTTTTGTATACCGTTTGTTCTGCATATGTTCAATTGGAATCTTTGCGCCAACCATAAGTCTGCGGTGGGCAGTGTGGGCGAATAGATGATGCCAACACCTTCCGCGATATGTAAACGCGAGCAACGCCAGGTGTTTTCAAGCGCAATAAAAAGGCCCGCGCATGTTGCGATGCGCGGGCCTCTGTCTGGAGAATATGGCTACGCGATCAGCTCTTCAGCTTGGCATTGCAGAGGCTGTAGAAGCCGCCGCCCTTCTGGATCCAGCGCAGGCCATTCAGCGTGTTGGCATCCTTGTTGGCGTAGTAGAGCTCGAGGCAGGTGTGCATGCGGCCCTTGGCCGGCGTCTCGCCGGCGTATTTCTTCGAGATCGCGGCCGGGAACTTCACGCCCTTGGGAGCGGTGACCGAGGGCTTCTCGGGCTCGCTGGTATAGGTCGCCTCGCTCGGAGCGGGCACGGTGTCGTCGTCATCTGCGCCTGCGCCGCATTCGGCCTTGCGGAAGTCGTTCCACTTCTTGCCGCCCAGCGTATTGGCAGACTTGGCAGCCTGGTACTTGGCGCTGCAATCGGCCATGCTCAGGCCCTTGCCGCTGCTGTCGGCAGCTGCCTTGGTGGTTGCCTTGGCGGGTGCTGCCGCGGCCGAGGCCCCGGCGGCGCATTCGGTCTTGCGGAAGTCGTTCCACTTCACGCCGTTCAGTGTGCCGGCGGCCTTTGCCGCCTGGTACTTGGTGCTGCATTCCTTGGCCGTCAGGCCCTTGGCGCCATCGTCGGTTGTGGCTGCGGCCTTGGTCGTGGCCTTGGCGGGTTCTGCCGCGGCGGATGCGCCGGCGGCGCATTCGGTCTTGCGGAAGTCGTTCCACTTTGCGCCATTGAGCGTACCGGCGGCCTTGGCAGCCTGGTACTTAGCGCTGCATTCCTTGGCCGTCAGACCCTTGGCGCCATCATCAGCAGCGGCGGCCTTGGTCGTGTCCGTCTTGGCCGCAGCGGCCTTCTTGGCCGCCGGCTTTGCGGTCTCGGTGGTGGCCGCCGCGTCGGTGCCGCACTCGGCCTTCCGATACTGATTCCAGGTCTGCCCGTTCAGCGTGCCGGCGTCCTTGGCGGCATTATACTTGGTACTACACTGGGCCATGGTCAGCGCGCTGGCGGGCGCCGCCATGAACAAGGTTGCGACGGCAAGACCCGTCAAAGTTGCAAGTCGGTGGATGAGCATGCGTTTCTCCCGTTGCTGCGCCCATAGGTTGTACCTGTGTCAATCAATAGCTCTCAACGCTAGGCTGCGCCAGATGCTAAACGGCGTTCTCCCGATAAGGTGATGGACCCTTGCGATCTGCCCCTCCAACAGTCCGGCTTACCGGCCCAATCTGCGCAGTGTGGCCCAGTGTGAATGCTATATTGCGGCAACACCGTGTCATGATACGCTGCCAACGCTCCGAACAGCCTGCTACAATGATTTTCTAAGAATTGGTAATATACAATCACACAATGTGATAGTCGGGCTCGGACCAATTGTGGCATTACGAGCCGGCTGAAAACCGACGGGGATTCTGGCAAGCATGGCAGGACGTTATTTTGGCACCGACGGCATTCGCGGGCGCGCCAACAAGTTTCCGATGACGGCTGAGATCGCGATGCGGGTCGGCATGGCCGCCGGCCTGTCGTTCCAGCGCGGCAGCCATCGCCACCGCGTCGTGCTCGGCAAGGACACCAGGCTGTCCGGCTACATGATCGAAAACGCCATGGTGTCCGGCCTGTGCGCGGCCGGCATGGATGTGTTCCTGCTCGGCCCGATCCCGACACCGGCGGTCGCCATGCTGGTGCGCTCGCTGCGCGCCGATATCGGCGTCATGATCTCGGCCTCGCACAACCCTTATTACGACAACGGCATCAAGCTGTTCGGTCCGGATGGCTACAAGCTCTCCGACGAGATCGAGGAGCGCATCGAGAGCATGCTCGACAAGGATATCGAACTGGCGCTCGCCGATTCCGACGGGCTCGGCCGCGCCAAGCGCGTCGACGGCGTGCATGACCGCTACATCGAATTCGCCAAGCGCACGCTGCCGCGCTCGATGTCGCTGTCGGGTCTCAGGATCGTCGTCGATTGCGCCAATGGCGCAGCCTACAAGGTGGCGCCCGCCGCACTTTGGGAACTGGGCGCCGAGGTCATTGCCATCAATGTCGATCCGAACGGTTTCAACATCAACAAGGAATGCGGCTCGACCCATCCGGCCGGCCTGCAGAAGAAGGTGCATGAAGTGCGCGCCGATATCGGCATCGCACTCGACGGCGATGCCGACCGTGTCGTCATCGTCGACGAGAACGGCACCATCGTCGACGGTGACCAGATCATGGCGCTGATCGCCGAGTCCTGGCACCAGAGCGGGCGACTGGCCGGCGGCGGCGTCGTCTCGACGGTGATGTCCAATCTCGGCCTCGAACGCTTCCTTGGCGACATGAAGCTGCAGCTGCATCGCACCAAGGTCGGCGACCGCTATGTCGTTGAGCATATGCGCGCGCACGGGTTGAATGTCGGCGGCGAGCAGTCGGGCCACATTGTGCTGTCCGATTTCTCGACCACTGGCGACGGGCTGGTCTCGGCTCTGCAGGTGCTGGCCTGCATCAAGCGGCAGAACCGGCCGGTCAGCGAATTGTCGAAGAAATTCGAGCCGGTGCCGCAACTGTTGAAGAATGTCCGCATCGCCGGCGGCAAGCCGCTTGAAGAAGCCTTAGTCAAGGCGGCGATCGAAGATGCGCGCAACCGTCTAGGCAAGGCCGGCCGCCTGGTTATCCGGCCCTCGGGCACCGAGCCGCTGATCCGCGTCATGGCCGAGGGCGACGACCCACAGCTGGTCGAGGCCGTGGTCAACGACATCGTCGACATCATCTCGGAAACGCGCAGCGCCGCCTGATTGCGCTGCCTCCGACGGGCAGGGGCGAACTGCCGGCTCAAGACAAAAAGCCCGCCTGCAGGCGGGCTTTTTGTTTCGGCCAGGGTGGTCCCAGCGTCATGCCGGCGGAGGCCGTTTGGTAAAATGTCGAGAATTCGTGGTTAATCGACAGGGTTAAACGCCTTTTAACTTTTGCAATTCATTATCCACAACTGAGGTCAAACACATTCGAGCGGATTCAAAGTTCCGACGGGTTCTCAGGGGTGACAAACATGTTCAATACAGCAAAAATGGCTTTCCTTGCCGCGCTGTTCGCAGGCGTGGCCGGGCCAGTATTCGCCGCCGATCTGGCGGAGCCGCCAGTGGTCGAAGAGGCGCCGGCGCCGATCGCCTATGAACAGCCGGCCGATTTCGGCGGCTGGTACATCCGCGGCGATATCGACTATCACTGGTCGAAGTTCCGCGGTGGTGACTACACCACCTACAGCCCGGCACCGCCCCAACTCCCCGGTTCGTTCGCCTCCGGCAAGTTGAAGAGTTCCTTTTCGGCCGGCGCCGGTGTCGGTTACCAGGTCAACCGGTACTTCCGCACCGATCTGACCTTCGACTGGATGGGCAAGTCCAATTTCCGCGGCTCGACCAATGGTTTCTGCGGCGGCGGCATAGCTTGTACCTCCGTCGACACATCGTCCTATTCGGCGATGCTGCTCCTGGCCAATGCCTATGTCGATATCGGCACCTGGCACGGCGTGACGCCCTATGTCGGCGCCGGCATCGGTGGTGCCTGGGTCAAGTGGGATACGCTGCACAATACCGATCTCGATGGCTCCTTCGAGCACAGCGGCGGCAAGGGCTGGCGCTTTGCCTATGCCCTCATGGCCGGCGCCTCCTACTGCCTGACCGACCGGGTCAAGCTCGATCTCGGCTATCGCTACAGCCACATCAATGGTGGCAAGATGTTCAACTACGCCTCCGACAGCGATGTCGGCCCGGGCTTCGATCGAGGCATCAACGTGCACGAAGTGCGCGGCGGCCTGCGCTACCAGTTCGGCCGGTCGGACTGCGCCCCGCCGCCGGAGCCCTACGTTCCCGAACCGGAGCCGGTCTACACCAAGTAGTCGCTTCGAAATCCAGGAATTTGCGAACCGCCCGGCCATGCCGGGCGGTTTTTGTTTGCCGATTGCGGTGCACTTCCAGGCCGCGGCGTGCGGAGGAGAAAGCCTATCGAAATCAAATCGGTAACGTCGCGTTATCCTTAACCCGCACTTAACCACTATGGTTAACAATGCCCACTGAAACGGCGCTTGCGATCAAAATGAAGAGCGCCAATTTCAGGAGCCGGGGACCCATGAATTTCAAATTGCTGACAGCGCCGGCACTTGCCGCACTCGCGCTAGCGCTGCTGACGCCGGCGCAAGCCGCGGACTACGACCCGCCGATCTATGTCGATCAGGCGCCGGACTATCAACCGGTCGAGGTCGGCTCGGGCTGGTATCTGCGCGGCGATGTCGGCTACGCGTTCAGCCATCCCTTCGAGCATGAGGAAGCGACAACCGGCCCGCTTAACAGCTTTACCGATGAGAGCAGCCTTTTCACAGGCAGTTTCGGTATGGGGTATCATGTCAACGACTATCTTCGGGTCGAACTGAACGGCGGGATTCTTCCGACCGACAAATTCGGGGAACACGCCAAGTTGGCAGCCACTTGCGACGGCCATACGCTTGTGGACGACGGTTTTGGCACCATCAATTCCGTCGCGGCTACGCAGGCATGCGATCTTTCCGACAATGCTTCCAACAAAGGCTACAGCATCATGGCCAATGGCTATGTGGATCTCGGCACCTATGTTGGAATCACTCCATATCTTGGCGGAGGGGTCGGTGTCGCATACAATAAATATTACAGGAGCATTGGGGCGAAGGATTGCGTGGAAGTGGCCCCCAATTCGTCCGGCACGGGCGGGTTCTCTTGTGATGATCCGGCCGGTTACGAGGGTGCAACGGATAAGGAGGGCAAATTCAACCTTGCCTATTCGATCGGGGGCGGTCTTTCCTATCAGGTGGCCAAGAACGTGTCGGTTGACCTTGGCTACGAATATTTCTCGGTGCCGGGCGCCAAATATGTCGCTTATGACAGCGGCGCCTTCAACATCCACAAGGGCATCAATTATCAGACGGTCAAGCTCGGGCTGCGCTACGACCTCTGGTAGGCTGGCTGCAGATACGAAACCCGACGGCGGATCTCTTCGATCCGCCGTTTGCGTTTGGGCTCACGACATCCTGATCCCGGACTGCTTCTATCTTGTCAGCGACAAAAACTTTCCTCTTGACGCCTGAGGGCTGAACGCATATCGCCGTCCGTGGGCCACCCCTCCCCAACGAGGGGCCACTATCTGGAAGGATAGACCACGATGACGACGCATACGAAGCCCGGACTCCGTCCGGCAAACCCCAATTTCTCCTCAGGTCCCTGCGCAAAACGCCCCGGCTGGTCGGTCGAGGCGCTGAAGAATGCTGCGCTCGGCCGTTCGCACCGCGCCAAGATCGGCAAGACCAAGCTCGAACAGGCCATCGAGTTGACGCGCGAGATTCTCCAGGTTCCGGCCGATTACCGTATCGGCATCGTGCCGGCGTCGGACACGGGTGCTGTCGAGATGGCGCTGTGGTCGCTGCTCGGTGAACGCGGTGTCGACATGGTGGCATGGGAAAGCTTTGGCTCCGGCTGGGTGACCGATGTGGTCAAGCAGCTGAAGCTCGCCGATATCAGAAGGATCGAGGCAGGCTATGGCGAGCTGCCGGATCTCACCAAGATCGATTTCGACCGCGATGTGGTCTTCACCTGGAACGGCACGACCTCGGGCGTGCGCGTGCCGAATGGCGATTTCATTCCAGCCGACCGCAAAGGCCTGACCATCTGCGATGCGACCTCGGCCGCATTCGCGCAGAGGCTCGATTTCCAGAAGCTCGATGTCGTCACCTTCTCCTGGCAGAAAGTGCTGGGCGGCGAGGGCGCACACGGCATGCTGATCCTGTCGCCTCGCGCCGTCGAGCGACTGGAAACCTACAAGCCGGCGTGGCCGCTGCCGAAAATCTTCCGCCTGACCTCGGGCGGCAAGCTGATCGAAGGCGTCTTCAAGGGCGAGACCATCAACACGCCGTCGATGCTGTGCGTCGAGGACTATCTCGATGCGCTTCATTGGGCGAAGTCGATCGGCGGTCTCGATGCGTTGATTGCCAGAGCCGATGCCAATGCCGCCGTGCTCGATGGGTTTGTCGACAAGTCGTCCTGGCTCGGCCATCTCGCAGTCGATGCGGCGACACGGTCCAACACGTCCGTATGTCTGTCCTTCACCGACGCCGATGTCGCGGCGCTCGACGCCGACGGGCAGGCGGCCTTCGCCAAGGCGATCGTCTCTGTGCTCGACAAGGAAGGCGTCGCCTACGACATCGGCTCCTATCGTGACGCACCTTCCGGTCTGCGCATCTGGTGCGGCGCCACCGTCGAGACCTCCGATCTCGAGGCGCTGCTGCCCTGGCTCGACTGGGCCTTCGCCACGCAGAAGGCTTCGGTGAAGGCAGCAGCCTGAGAATTCGTGGCGGCCTGCGGGCCGCCATTTCCCGACAATCCAGTTCAAGGAGGCCGCCATGGCGCCCCGCGTTCTCGTCTCTGACAAACTCTCCACCACCGCCGTCCAGATATTCAAGGACCGCGGCATCGAGGTCGACTATTTGCCCGATCTCGGCAAGGACAAGGAAAAGCTGCTCGAAGTCATCGACCAGTATGATGGTCTTGCCATCCGCTCGGCGACCAAGGTCACGGAAAAACTGATCAACGCAGCGACAAGACTCAAGGTCGTCGGCCGCGCCGGCATCGGTGTCGACAATGTCGACATCCCCGCGGCGAGCCGCAAGGGCATCATCGTGATGAACACGCCCTTCGGCAATTCGATCACCACGGCCGAACATGCGGTGGCGATGATCTTTGCACTCGCACGGCAGATCCCGGAGGCCAATGCCTCGACCCATGCCGGCAAATGGGAAAAGAACCGCTTCATGGGCGTCGAGATCACCGGCAAGACGCTGGGTGTCATCGGCTGCGGCAATATCGGCTCGATCGTCGCCACGCGCGGCGTCGGCCTGAAGATGCATGTCGTTGCCTTCGACCCGTTCCTGTCGGACAAGCGCGCCGAGGAACTCGGCGTCGACAAGGTCGAGCTGGACGAGCTTTTCGCCCGCGCCGATTTCATCACGCTGCACACGCCGCTGACCGACAAGACGCGCAACATCATCGACGCGGCGGCGATCGCCAAAATGAAGAACGGCGTGCGCATCATCAATTGCGCGCGTGGCGGGCTCATCGTCGAAGCCGACCTGGTCGCGGCGCTGAAGAGCGGCAAGGTGGCGGGCGCCGGCGTCGATGTGTTCGAGGTCGAACCGGCGGAGAACAACGCGCTGTTCGGCATGGAGAATGTGGTGGCAACGCCGCATCTCGGCGCCTCGACAGCGGAAGCGCAGGAAAATGTCGCGCTCCAGGTGGCCGAGCAGATGGCCGACTATCTGATCAAGGGCGCGGTTTCGAATGCCATCAACATGCCCTCGATCACGGCCGAGGAAGCACCGCGGCTGAAGCCGTTCGTCAAGCTCGCCGAAGTGCTCGGCGCCTTTGTCGGCCAAGTCACCGAGGACCCGATCAACGAGGTCGAGATCCTGTTCGACGGCTCGACCGCGACGATGAACACGCGTGCCCTGATCAGTGCCGCGCTTGCCGGACTGATCCGGCCGCAGGTCGCCGACGTCAATATGGTGTCGGCGCCGATCATGGTGAAGGAGCGCGGCATCATCGTCGCCGAGGTCAAGCGCGACAAGTCGGGCGTGTTCGACGGCTACATCAAGCTGACGGTGAAGACCGAGCACATGACGCGCTCGATCGCCGGCACCTGCTTCTCCGACGGCAAGCCGCGCTTCATACAGATCAAGGGCATCAATCTCGACGCCGAGGTCGGCCAGCACATGCTCTACACAACCAATGCCGATGCGCCCGGCATTGTCGGCCTGCTCGGCACGGTGTGCGGCGAGAACGGCGTCAACATCGCCAACTTCCAGCTCGGCCGCAACCGGCCGGGCGGCGACGCGATTGCGCTGCTCTATCTCGACGCGCCGTTCCCGGAAAAAGTGCTGGAACAGGTCAAGGCGCACAAGTCGATAGACTCGGCCAAGCGGCTGCAGTTCGACGTCAACGCGATGTAGTTGACGGCGTGGCGGACGCGGCGGTCCTCCCCCCATCGTTGGGGCGGCCGCCGCACAGGCCGGTTCAGGTCAATTCGTCTGAGCCGTCGGAGACGCCCACGCGATGCCGATAGACCAATTCCCAGCCCTTCCAGCCTGTAAACAGCAGGACCAGAACCACGATCAGCGACAAGATAAAGCCGGTCGGAATCACGGCCGCCGCTCCAGCGACATAACGCGAGTACCAGTTGTAAAGCTCGATCAGCACGACGAGAACGTTGCCGCCGGCATGGAGCCATGCTGTCGTGAGATTGCGGATCTGAACATCGCCGAGGACATCCGTCAGGCCGGTAAGAGCGGCCAAGGCGCCCATGATCAGGCCGGCGCCGAGAAGCCAAAGCGATCCGGTGACCCACCCGGGATCGGCTGTCTGCCAGAAAATCAGATCGCAAACGAAGGTGCCGACAAAGAAGGCGATCGGAAACGGAATCAGCATTGGATGAATGGGGTGACCGGCGATGCTTGCCGTGCTGCGAGGGTTATGGCTCATCTTGTTGCCTCCCACGCAAGCAAACTCCGCCAGAGGTAAAATGTTCCAGGTCGGCGCGCGGCAGCAGTTATCGCGACGGCGGCGCAGCGCGGCAGCAGCCAAATGTTATCCGCGGCGGTTCGGTGCCGCCATCTTGCGCCCGCTGTATTCGGCGAGCGAAATGCCGCCCAGCACCAGGACGAGCGCCATCGCCTGGTAGAGCTGGAATGTCTCGCCGACGATCAGCACTGACAGCAGCGTGCCGAAGATCGGCACCAGATTGATGAACAGCCCGGCACGGTTGGCGCCGATCAGTTCGTTGCCCCTGATGTAAGTGATCTGCGAAATGACCGAAGCGCCGATCGCGGTATAGACGATGACCACCCAGCCGCTGATGTCGGGGACGATAACCTTGCCGGCGGCGACCTCCCACAGGAAGAACGGCAGCGAGGTGATGAGGGCAGCGATCGCCAGGGACAACATCAGGCTCTGCCAGCGCATCACCGGCTTCAGCCGCAGCCCGACCGAATAACCGCTGTAGAGGACGACCGCGACCAGCATGATGGCGTCGCCGAAATTGAGTTCCAATGTGAGCAGCCGGCGCGGATCGCCGTGGCAGGCAGTCAAGATGACACCGAAGATGGTCAGCACCACGCCCGCAATCTGCGCCCAGCTCACGCGTAGGCGGAAGAAGAAGAAATTGGCAATGATGATCAAGACCGGCATCGCCGCCTGTTCGATCGAGACATTGATCGCCGTCGTGTAGTTGAGCGCGGTGTAGAAAATGGTGTTGAACAGAGTGAAGCCGCTGGCGCCAAGTGCAGCCAGGACGAACCAGTGTTTGCGCACCACCGGCCAGTCCTCCCTGATCGTGCGCCAGCCGATCGGCAGCAGGATCGCGACGGCCAGCACCCAGCGCAGGAAGACCAGCGTCATCGGCGAGACGTGACCGACCGCCAGCTTGCCGGCGACGGAATTGCCGCCCCACAGCAAGGTGGTCAGCAGCAGGAACAGGTAGGCGCGTCGATGCATGCGGGATTCCGGCCGCCTGGGAAGTTGTGTTTGCCGGCCTATTGCCCCCGCCGACGCAAGTAAATGATGTCAAAGCCGAAAATTGTTGTGCCTCAGGGCATTTTCGACGGCAAAGAAAGGTCGCGCTTGCGAGGTCTTGACGCTATAGAGGCCTGTCGTTTCGAACCATATCCAGGCCGCCAGGGCGGCATCTCAAGGGAAAAGAAACATGGCCAATGTGGTGGTCGTCGGCTCGCAATGGGGCGACGAAGGCAAGGGCAAGATCGTCGACTGGTTGTCGGAGCGCGCCGACGTGGTCGTGCGCTTCCAGGGCGGCCACAATGCCGGCCATACGCTGGTCGTCGACGGCAAGGTCTACAAACTGTCGCTGCTGCCGTCGGGCGTGGTGCGGCAAGGCAAGCTGTCGATCATCGGCAATGGCGTCGTCTTCGACCCGCACGCCTTTGTCGCGGAAGTGGCAAAACTCAAGGCGCAAGGCGTCGAGGTCACGCCGGACCGCCTGAAAATAGCCGAAAACACCGCGCTTATCCTGTCGCTGCACCGGGAGCTGGACGGATTCCGCGAGGACGCCGCCTCCAATTCCGGGACGAAAATTGGCACGACGCGTCGTGGCATCGGCCCCGCCTATGAGGACAAGGTGGGCCGGCGCGCGGTTCGGGTGATGGATCTGGCGGATTTGGAAACGCTGCCCCTCAAGGTCGACAGGCTGCTGACGCATCACAATGCGCTGCGTCGCGGGCTTGGCCATGGCGAAGTCACGCATGAGGCGATCATGACCGAGCTGACCTCGGTCGCCGATGAGATCCTGCCCTATATGGACCGCGTCTGGAAAATCCTCGACGACAAGCGCCGCGCCGGCGAACGCATCCTGTTCGAGGGCGCGCAAGGCACGCTGCTCGACATCGACCACGGCACATATCCGTTCGTCACCTCGTCCAACACCGTTGCCGGCCAGGCAGCCGCCGGCTCGGGGGTGGGCCCCGGCGCCATCGGCTATGTCCTGGGCATCACCAAGGCCTATACGACGCGTGTCGGCGAAGGCCCGTTCCCGACCGAGCAGAAGAACGAGATCGGCGAATTTCTCGGTACGCGTGGCCACGAATTCGGCGTCGTCACCGGGCGCAAACGCCGTTGCGGCTGGTTCGACGCCGTGCTGGTGCGCCAGGCCGTCGCCGTCAACGGCATCAAGGGCATCGCGTTGACCAAGCTCGACGTGCTCGACGGGCTGGATGAGATCAAGGTCTGCACCGGCTACCGTCTCGACGGCGAAACGATCGACTATCTGCCGGCCAGCCAGGGCGCGCAGGCGCGTGTCGAGCCGGTTTACGAGACGCTCGAAGGCTGGAAAGGCACCACCGCCGGCGCGCGCAGCTGGAACGACCTTCCGGCGCAGGCCGTCAAATACGTCCGTTACATCGAGGAGCTAATCGGCGCACCCGTCGCGCTCCTTTCCACCAGCCCGGAACGGGACGACACGATACTTGTGACCGATCCGTTTCAAGACTAGTTTTCTGAAGCCTTTCCGGGCATCGCGGCCGATTTGCGGGGGCCGGCGCGGAAACAAATACAGGTCGACTGAAGCATGGCAGATTTCGTTGCTATTCTGAAAAAGGCGCTCGACAAGCACGGCGACGAAACGCCCGAAAAGCGTACGCGGATCTATGAAAGCGTTCGTACCATGCTGGCGAAGAAGCTTGCGGAGTATTCGCCGCCGCTGGCCGCCGAAGCCATAAGCACGCAGAAGCGATCCCTGGAAGATGCCATCTCGAGCGTCGAGCGCGACTATGCCAGGGCACTGCCGGCATCCGATCCGCTGGCGGAGCTGGAGCACATCTTCTCCTCCATAGACCGCAACAAGAACCAGTCCAGTCATGTAAAGCCTTCCGCCACGCCTGCGCCGGCCTGGCAGCCGGCGAAACCCGTGCAGCCGGCGCCGACCACCAGGACAGAGCCGAGCTGGCAGAGGCCCGCTCCGACACCGCCTCCGCCTGTGGCGCGTGCAGAAACCATCGACAAGCAAGCCGCGGAGCTGGACGCCGACGACGATAGCGCCGATGTCTTTGCCAATGACGAGCAGCCGGCGGCGGACACGTTCCAACGCCTGCGCCCCGCCGAGCGCAGGCGCAGCTATGGCGGGTTGATCGCGGCTGTCGTCGCGCTTTTGGTGGTGGCCGGCGGTGGCTATGGCATCTGGCTGAACAAGGATGCCTTTGGCTCGATGCTGGGCCTCGGCGGCGACACCAAGACGGTCTCGACCGAACCGCTGGTAAAGCCGGCGCCGGCCAAGCCCGCGGCCGATGCACCCGCACCGGCTCCTGCCGGCGAGGGAACGAAGTTCACCCAGCGCCTGTGGCCCGAAGGCGGTGAGACCGATCCCGGTCCCGCGGCCGGTCAAAGCGGCATCGTCGAGGGCGAGTCCGTCGCCGCGCTGACCACACCGCCACCCCCGGCTCCAGCGCCACCTGCGGCTCCAGCGCCTGCGACCCCGCCGGCCGGCGACGCCGCAGCCACGGGCGCGCCCGCCACGCCGGCGCCCGACGCTTCCGCCACGCCACCGGCAACGCCGCGCGCCGATGGCGTCGCTCCGCCGGCCAACGGGGCAGCACCGGCTGATGCCGCCGCCACGCCGCCCGCGGCCGGCACGCCGCCCGCTGCGCCGGCGGCCGCCGCTCCCGCGCCGACCGTTGCGGTCGGCCAGAAGGCGATCTTCTACGAGGAACGCACCTCGACCGCGCAAGGTTCGGCCGAACCCGGCAGCATCGTCTGGTCGCTGGTGCAGGAATCGCCCGGCGGCGATCTGCCTCCCGAGCCGGCGATCCGCGCCGAGGCGACTATTCCCGGCAAGGACATCCAGCTGCGCATGACCATCCGGCGCAATACCGACCAGACGCTGCCGGCCAGCCACATCATCGAGATGATCTTCCTGACGCCCGAGGGCTTTGACGGCGGTGGCGTCGACAACATCCTGCGCGTCGCCATGAAGAGTTCGGAACAGGATGCCGGCAGCCCGCTGATCGGGATTCCGGCCAAGATTGCCGACGGCTTCTTCCTGGTGGCGCTCAACGACACCAAGGCCGACGAGGACGCCAATATGACCTTGCTTCGAGGCCAGGACTGGATCGACGTGCCGGTGGTCTACAAGACCGGACGCCGGGCGCTGCTGACCATGGAAAAGGGCATTCCGGGCGAGAAGGTGTTCGACGAGGCGCTGAAGGCCTGGCAGGCCAAGACGGCAGGTTGACGGGCGGCAGTAGCGGCTGCCTTCGCTCAGAAGCCCTGGAACAGCATGTCGAGCGCGGCGACGATGTCGTCGTGATGTCTAGAAAGGTTTCCCTCTGGCATCCGCAATTCGGACGCGCTGAAGGCCGACACAAACTGTGTGACCATCACAAGATCTTTGCCGTTTATAGCGAAGGTCGGGTTCAGGCGGCGGCCAGGAAGCGGGGCAATCTCCGGCGGCATCAAAGGAACGACCACCCTCGTGCTCAGCCCTTCAAGCATATCTGACTGCACGTCGAGAAGATAACCGTCGCTCTCGGTACTCCGATAGAAATCGTAACGCGCCATCAGAACGGCCGGTGTTTAGCCAATGGCAGTCCGTTCTTTCGGACATATTCGTTGGAGCTTTCGATGGCTTCCCAGTTTTCTTCTTGCCATCGACGCGTTTTCTCCGCCGCAATCGCTTTCGCGATCCCTGCTTCGGCAGCGCGGGAGATGTTGATGCCCAACGCTTTGGCGTCCTTGATCAACTGAGAGTCAATGGACGTGTTGACAGAGGTCCGCTGAGTTTTTGGCGTCGATTGAAGCACGGAGATGCCTCCTTTCATGCGCACAATATACGCGCATAAAAGACCGCAGGCAATGTTACCCCTCCATCTCCTCACGCAGCATTTCCAGCTCCAGCCACTCTTCCTCGAGTGCGGCCAGCGTGGCGCGTTCCTTGTCGAGGGCGGCGATGGTCTTTTGGAACGAGGCCGGGTCGCGCTCGTAATAGGCGGGATCGGCGATGTTGTTTTCCAACCGCGAGATCGAGGCCATTATCGCCTCGATCTTCTTGGGCAAGGATTCCAGAGCGAATTTCTGCTTGAACGACAGTTTCTTCGACGGCCCTTTTGGCGCTGCCGGCTCGCTCTTGCCCGCCGCCGGCGCATCGCTGGTTTCGGCCTTGGCGCGCGCCTTGCGGTCGTCGAGCCGGGTGCCGCCGCGCTGCGCCAGCATGTCGGAATAGCCACCGGCATATTCGATCCAGCGGCCGCCTCCGTCCGGGGCGATGATGCTGGTGACGGTGCGGTCGAGGAAGTCGCGGTCGTGGCTGACCAGGATGACCGTGCCGGCAAAGCCGGCGACAAGTTCCTGCAACAGTTCCAGCGTCTCCATGTCGAGATCGTTGGTCGGCTCGTCGAGCACTAGAAGGTTGGCCGGCCGCGCCAGAACACGCGCCAGGAGCAGCCGCGCCCGTTCGCCGCCGGACAGCTCGCGCACCGGGGTGCGCGCCTGTTCCGGCTTGAACAGGAAATCCTTCATGTAGGACACGACATGGCGCTGCTCGCCATTGATGACGAGGTTTTCGCCGCGCCCGTCCGTGAGATACTGCGCCAGGGTCTCGGCCGGATCGACCGCCTCGCGCTTCTGGTCGAGCGTGGCGATTTCCAGATTGGTGCCGAGCCGCACCGAGCCGGCGTCGGGCTTCATCTCGCCGGTGAGCATCTTCAACAGCGTCGTCTTGCCGGCGCCGTTCGGCCCGACAAGGCCGACGCGATCGCCGCGCTGGATGCGGGTCGAGAAGCCTTTGACCACGGTGAGGTCGCCAAAGCTCTTTTCGATGTTCTTGGTCTCGATCACCAGCTTGCCGGACTCGGCGGCGTCGCTGGCCACCATGGTCGCCGAGCCTTCGGCGCCGCGATGGCCGCGAAAACGCTGGCGCTTGGTCTGCAGTTCGCCCAGGCGGCGCATGTTGCGTTTGCGGCGAGCCGTCACGCCATAGCGCAGCCAATGCTCCTCGCGCACGATCTGGCGGCCGAGCTTGTGCTGTTCGCGCTCTTCCTCTTCCAGCACAAGGTCGCGCCATTCCTCGAAATGGCCAAAGCCCTTGTCGAGGCGGCGGGTCTGGCCACGGTCGAGCCAGACGGTGGCGCGCGAGACGCGTTCGAGGAAGCGACGGTCGTGCGAGATGACGATCAGCGCCGAAGACGTCCGGACAAGCTCTTCTTCCAGCCATTCGATGACCGACAAATCGAGATGGTTCGTCGGCTCATCAAGCAGCATAATATCGGGTTCGGGCGCCATGACGCGGGCAAGTGCTGCGCGGCGCGCCTCGCCGCCGGAGAGATCGTTGGGGTTCTCCGTGCCGGCGAGGCCGAGATGCTCCATCAGATATGTGGCGCGGTAGGGATCGTCGGCAGGCCCAAGCCCGGCCTCGACATAGGCACGCACATTGGCAAAGCCGTCCATGTCGGGCATTTGCGGGAGATAGCGCACCGTTGCCGAAGGCTGGCGGAAGACCTCGCCGTCTTGCGGCTCGATCAGACCAGCAGCAATCTTCAGGAGCGTCGACTTGCCGGAGCCGTTGCGGCCGACGAGCGCAATCTTGTCACCGGCGGACGCCGTCAGTTCGGCGCCATCGAGCAGCGGCGTGCCGCCAAAGGTCAGTCTTATGCCGTCGAGGTTGAGAAGGGGCGGGGCCATGTCAGCTTTCAGGCAAGGGGTAGGGGTGGGCGAGCAGCAGCGCGCGGCCAAGGCCGAGCGCGATTTCGAGGCCGCCCCCGGTCGTGTTGGACTTGACCTCGTTCGAGATGGTCAGCGACGAGCCGAACACGACCTCGACATGGTCGAGCGGCCACTTCGCGCCGGACACGGTGAGGCCCGAAAGATCGGAAAAGCCGAGCACCGAAAACAGCGTTCCGTCGGCATAGTCGAAGCCGGCCTTGCCGGGCAGCAAAGGGGCGCCTTCCTGCGCTCCGCTGGTCAACAGCACTTTTGTGCCGGCCTCGGCCAGCCGCAGGCTGAGCGCCAGATGGAGGAAGGCGTGGTCGGCGCGCTTGCCGCCGAAAGCGCCGGCCAGCACCAGGCTGGTGGCGCCGCGTCCCAATGCCGCCGCGATCGCCAGTTCGCCATCGGTCTTGTCCTTTTCGGGAGGAAACACCTCCCGCGGCACGGCGGCGAGATCGGCAGGCAGGTCCGCCGGCACGGAATCGAAATCGCCGACCCACAGCTCCGGCATCACGCCGAGCAGGCGGGCATGACCGATGCCGGCGTCGGCGGCGATGACGCGCGTGCCCGCGACCTGGCGGTCGAGCCGCGGCGTGCGGACGAGATCGCCGCCAAGCAGGATGGTGAATGTGCTCATATCCGCTGGCCCTTACCAGCCCCGCCGACGAAACGGAAGGCTAAGCGGCACCGTCACTCTTTGTTGGAGCATGATCTTTTTCCGGAAACGGATTCCACTTTCCGGGATCATGCTCGGGCAAACTTCCACTTGCGTGGCACCTTGGCCGGGCCTATGTGTCGAAACGCTCTAACGGGGTGCCGGACGCGATCTTCGCGGACCGGCTGAGAGGCAGTCTCGCCAACCCGCTGAACCTGATCCGGTTTGTACCGGCGGAGGGATTAGACGCTTCGGACAGCCCGACGCCTCAATTCCTTTCAACACGAATGAAGGAGGCGCCGATGCGCATGTTTTTGTCCCGTCTTGTCCCAGCGCTGGGGTTTGCTGTGTCGCTACTGGCAATCCCTGCGTCCGCGCAGGAAAAACTCACGATCTATACCTATGAGAGTTTCACTGCCGACTGGGGTCCGGGCCCCCAGGTGAAGAAGGAATTCGAGGCCGAGTGCGGCTGCAGCGTCGACTTCGTCTCGGTGGCCGACGGCGTCGCGCTGCTCAACCGCGTCAAGCTCGAAGGTGCCTCGACCAAGGCCGATATCGTGCTTGGTCTCGACACCAACCTCACCGCGGAAGCCAAGGCTTCCGGCCTGTTTGTCCGACATGGCGCGGTGGCTGAAAACAACGTGCCGGGCGGCTGGAGCGACGACACTTTCGTGCCCTATGATTATGGTTATTTCGCCGTCGTCTACGACACCGAAAAGCTGAAGAGCCCGCCGAAGAGCCTGAAGGAACTGGTCGAGGGCGATGCCGCCGACAAGATCGTCATCCAGGATCCGAGGACGTCGACGCCGGGCCTCGGCCTGCTGCTGTGGGTCAAGTCGGTCTATGGCGACAAGGCGCCGGAAGCCTGGGCGAAACTCAGGGGCAAAGTGCTGACGGTGACGCCGGGCTGGAGCGAGGCCTACGGCCTGTTCACCAAGGGCGAGGCGCCGATGGTGCTTTCCTATACGACGTCGCCGGCCTACCACATGGTGGCCGAGAACACCGGGCGCTACCAGGCGGCCTCGTTCGAGGAGGGCGAGTATCTGCAGGTCGAGGTCGCGGGCATCACCACCACGGGCGCGAAGAACCCGCTGGCGGCGAAGTTCCTGGCCTTCATGACCGGGCCGAAATTCCAGGATGTCATTCCGGAGACCAACTGGATGTTCCCGGCCGGGAAAACCGACAAGCCGCTCAATCCGGCTTTTGATAGGCTGGTCAAGCCGGCGAAGACCTTGCTGTTCAGCCCGGAAGAGGTCGCGGCAAATCGCAAGGCCTGGGTGGATGAATGGCTGGCGGTGATGAGCAAGTAGATTTGGCTGTATAGTCAAAAGATGAGTGCTCTACGGCGCCCCCCTCTGTCCTGCCGGACATCTCCCCCACGAGGGGGGAGATTGGCTATCGTCGGCGATTTCGCCAGTCGCCAAGGTTGCAGGAATAAGCGGGGCGCGGAAATAGCTGATCTCCCCCCTTGTGGGGGAGATGTCCGGCAGGACAGAGGGGGGCGCGAAGGAACGCGACGCCCGGTAAAGAGTGCAACGCTCTGACCCCCGCATCACGGCCGGCATTGTCGCGCTTGCGGCAATCGCGCTGCTGATCGGTGGCGCCTTCGCCGGCCTTATCCGCGAAGGCGCGCACGACCTTTCCGGCGCCGCGTCCGCCTTTGACCTCTATCTCCTGCGCGTTGTCCGCTTCACGCTCTGGCAGGCTGCGCTCTCGACTCTGCTTTCCGCCGTACCGGCGCTCTTCGTCGCCCGGTCGCTGTCGCGGCATCCGCGCTTCTTCGGACGCGGCTTCATCCTGCAGCTGTTCACTGTGCCCCTTGCCTTGCCGGCAATTGTCGGAGCGCTGGGCATACTGGCGCTCTATGGCCGCGCCGGTTATTTCGCCGCGATCGGTGGCCAGAGCTGGCCCGACATCTATGGGCTGTCGGGCATCCTCGTCGCCCACGTCTTCTTCAACCTGCCGCTGGCCACCCGGCTGTTCCTCGAAGCGCTGGGAACGGTGCCGGCCGATCAATGGCGGCTGGCGAGCCAGCTCGGCATGGGGGCGAGGCCAGCCTTCCGGCTGATCGAGTGGCCGGTGCTGCGCGCCGCGCTGCCGGGCGTCGCCGGGCTTGTCTTCATGCTTTGCATCACCTCCTTCACCATCGTGCTGATCCTCGGCGGCGGGCCGGCGGCGACGACGCTGGAAGTCGCCATCTATCAGGCGCTGCGTTTCGACTTCGATCCGGCGCGAGCGGTGACGCTGACGGTGCTGCAGATCGCGCTGACTTTTGCCGTCATGCTGGCGCTGACGCGGCTCGGCGCCAATGTGACCGGCGACGCCAATTTGCCTGTCGCGCCGCGCCGCTATCACTTGGCCGGCAAAGCAGAAACAGCGTTCAACGCCGTCCTGATCGTGCTCGCCTTGCTGTTCGTCGCCGGACCAATGGCGGCCACCGTCGCGTCCGGCCTCGGCGCCGATCTCGGCCGGCTGGCGGGCGAGAGTGCCGTGCGTCAGGCGACCCTGACCAGCGCCGGTCTCGCCCTCTCGGCGGCGCTACTTTCGGTGGCGCTGTCGCTGTCGCTGATCATGGCTCGGCGGGCACTGTCGCTGCGCCGCCGGTCCAGTGCCCGTTCATTGCTCGAACATGCCACCGACACCGGCGCCGGCTTCGTCCTCGTCGTGCCGCCCATTGTCATCGGCGCCGGCTGGTTTCTCCTGCTGCGCACGGTCAGCGATGTCTTTGCCATCGCGCCGGTCATGGTCGTCACCGTCAATGCGGTGATGGCGATGCCCTTTGCCATCCGCGCGATGCGCCCGGCCTATGATGCGGCGAGCGAGCGCCACGAAAAGCTGTGCGCGCAGCTCGGCATTGCGGGCTGGAACCGGCTGCTTCTGGTCGACTGGCCATCGCTCCGGCGGCCGCTGGCCACCGGCTTTGCCTTCGCCATGGCGCTGTCGCTCGGCGATGTCGGCGTCATCGCGCTGTTCGGCAGCGATTCGGTGCAGACCTTGCCCTATCTCCTGCTGGCGCGCATGGGCAGCTATCGCACGGCCGATGCTGCCGGGCTGGCTTTGCTGCTCGGGGCGGTCTGCCTTGCATTGGTGGTCGCGGCAGACTGGCTGGGACGGGGAGAGAGATCGTGACGTCCGCTGTGGAGAAAGGCACGACTGTCCGGCTGGACAAGGTCTCGTTCAGCTATGGCGAAACGTCATTCCTGTTCGATGTCGAATTCGATACATCTAAGATCACCGCCATCATGGGGGCAAGTGGTTCGGGCAAATCGACCTTGCTCGATCTGGTGGCTGGTTTCGAGACGCCGGAGTCCGGTCGTGTGCTGATCGGCGCCGCCGATGTCGGCGCCAAGCCGCCTTCGGCGCGGCCGGTGTCGATGGTGTTCCAGGACAACAATCTGTTTGCTCATCTCTCGGTGGAGAAGAATGTCGGGCTCGGCCGCTCGCCATCGCTCAACCTGACCGACGCCGATCGCGCCGCGATCGCCGAGGCGCTTGACCGCGTCGGCCTGGCCGGCAAGGAAATGCGCCTGCCGCGCGAACTCTCCGGCGGCGAAAGGCAGCGCGTGGCGCTCGCCCGCGTTCTGGTGCGCGACCGGCCAGTGCTGCTGCTCGACGAGCCGTTCGCTTCGCTCGGGCCAGCACTGCGCGACGACATGCTCGACCTGGTGGCCGGCGTTCATGCCGAGCGGGCGATGACGGTGCTGTTCGTCACGCATCAGCCGGAAGACGCTCGCCGTATCGGCGAGCAGATGGTTTTTCTGGACAATGGCAGGGTTGCCGCGACGGGACCTGCCGCCGATTTTTTCGACGGCACTGGCCCTGAAGCGTTTCGGCGCTATATCGGCGCAAGTTCGGGCTGATCACGCGATATTGCCCGGAAGCGGACATAATTTACGACCAAACCGGCTACAGGTGATGTGGCGCTTGCTTGCCATGGTCCAGTCGATGTGGCTAGGTCCGCTTAGTACTGGTCCGGCACGAGCCGTGATTTGCCCCCTACAGCGCCGCATCCGGCCGGATGCGTAAACGCTGTAGGTTTTTTGATGTGTGCAGGATTGCCAACGAAAACCGATTTTTCGCTGGCGCGGACCCCGGTCCAAATCATGCGCCGAGAGCTGAAGGAACGCCGTGCTGCCGACCGGCACTGACACTTTGAAACGCAGACCGCTGGTGCGCTTCCTCGCGCTGGCCGGCCTTGCCGTGGCGCTGGCCAGCTGCCAGATGTTCACGCCTCCCGAAGTGCAGGAATCCGGCTTCCAGCCTTCCGACAAGCCGATCACGGTCGACAATGTCGCCGCCAACAGCAAGCTTGCCGAACTGGCGAAGGCGCAACATCCGCGCATCCTTGCCACCTATGGCGGCGAATATTCCGATCCCAAGCTCGAGCGCATGGTGGCCAAGGTTGTCGGCAGCCTGACCGTGGTGTCGGCCAATCCGACCCAGACCTATCGCATCACCATCCTCAATTCGCCCAACGTCAACGCTTTCGCGCTGCCGGGTGGCTATCTCTACGTCACCCGCGGCCTGCTGGCACTGGCCAATGATTCGGCTGAACTCGCCGCCGTCATCGCGCATGAGATGGGCCACGTCACCGCCAATCACGGCTTGCAGCGCCAGCAGCTCGAGGCCGAGGAAGGCCTGGCGACCAAGGTGGTCTCCGATGTGCTGGGCGACAGCCCGACCGCCAAGCAGGCATTGATCCGCGGCAAGCTGAGGCTGGCGCAGTTCTCGCGCAACCAGGAGCTGGAGGCAGACGCCATCGGCATCAAGTCGATCGGCGAGGCCGGTTACGATCCCTATGCCGCCGGGCGTTTCCTGCAGTCGATGTCGGCCTATACCGATTTCCGCTCGATCAGCGGCGCCACCGACGCCAGCCTCGACTTCCTGGCCACGCACCCCAACACGCCGCAGCGAATTGATCTGGCGCAGCGCCACGCCCGTCAGTTCGGCGCGCCGGGCATCGGCACCCGCGACCGCGATTCCTTCCTGGCCGGGATAGACGGCCTGCTCTATGGCGACACGCCGGAAGAGGGCTATGTGCGCGGCCAGACCTTCCTGCATCCGGGCCTCGGCGTATCGTTCACGGTGCCCGACGGCTTCATCATCGACAATTCGGCGGCGGCAGTGACGGCGACCGGTCCCGGCGACATGGCGATCCGCTTCGACGGTGTGTCGATCGACAAGGATCGTGCGCTGACCGACTACATCAGAAGCGGCTGGGTGGCCGGTCTCGACGAGACCAGTGTGCGCCAGGAGACGATCGACGGCAACCAGGCGGCGACCGCGCACGCCGGCGCCGATGGCTGGCAGTTCGACATTGCGGTGATCCGCGCCGGCGGTCAGGTCTACCGGCTTTTGACAGCGGCCCCCTCTGCCAGCACGACACTCGATCCGGTGGCACGCTCGGTCAGCGGTTCGTTCCGCGTGCTCAGCCCCGCCGAGAAAGCGGCACTGAAGCCGCTGCATATCCGCGTCGTCACGGTACAGGCCGGGCAGACGATGGGCACACTTTCGGCGCAGATGGTCGGCGTCGACCGCAAGCTCGATCTGTTCCGCGTGCTCAACGCGATGTCGCCGGGCGCCTCGGTTTCGGCCGGCGACAAGGTCAAGATCGTCACGGACAGATAGCGCCGGTCTTCGTCAGAAACCCCAGCCTTCGCATGCTTTTTTCTGAGATAACTCAGGGGCGGTACCCCCGTTTCTGGCAATCTCAGGCCGCCATGAACTCCGGATTCTGCTTCACCAGCGCGAGCTTGAGCTTTTCCATGGCGCGGGCCTCGATCTGGCGGACACGCTCCTTGGAAATGCCGAGCGTCTCGCCGAGCGCCTCAAGCGTCGCACCTTCGTCGGTCAGCCGGCGCTCCTCGATGATCCTGAGTTCGCGGGCATTGAGCGCGCGGAGCGCCGTCTTAAGCCACATCAGGCGCCGTTCAACGTCGATAGTGTCGCCGGCGACCTCGTCAGGCAATGGATCGTCCGAAATCAGGAAGTCCATCCGCTCGGTGGTGCCGGCTTCGTCGGCGAGCGGTGCGTTGAGCGAAGAGTCAGGTGCTGAAAGCCTGGAATCCATCTTCGCGACATCGGCCTCGGAGACGCCGAGCGCTACCGAGACTTCGCGGTAGAGCGTGGCGTTGGAGATCGGCTCGGCGCCGTTGGCAAGACGGGCGCGCAGGCGCCGCAGGTTGAAGAACAGCGCCTTTTGCGCCGAAGAGGTGCCGCCGCGAACGATCGACCAGTTGCGCAGGATGTAGTCCTGCATCGAAGCGCGGATCCACCATGTCGCATAGGTCGAGAAGCGCACCTCGCGCTCCGGCTCGAAACGCGCGGCTGCTTCCAGCAGCCCGACATGGCCCTCCTGGACCAGATCGCCGAGCGGCAGGCCGTAATGTCGGAATTTCGAAGCCATGGAGATGACCAGCCGCATATGGGCGACGGTGATCTGATGCAGCGCCTGCTGATCCTGGTCTTCCTTCCAGCGCAAGGCGAGAACATGTTCCTCATCGCGCTCGAGGTAGGGGGCTTTCATTGCCGTGCGGACCATGGTCCGTCCTGCCGTGTCTTCGATCATGCCGCGCTCCTGCTCCCGGACATTTTCGGACGGCCTGGCGGCCGTTATCTCTGTTTGACGCAATTCCGAAGGAAACCGCTTTCCCACTTTCCTGGAATTGCTTCGGGCCTAGCGCAGCCAAGGGTTCTTGAAATGGAAACGCGGCGCCCTACAACAAGCCATGAACGTGCCACACCGGGGATTGGTTCCGCCGCCGATGGCGGTTGTTTTGCGCTGTCCGACCGGGCGCATCGACACCGCAGATCGGGACTATTGACACCGATCCGTGCTGCTTTGAGAATCTGATTTCTGGATCGCCGTTTATTTGAAATCTGGTTCCTTATTTTGCTGCGCTGGATCTGTCAATTTCCGGCTCTCACAAGCGCCGGACACCGGCCAAGGACGGGATCACATAGAAATGAAATGGCTCAATTCGCTCATCATCGCCGGAACGCTGCAGGTTCTGGCTGTTACATCAGGCCACGCCGGCGCCAATCTCGACCAGATCAAGCAGGCCGGCACACTCAAGGTCGGCACCGAAGGCACCTATGCGCCCTTCACCTATCATGATGCTTCCGGCGCGCTGGTCGGCTTCGACGTCGAGATCGCCAAGGCGATCGGCGACAAGCTCGGCGTCAAGGTCGAGTTCCTCGAAGGCAAATGGGACGGGCTGATCGCCGGCCTCGACGCCAACCGCTATGACGCCGTGATCAACGAGGTCGGCATCACCGACGCGCGCAAGGCCAAGTACGATTTCTCCGATCCTTACATCGCCTCCAAGGCCGTGCTGATCGTGCGCGGCGACAACACCGACATCAAGACCTTCGCCGACCTCAAGGGCAAGAAGTCGGCACAGTCGTTGACATCGAATTTCGGCAAGCTCGCCGAGACCAACGGCGCCGAACTTGTCGGCACCGACGGCTTCGACCAGTCGATCCAGCTGCTGCTCACCGGCCGCGCCGACGCCACCATCAATGACAGCCTGTCTTTCCTAGACTTCAAGAAGCACAAGCCGGACGCCAATGTGAAGATCGCCGCGCAGGAAGAGAACGCCGACTATTCCGGCGTCATCGTGCGCAAGGGTGATCCGGAGCTGGTCGCGGCGATCAACAAGGCGCTGGCCGACATCAAGGCCGACGGCACCTACAAGAAGATTGCCGACACTTATTTCGGCCAGGATGTCTCGCAGTAAGGACCATCTCCCGGCGGTTTGCCGGCAATGACAAATAGCGGCGGGCCGTCTTTGACGGCTCGCCGTTTTTCGCATGATATGAGAAGCACACAATCGCACTGCCGTCACCGCGGCGGTCTGTGAAGGAGGAGCCGTTCGTGCCGCACTGGCTACACCTGATGCTGGACTCGTTGCCGACACTGCTGTGGGCGGCGTTGATCTTCACCGTACCGCTGACATTGCTATCGTTCGCACTGGGCCTGTTCGTCGGCCTGGTTGTCGCCTTGGTGCGGCTGTTCGGTCCCAAGCCTCTGGTTGCCGTGGTCCGCTTCTATGTCTGGATCTTTCGCGGCACGCCGCTTCTGGTGCAGCTGTTCCTGATCTTTTACGGCCTGCCTTCGGTCGGCATATTGCTGGACGCTTTTCCGGCGGCGCTGATTGGCTTCACCCTCAACATAGGCGCCTACAGTTCGGAAATTATCCGCGCCGTGATCGGCTCGGTGCCGAAGGGCCAGTGGGAGGCGGCCTATTCGATAGGCATGACCTGGAGCCAGGCGATGCGGCGCACCATCCTGCCGCAAGCCGGCCGCGTCGCCGTGCCGCCGCTGTCCAACACCTTCATCTCGCTGGTCAAGGATACGTCGCTGGCCGCCGCCATCACTGTGCCGGAGATGTTCCAGGCGGCGCAGCGCATCGTCGCCACCACCTATGAACCGCTGATCCTCTATGTCGAGGCGGCGATCCTTTATCTGGCGATGAGCTCGGTGCTTTCGGCCTTGCAGACGCGGCTGGAGGAGCGGCTCAACCGCTATGGCGGCTTCCTGGAGGCGCGCTCATGATCGGCCTCACCGACATCGAAAAGCGCTTCGGCGACAATCTGGTGCTGAAGGGCGTGACGGTCACCATTGCCGAAGGCAGCGTCACCGCGCTTGTCGGCCCCTCCGGCGGCGGCAAGAGCACACTGCTGCGCTGCATCAACCTGTTGGAGATCCCGACCTCGGGCATGGTGCGCATCGGCGACGAGACACTGGAATTCCGTCCCGGCATCAAGATCCCCAGCCGCGACATCCAGCGCCTGCGGCTGCAGACCGGCATGGTGTTCCAGAACTTCCAGCTGTTCCCGCATCGCACCGCGATCGAGAACGTCATGGAAGGCCTGGTGACGGTGCTCAAATGGCCGACGGCAAAGGCGCGCGAGCGGGCACTGGCGCTGCTCGAGAAGGTCGGCATGGCGCACAAGGCGGACGATTGGCCGGCAACGCTGTCGGGCGGCCAGCAGCAGCGTGTGGCCATCGCCCGCGCCCTGGCGCCGTCGCCCAAGGTTCTGCTTTGCGACGAGCCGACCTCGGCGCTCGATCCGGAACTGGCGCAGGAAGTGGTCGACGTGCTCGGAAAACTCGCCAGCGAAGGCACCACCATGGTGATGGCCACGCACGACCTTCGCCTTGCCTCCAAGATCGCGCAGGAGGTGGTGTTCCTCGATGCTGGTGTCGTCGTCGAGAAGGGGCCGTCCACCGTGGTGTTCAGCAATCCGGAGCGGGAACGGACCAAGCGTTTTATTGCGACGCTGAAGCAGGAGGCGGAGAAGGAAGCCGGCGGCTGAGCCTTCTACGTTCCCCTTGTGGGGAGGTCGGACGGAAGGTCCGGGTGCGGTCTGGTGTCGTCCCCATCCTCGCTGCTTCGCAGCGACCCTGCCTGGGCGAGCCACGGGTCTCGCCCGTCCTTGGAACCCCACAAGGGGGTAAAAACAAAAACCCGGCACAAGGCCGGGTTTTTCATGATTTCGACGGTGAAAGCGATCAGGCAGCTTCTTCCTGCTCGGCTTCCTCATTGTCGGCCTTGGCGCCGCGCCTCGGGCCCTTGTTGAGGTTGACCTCGATCAGGCGCACGGCTTCGGTTTCCGACATGCGGTTGACTGCCGCGATCTCGCGCGCCATGCGGTCGAGTGCCGCCTCATAGAGCTGACGCTCGGAATAGGACTGTTCCGGCTGGTTGTCGGCACGGTAGAGGTCGCGCACGACTTCCGAGATCGAGATCAGGTCGCCCGAATTGATCTTGGCATCATATTCCTGCGCACGGCGCGACCACATGGTGCGCTTGACGCGGGCGCGGCCCTGCACGACCTTCAGCGCGCGCTCGACATAATCCTCTTCCGACAGCTTGCGCATGCCGATGGAGGTCGCCTTGGCGACCGGAACCTTCAGGCGCATCTTGTCCTTCTGGAAGTCGATGACGAACAGTTCCAGCTTGTGGCCCGCAACTTCCTGCTCGTCGATCGAGACGATCTGGCCGACGCCGTGTGCCGGATAGACGATGTACTCGCCGGTCTTGAAACCGTGGCGTGCCGAGGTGGACTTCTTCTGCGGGGTGATCGTTGCCATTACGCCCTGAACTCCTTGTTGTGGCACCGGCGGCCTGCCGGTCCGAACGCATGCGACCGGGGACACCGATCGTTAGCCGCACAACAGATGAACCCATCGGAAAAAGCCGGGACCGGCAAACCGCATACATAGCGACTGCCTGGCCCAGATCGCTCTGGTCCGATTGGGGATTTCACCTTTCAGTGATTTGGGGCGCTTGCGCCATAAATCGACGTTGTGTCACCGGCATGTTTCAACTGGTGTAGCACAAAAAGTCGGAAGAATCAAGGTTTTGCTGCAAACGCGAAGGTCGAGCGCCATCGCCGCCTGTCAAGGCAGTTAATGTATGATGCGCGTTACGCAGCGTTATGACGATCCAATAGGCCGCACTTTTTTGCTTTGCGCATCACCCTTTCCGAAATCGATTCCGATTCCAGCGTCATGTGCTCAGTCGCCTTCGCCGGGCTCGGCGGAGAAATATTTCTCGAACTTGCCGGCCTCGCCGTCGAAGCTCTTGGCATCTGCCGGAGGCTCCTTCTTGGCGGTGATGTTGGGCCATTTCTCGGCGTATTCGGTGTTGACCTGCAGCCATTTGTCGAGGCCCGGCTCGGTGTCGGGCTTGATTGCATCGGCCGGGCATTCCGGTTCGCAGACGCCGCAGTCGATGCACTCGTCGGGATGTATGACAAGCATGTTCTCGCCCTCGTAAAAGCAGTCGACCGGACAGACCTCGATGCAGTCCATGTACTTGCATTTGATGCAGTTGTCGGTCACGACATAGGTCATTGGTCGGCTCCGGGACGTCCCGTTTTTGCTAGAGCGACGTGCGTCCACTTGGACGCATAAAGTACGCTCTGACACTTTGAAACTGCGCATCGTGCCTTCCGAAAAATCGACTTCAGATTTTCGGGCCGATGCGGCGGCTTTTTTGGTGAGGTAACGCCTTTGCCTGCCGCTTGCAAGGGCAGCCATTGCAGGCGGGGCCCGCGTGTCCGGAATGAAATTCCACACCGCCGGCATGGCGCAGACGGCCAAGGCTTCAGTCTTCGCCGAACAGCCGGTCGGTTTGCCTGCGCTCTTTCTTGGTCGGCCGGCCGCTGCCGGCGTCGCGCAGCGCCGGAATGGCATCGGCAACAGCCTCGCCTTTCGGGGCCGGCGGCGGGGACATGTCCTCGTAGAGCGTGCGTGCTTCCTCGGCCGGACCGCGCCGCACGCCGGTGCCAAGCACCTTCCAAACGAAGATGCGGCGCTCGTGCGTAATGGTCAAAACGTCGCCAGGCTTGACCAGATCGGAGGCCTGCGCTGCTTTGTCGCTGTTGATGCGGACGCGTCCGGCGACAACCAGCTTGGCCGCCAGCGAGCGCGATTTTATCGCGCGCGAAAAGAACAGCCACTTGTCGATGCGCTGACGACCTTCAGCAACCATCGCAGCGAACCTGGGGCTTATTTCTTCAGCTGGTCGCGCAAGGCGGCGAGCTTGGCGAAGGGCGAGTCCGGATCGAAGCGCGCCGGGCGTTCCTCGCGTGGCTTGGCCTGGAAGGCCGGCTTGGCGCCTTGCGGTCCGCCTTTGCCTTCCGGCCTGCCGCCTTTCCAATCAGGCCGGCCCTCGCGCGAACGCTCGCCTTGCGGCTTGCCGTCGCGGCGCGGTTCGCCCTCGGCCTGCGGTTTGGGCTTGAACTTCGAACGGTCGAAGCGCGGCTTGGCGGCACCGTCGCGCTGGTCGCGCCGGCCTTGGTAGGCCGGCCGCTCGCCCGTTGCGGGCTGTCCGCCGGCAGCGTCGGCCGGCGCATCGGCGCGGGCAGCCTGGCCGTTACGCGGGCGATTGTCTCTGCGGTTGTCTTGCCGATGGCGCGGGCGCTGCTCGAAACGGCCCTGCCGCCACAACAAGATGGGCTTTGGGGCTTCGGCCTCGGGGACAGGCTCAGCGCTTCCACCCTCCCCCTCGTGGGGAGGGTCGGCGCGCAGCGCCGGGGTGGGGGCAGCGCCGGCGTCGGCGGTTGCGCCTGAAGTGTCTGCTGTGTCTGCACCTGCTTCGTCAACGCTGTCACCCGCGTCGCTTCGCGCCGCGACCTCCCCCATCGAGGGGGAGGTAAGGGCGTCGGCGTTTTCGGCGACGGTGGCGTCGGCAGTGTCGTCAGCTTCCGCAACAGCCGGAGCTTCTTCCGCGAATTCTGCGCGAGCTTCGACTTGCTCGTCCGCGACGGGCTCTGCCGTTGCTTCCGCGATGGCTGGGACCTCGGCGGTAGCTTCAACGGCCGCAGCTGGCTCCGAACCCTCGGCAGGCGCTTCCGGCTGAGCGTCTGCAACAGCCTCCGATGCGACTTCGGCAACGGGCTCCTCAGCCGCAACCTCAGTGGCGGAAGCCGCATCCGGCTCCGAACTGTCGGTCGGCGCTTCAGCGACAGCTTCGCCTGCAGCGGCTTCCGCCGTCTGGGCCTACTCGGCCTTCGCTGCCGCTTCCGCCAGCTTTGCCGCCGCGGCTTCGCGCGCGGCATTGTCCTGTGCTTCCAGCCGCGCCTTGACCTCTGCCGGCGGCTTCGGCTCGGCGCGATAGCCGAGACCTTTCAGGATCTCTTCCATGTCGTCGGCGGTGGCGCCGAGGATGGACATCATCGGCGGCGTCACCATGAAGGACTGGCCGTCATAAGCGCCGTCGGGGCGCTGTCCCAGACCGGGCTTCCAGTTGGTCGCAGGCCGGATCAGGTCGGCCAGCCGTTCCAGAATGTCGATGCGCACGGCGCGGCGCCCGAGATTGCGGTAGCCGGCGAGCCTGTAGAAGCTCTTGTCGAAGGCCGGGTCGATGACCACCGATGTGCGGCCGGAGGCCAGCGCGTGCACCACGTCGCCAAAGCCGGGCTTGTCCTTGCCGTCGTTCTTCAGCGCCCACAACAGCGTAATCAGTCCGGCGGGCGCCGGCTTGATCAGCGCCGGCACGAAGACGTGGTAGGCGCCGAAGCGCACACCGAGCCGGCGCAAGGCGGCGCGACCCTCCTGGTCGAGCGACTTCATTTCCTCGGCGATGTCGCGGCGGTTGATGAGGCCGAAATGCTCGACGAGCTGGAAGGCGATGCCACGGCCGATGCCGGCGATCTGCTCGGCATTCTTCAAGTCGACCAGCGGCTTCAGCAAGGATTCGATCTGGAAATTGACGAAACGCTCGGCGCGCGCGGCGACCTTGTCTCGGGCGGGGCCGGTCAACTGCTCGTCGGCCAAAAGCACCAGGCGCGGCTTCAGCGCGTCCTCGCCGGCAACCAGCGTGCCGATCGGCGCGCCGATCCAGCGCAGCGTGCCGTCGGAGCCGAGCGCAAGGTCGCCATTGGCGCAGGCGCCGAAGCGTTCGGCACGCGCCTCGAACTCGGCGGCCAGCGCTTTTTGCGCTGCCGTACGCACGGCCTTGGCGTCTTCGCCGCCGGCGCTCTGGTCGGCGGTGAAGCGGAACCCTTGCAACTCGCCGACATGATGGCCTTCGACAAGGACGGTTCCGGTAGGACTGATTTCGGCTTCAGGCATTGTATTTTCTCTAAGGCGCCGCATGAGGACGGAAGTCCTGCGGTCTACAAACCGTTTCGTCAACCGCTCATGCAGCGCATCCGACAATCTGTCTTCGATTTCGCGCGTCTTTTCCCGCCAGTGTGCCTGATCGGCCAGCCAGCCCGGCCGGTTGGACACGAATGTCCAGGTGCGGATCTGCGCAATGCGGTGCGACAGCGTGTCGATGTCCCCCTCGGTCGTATCGGCGCGGCGCACCTGCTCGGCCATGTAGTTCTCGTCGACATGGCCGTGTTTGGCGAGGTCGGTGTAGATAGAAGCGATCAGGTCGGAGTGCTGGGCCGGCGCGATCTTGCGGTAGTCCGGCAACGCGCAGGCTTCCCACAGCAGCGCGACGCGCTTGGCATTGGTAGCCAGCGCGCGGATGTCCTCGTCGCGGGAGAGATGTTCGAGCGCCTGCGCATCGACCGCCGGCAGCGCGCGCGTCAGGCCTTCGACCGGCGCGTTGGCCTCGATCGAGCGCTTCAGCGCGTCGAGGCTGGCGAAGTCGAAATGCGCGGTGCGCCATTGCAGCACCTTCACCGGATCGAACTCGTGCCCCTCGATGCGCTTGACCAGTTCCTCGTCCAGCGGATCGACCTGGCCGGTGACGCCGAAGGTGCCGTCGCGCAGATGCCGGCCGGCGCGGCCGGCGATCTGGCCGAGCTCGGCCGCCGTCAGGTTGCGGTACTGGTAGCCGTCGAATTTGCGGTTCTGGGCGAAGGCGACATGATCGAGATCAAGGTTGAGCCCCATGCCGATGGCGTCGGTGGCGACGAGATAGTCGACGTCCCCTGCCTGGAACATTGCCACCTGGGCATTGCGGGTGCGGGGCGACAGCGCGCCTAGCACGACCGCCGCTCCTCCTTGCTGGCGGCGGATCAGCTCAGCGATGGCATAGACCTCGTCGGCGGAGAAAGCGACGATCGCCGTACGCCGCGGCAGGCGGGTCAATTTCTTCGAACCGGCATAGGCCAGGTGCGACAGGCGAGGGCGCGTCACCACCGAGACGCCTCTCAGCAGCTTTTGCAGGATGCCATGCATGGTGGCCGCGCCGAGCAGCAGCGTTTCCTGGCGCCCGCGCAGGTGCAGGATTCGGTCGGTGAAGATATGGCCGCGCTCGAGGTCGCCGGCGAGCTGCACCTCGTCGATGGCGACGAAGGCAACGTCGGTCTCGCGCGGCATGGCTTCGACGGTGCAGACCGAATATTTCGCGCCGGGCGGCTGGATTTTTTCCTCGCCGGTGATGAGCGCCACCTTGTGGGCGCCGACCTTTTCGCAGACGCGGGCATAGACCTCGCGCGCCAGAAGGCGGAGCGGCAGGCCGATAATGCCGCTCTCATGCGCCACCATGCGCTCGATGGCGAGATGGGTCTTGCCGGTGTTGGTCGGACCCAGCACGGCAGTCACGTCGCGGCCCGACAGGATCAGCGGCTCGGTGTGTTTCGGCTGGATGTTCATCGGCCTGGAGATGAGGCTTTCTGCATCGTGTTGTCGGGAGCGCGCCTCGCGTGGCGCGTATGACAGGCGACACATAGGGATTTCAGGCGCGAAGCGAAAGCGGAATGTTCCGGCCGGCAATCCCACGGTTCGTCTTTGAGGTCTCAATTAACAGTTGGAACGAGTCTGGAACGAATCGGCGACGAATCAGTGACTCCGGCAGATTCAGCTTTTGTTCACGGCTACATGTGGATTTTGCGAGGCTGAGTCTCACCATATGCTGAATCGCGGAAACTGGCCCGATTCCTGCAAGGCGACCATTGGCGTTAACCTTTGCCGGCGGGGCATCGTCGTGATCCGATACGCCTCGGCCAACATTATGAAATTGTTGAATTTTCTTAATCGGCCTTAACCATTTGCCGGTGATTTTCGGCGTTGGTCGTTAACGTTGCGCTCAAAGCCGGAACGAATCGGCGATCAATCAGCGATGGCGGGATTTTCCTGGTTTGTTCACCCCAACATGTTGTGTTATCCACAGCTTGTCCACCGAGAATTCACAGCTTGCGAACCGGGTTTTGCACAGGGCGCCTGGAAATCGTTAATCTTTGCGTGCCGGAACGGGTCAATGTCTAGCGCGCAGCCCGGAACATCGCCGGCCGGCGATGAAAAAACGGGCCATAAGCCGGCCCGTCCTACCGGGCGAAATGCTGTCGTTCAGGCGAAATACTGGCCGCCATTGGCTGTGATGGTCGAGCCGGTGATGAAACCGGCGTCCTCAGAGGCGAGGAAGACGACGCAACGCGCGATCTCTTCCGGTTCGCCGAGGCGGCCGACCGGGATCTGCGGAATGATGCGTTCATTCAGCACCTTCTCGTCGATCGCCTTGACCATCTCGGTGGCGATGTAGCCGGGGCAGATGACATTGACTGTGATGCCCGCGCGCGCGCCCTCCTGCGCCAGCGCCTTCGAGAAGCCGATGTCGCCGGCCTTTGCGGCGGAATAGTTGACCTGGCCGGCCTGGCCTTTCTGGCCGTTGATGGAGGAAATGGTGATGACGCGGCCGAATTTGCGGTCGCGCATGCCGCCCCACAGCGGATGCGTCATGTTGAAGACCCCAGACAGATTGGTGTCGATGACTTCCTTCCACTGCTCGCGCGTCAGCTTGTGGAACATGGCGTCGCGGGTAATGCCGGCATTGTTGACCAGCACCGAGACCGGGCCGAGATCGGCCTCGACCTGTTTGATTCCGGCGGCACAGGCGTCGTAGTCGGCGACCGACCATTTGTAGGCCTTGATGCCGGTTTGTGCGCTGAACTTCCCCGCTGCCTCGTCATTGCCGGCATAGTTGGCTGCAACGGTGTAACCGGCATTCTTCAGGCCGATCGATATGGCGGCGCCGATGCCGCGCGATCCACCGGTGACGAGCGCTACTTTGGTCATTGAAAGTTCTTCCTCCCTTTGGTCGGAAGAAGGGAATAGGGAGTAGGGAATAGCGAGTAGGGATCGATATCCCGCCGCGCTGCTCCTTCTTCCCCATTCACTACTCCCTATTCACTACTCACTTCTCTTTCACAGCGCTTCCACGCACAGAGCGACGCCCATGCCGCCGCCGATGCAGAGCGTGGCGAGGCCCTTCTTGGCGCCGCGGCGGCGCATCTCGAAAACCAGCGTGTTGAAGACGCGGGCGCCCGACGCGCCGATCGGATGGCCGATGGCGATGGCGCCGCCATTGACGTTGACGATCGACGTATCCCAGCCCATGCCCTTGTTGACGGCGCAGGCCTGCGCGGCGAAGGCTTCATTGGCCTCGACAAGGTCGAGGTCCTTGACCGACCAGCCGGCCTTCTCGAGCGCCCGCTTCGAGGCGGGAATAGGTCCGGTGCCCATGATCGCCGGATCGACGCCGGCCGTCGCCCAGGATGCGATGCGCACCAGCGGGGTGATGCCGCGCCTTGTGGCTTCAGCCTCGCTCATCAGCAGCGCGCCGGCGGCGCCGTCATTGATGCCCGACGCGTTGGCGGCGGTCACGGTGCCGTCCTTGTCGAAAGCCGGCTTCAGCTTGGACATGGCGTCGATGGTGGCGCCGTGGCGGATGTACTCGTCCTGGTCGACGACAGTGTCGCCTTTCCTGCCCTTGATCGTGAAGGCGACGATCTCGTCCTTGAACTTGCCGGCCTTCTGCGCGGCCTCGGCCTTGTTTTGCGAGGCCAGCGCAAACTGGTCCTGGTCGTCGCGGGTGATCTGGAACTGGCGGGCGACGTTCTCGGCGGTGTTGCCCATGTGGTAGCCGTTGAAGGCGTCCCACAACCCGTCCTTGATCATGGTGTCGATCATCTTGTAGTCGCCCATCTTGACGCCGGCGCGCAGGTGCTCGGCGTGCGGCGACAGCGACATCGATTCCTGGCCGCCGGCGATGATCACAGTGGCGTCGCCGGCGGCGATCTGCTGCATGCCGAGCGCGATGGCGCGCAGGCCAGAGCCGCAAACCTGGTTGAGCCCCCAGGCGGTGGTCTCCTTGGGCAGGCCGGCATTGATCGACGCCTGGCGGGCGGGGTTCTGGCCCTGCGCGGCGGTCAGCACCTGGCCGAGAATGACCTCGTCGACTTCACCCGGCTCGACGCCGGCGCGCGCCAAAAGCTCCCTGATGACGACGGCGCCAAGTTCATGCGCCGGGGTGGCGGCGAAGGCGCCGTTGAAAGAGCCGACAGCCGTGCGTGCGGCGCTGGCAACGACGATTGAATTGGAAGCGGACATTTTTCTCTCCAGACTTCGAGGTGTCGTGTTCTTGGGGGCTTGTTGGGACTTTTCTTGCTCGTTCCACACCCCAAGTCAAACCGGAAATGGGCATGCCGGCCAAGCGCCGCAAGCAGGGCGTGAGCGGCCGGCGGGATCGCCCAACCTTTGCTGCGCAGCATAATTGGCCGGCCATGCAGCAATAAATGATGCCGCACTGCACAAAGCGCTTGGAATTATAGAGCTTTTGCGCATATCCTTAAAAATGGCGCAATCGTTACCGGCGGCTTACTCAGGCGCGCCGGTGTCCCGGGAGGATGCTGATGGCCGCGAAAGACGACCCTATCATTATCAAGAAATATGCCAATCGCCGGCTCTACAATACCGGCACCAGCACCTATGTGACGCTCGAGGATCTGGCCGAGATGGTCAAGAAGGGCGAGGAGTTCACCGTCCAGGACGCCAAGACCGGTGACGACATTACCCATCCGGTGCTGACGCAGATCATCTTCGAACTGGAGAACAAGGATGGGCAGAACATGCTGCCGATCCCGTTCCTGCGCCAGTTGATCGCTTTCTATGGCGACCAGATGCAGCAGATCGTGCCGAGCTTCCTCGAACAGTCGATGATGGCCTTCTCCAAGGAACAGGAGCGGTTCCGCGAGCAGATGAAGGGCGCGATCGGCAAGTCGCCGCTGGATGTAATGAAGATCGCCACTCCGATCAAGGCGCTGGAAGAGCAGACACGCCGCAACATGGAAATGTTCCAGAACGCGATGCGCCTGTTCACGCCCTTCCCGACCGCCGCCACAAATGCTGCGGCCGCGGCTGCACCCGAGCCGGCCCGCAAGGATGTCCCGGAAAAGAGCGGCGACGACCTTCAGGAACTGAAGCAACAGATCGCCGCCATGCAGCGCAAGCTTGACACCATGTCGTAAGCGACCGCCGCATGGTCGACCGCCCTCAGTTGGTCGAGGCGGCTGTCACGGGTCGATTTTCAGCTGCCACGGTTCCCAGATATCGTCGGGCTGGCCGTCGAGCGAGCGGTAGAAGGCTTTGGCCGGCGAGTTGGATTTCAGCACCGTCCATTTGATGGCGGAGGCGCCAATGCTCAAAGCGTGTTGGCGAAGCTGTTCAACAAGCGCATGGCCGACCCCCATGCCGCGCGTCGCTTCAGTGACGTAGAGTTCCTTCAGCCAGACAACCGGCTTCAGGTCGTAGGTCCAGGGGATGAGGTAGTGGACGGCGATGCCGACGATCACGCCCTCTCGCTCCGCCACCAACACGCCGAACCGGGGCGATGGCCCCAGCCCGTGCTCGATGAGGTTCGCTTCGGTGACGCGAAGCTTGTCGTCATAACCCTCGAAGACGGCTAGCGCCCGCATGAGGGCGAGCACCGCACCGACATCCTGGCGCTCGAATGGACGAATTCTAACCATCGCCTTCTGCATGCTTGCTCAGTCTTCAAGGCCGACCATATCGCGTGGCCTCACGCGTGCAAGACACCGGGCTCCTTGCCTGAAGCGAAAGGAAGGTCCTCGTCCTGCCAACCGGTTATGCCGCCGATCATGATCTTCACGGGACGACCGAGGCTGGCCAGCTTGAAGGCCGCCTGATCCGCGCCATTGCAATGCGGTCCCGCGCAATAGACGACGAACAGCGTCCTTTCGGGCCATTGCACCATCCGCCCGGCCGATATTTCGCGGTGGGGCAGATGCAGCGCGCCCGGCACATGGCGGCGTCCATAGGCTTCCGGCGAACCGACCACATGCAGGAGAACAAAGTCCGGCTCCCCGGCACGCAGTGCGGCGGCGACGTCGGAACAGTCGGTCTCGACGGAAAGCCGGCGCAGAAAATGGTCGCGGGCGATATCCGGCGATGCCGCCGGAATGTCTGTCACGTGGCTCATCCTCGTATCTCCATTGCTGATGCGACGGAGAGATAAGACAGGAAGCAGGGCGATTGCAGCTGGCAGCTTTGCCATATATCGTCAAGATCATGCCATCCTCTGCCAATCCGCGCCCTGCCAACCCTCTTGTCGTTGCCGTTGCCTATGACGGCCTGTGCACGTTCGAGTTTGGCGTGGCGGTTGAGATCTTCGCCTTGCCCCGGCCGGAAATGGGTGAGGATTGGTACCGTTTTGCAGTTGCCGGTATTGATACCGGTGAAATGCGCGCGCTGGGCGGCGTGCGTATTGTTGCCGACGGCGGGATCGATCTGATCGGCCAGGCCGGCACGGTGATCGTACCGGGATGGCGCGGAACGGAGGCTCCGGTGCCGCCGGCGCTGATCGAGGCGCTTCGAAAGGCACACGAGCGCGGCTCTCGCATTCTTTCGATCTGTTCGGGCGTGTTCGTGCTTGCCGCCGCCGGCCTGCTTGCGGGCAAAAGAGCGACCACGCATTGGCGCTACAGCGAGAAGCTGATGGAGATGTACCCCGACATCACCGTGATTCCGGACGTTTTGTACATCGATGAGGGCAATGTGCTGACATCGGCAGGCAGTGCCGCGGGCATCGACCTCTGCCTGCATCTGGTTCGGCGCGACTTCGGCACCAAGGCTGCAAACATGGTGGCGCGCCGTCTGGTCGTGCCGCCGCATCGCGACGGCGGCCAGGCGCAGTATGTCGAGAGCTCCGTTCCCGAGCCACATGAGCGCAGCCGGCTTGGACCGTTGATCGACAGGATGCGCGCCAATATTTCCGCCGACTATCCCGTCGCCATCTTGGCCGAGCTTGCCGGGATGAGCGAGCGGACGTTTCTGCGCCGCTTTGCGGCCGCAACCGGCGTCACGCCGGCGCGCTGGCTGCTGTCGGAACGGCTTTCGCGGGCGCGCACGCTGCTGGAAGACACCGCCATGCCGATCGAACGGATTGCCGAGACCGCCGGCTTTGGCGCGGCAGGCACGTTGCGGCATCACTTCCGCCGGCAATTCGCCACGACGCCCGTCGCGTACCGTGCGCGTTTCGGGAACACGGCCAGGTCGGCTTAAGTCACGCGTCCCTCATAGCGGCCACGCGGCCTGATGATGCTGCCGCTAATGATCTGTTCGACCATATGCGCGGCCCAGCCGACGCTGCGTCCAAGCGCGAATAGCTGGAACGGTGCATCGCGCGGCAAGCCAAGGCCGCGCGTTAGTGCGGCCAGGGCGAAGTCGATGTTGGGCTGGGCACCGGCTGCCGCCATGGCGGCTTTTTGCAGCTGTTGCAGCGTCTCGTCGACAGGGATGACTGCCAGAAGTGCGGTGGCACGGGGATCGCCGTCGGGATAGAGCGGATGGCCGAACGCCGGCAAGGGCCGATCATGGCCGAGCCAGCGCCGGATCGCCGCATCCGCGCCGTGGGCTGCTGCATCTTCAGCCAGTTGCATCACCGCTTCGCCGGCGCCGCCGTGGCGCGGGCCGGACAGCGTTGCCAGGCCGGCCAACAGGCATGCGGCAGGCGAGGCCCCTGTGGACGCTGCGACGCGGGCGGCGAAGGTCGATGCGTTGAGTTCATGATCGGCGAGCAGGACGAGGGCGCAGCGGATCGCTTCCGCTCCCGTCGCATCTACCGACCAGCCCTGCGCCAGGCGCTTATGGACGGGCGCTGTGCCGGCTTCAGCGCCCAGCGACTGCGCCAGCGCTCCGACTGTGCGCGCGGCCTCGGTGCACAGCGAGGCGGCGCTGCGTCCTAGCGAAGGCCGCCCGTGGCCTGCAAGCATGGCAAGCTGCGCAAAGGCCGAGGCGCGGCCGACTGGATGAGGCGCTTCAGATGACGGAGCTTTGAAAGCCACCGGTTCAGGCGAGGCCCAGAGCACAGCAGCGGTTTCCTCCAGCGTCGCCGCTTTGGAAAGCGCAACGGCGTCTTGCCCTCGGTAGATGAGGCGCCCGTGCAGAACGGTTGAAATTGCTGTTGCGATCGAGGGTTCGCCCCAGGCGATCGCACTCTCGGCGATGGCCGAGGGACTGCGGCCCCGCGCCCGGCGGGTCGCCAATGCCGCGATGTCGTCGGCGCGGTACTGGCTGCGGCGCGGGTCGCTCTCATCCGGCCGCATGCCGATGCGGCCACGGCTGACATAGGCGTAGAGCGTCTGCGGCCGGACCTTGAGCCGTTCCAGCGCCTCATCCCGCGACAGCCATTCGGACATTTTTAGCCCATGCATTGATTATATTGATCAAGATTGATCGAGGCGCAGCCTAACCCTTATCTCCCATGCAGAAAAGCTGCAAGGAGATGAGATATGCCGAACGGGCTCGATGATGTGGTGGCGGCGGAGACCGTGCTCTCCGATGTCGATGGCCTTGGCGGCCGCCTGACGATCCGCGGTCATTCGCTGCCGGAATTGGCGGGACGCTGGCGCTATGCGCAAGTGGTTCGCCTGTTGCTCGACGGCTTCTTCGACGGCCTTCCCGGCGATGCCGAACTGGCAGCGAGGCTGGGCAAGGCTCGCGTCGAGCTGTTCGAGCGGCTTGCACCCTCGCTGCCGCTGCTCGCACCGATTGAGATCTATGGCGCCATGCGCGCCGGCATGGCGCTGCTGCCGGATGGCGAGACACCGACGGACGCCTTGCGGCTGATCGCGGCGCCCGCCGTGCTGACGCCGGCTCTGCTGCGCCTGGCGCGTGGCGAGCAGCCGATCGCACCTGACGCGAAGGCCGATCATGCCGCCGACATGCTGAGGATGCTCGAGGGATCCGTCCCGTCGCCGGCGCTGGCAAGGGCACTCGACACCTATCTGGTGACCGTCTGCGATCACGGCCTCAACGCCTCGACCTTCGCCACCCGCGTCGTCGCATCGACGCTGGCCGGGCTGACATCGTCGGTGCTGGCTGGGCTCGGCGCGCTCAAGGGGCCGCTGCACGGCGGCGCGCCCGGCCCGGTGATCGAGATGCTCGATGCAATCCAGGCGCATGGCGACGCGGCCGGTTGGCTGCGCGAGAAGGTCGCGCATGGCGAGCGCATCATGGGTTTCGGCCATCGTATCTACCGCGTGCGCGATCCGCGCGCCGATGTACTGAAAGCCGTCGTGCGGCAGCTCGGCAGCGAGGGCGAAGCCGGCCGCCGCCTGGCCTTCGCCGAACAGGTCGAGCACACGGCGCTCGAAGTGCTGCGGATCGCCAAGCCGCAGCGCTCGCTGCAGACCAATGTCGAGTTTTACACAGCGCTTGTGCTTGAGGCGGCTGGCTTTCCGCCACAGGCGTTCAGCAATGTCTTTGCCGCCGGACGTGTCGCCGGCTGGATCGCGCATGCGCGCGAACAGCAGACGACGGGGCGGCTGATCCGTCCACAGTCGCGCTATGTCGGGCCGGTGCCGGACCTCGTGGCCTGAGGTTCCAAGTTCAGATTGTTGCGAAGAGGACCCCACCCTAGCTTGCCGGGGCGAGCCACGAATCTCGCCCGTCCTTCGGACCCCCACAAGGGGAGGGCAGCTGGCGCGCGCCGCCGAAACGTCGGTGGTTTGCTGAGATCAGCGTCTACCAAGTCTCCCTCCCCCTTGTGGGGAGGGATCAAGGGTGGGGGTATTCGTAGGGCGAAGACCTGGGCGTGGAGGACCATTCCCCATGACCAAAATTTCATGTGATCACGCGACCGTGTTCGTGTTCTTGCCTTGGTCATCCCTTATATGCTGCACTGCAATATAAGTCCGCTGCCGTCGAACCCGCCCGATTTCCGGGCGGAATGAGGCAGCAGCGACCAAACTGAACAGGAACGCCATGACCAAAAACGGCAAGGCGGAGGAAACGAAGAAGATCAACATTGCGCTGCAGGGAGGCGGCTCGCACGGGGCTTTCTCCTGGGGCGTACTCGACCGGCTGCTGGAGGATGGCAGGCTCGACATTTCAGCCGTGTCCGGCACCAGCGCCGGCGCGATGAATGCGGTGGCGCTGGCCGATGGGTTTTTGCGCGCCGGCGTCGAGGGTGCACGGCAAAAGCTCGACGATTTCTGGCGCGCGGTGGCGGCCAAGGGCCGCTTCAGCCCGGTGCAGCGCATGCCGTGGGACGTCGCCTGGGGCAACTGGTCGATCGAGAACACGCCCGGCTATTTCTTCTTCGACACCATGTCCCGAGTGTTTTCGCCCTATGTCGCCAATCCGCTGGGCTTGAACCCGCTGCGCGACGTGGTCGAGCAGGAGATCGATTTCAAAAATGTCCACGCCTGCAAGTCGATGGAGCTGTTCATTTCGGCGACCAATGTCGAGACCGGCCAGCTGCGCGTCTTTTCCGATGGTGAGATCGACCTCGACACGGTGATGGCCTCGGCCTGCCTGCCGCAATTGTTCCGCGCCGTCGAGATCAAGGGCGTGCCCTATTGGGATGGCGGCTATGGCGGCAATCCGGCGCTGTTCCCGTTCTTCAAGACGGCGGCGACCGAGGATGTGCTTTTGGTGCAGATCAATCCGGTGGTGCGCGAAGGCACGCCGAGAAGCGCCAACGAGATCCAGAACCGCATCGACGAGATCACCTTCAATGCCGGGCTGCTGAACGAATTCCGCTCGATCGCCTTCGTCAAGGAACTGATCGCCGCCGGCCGGCTGCCGCCTGGCGAATACCGCGACATCCGCATGCACCGCATCGATGCCGACGAGGCGTTCAAGGATCTGTCGGCGTCGTCTAAGGTCAACGCCGAATGGGCTTTTTTGACCTATTTGCGCGACCTTGGCCGCATAGCGGCGAGCGACTGGCTGGAGGAGAATTACGACGCCGTCGGCAAGCGGCCGACGCTCGATCTTTCCGGCGAACTCGATGACGGCTTCAAACCGGTGCGCGGGCCGGCACCGGGACGGCGGGTGAAGGAATTCCTCGCCGCCCGCAAGAAGCCGGAGGCGGAACGCCGGCGGGCCTGAGTCCGCCCGGATCGATCAAGACGATCAGCGAAGTGTTCGGCAAATCGGAGTAGCGCCGATGACTTTCCGTCCCGGAACAACCGTTGCGTGTGACGGTATACAAAATCATACTGACGCCTGCTGCCATTCACTGAGTGGCTACGCAGGTCGCGCCCACATTTGAGCGTCAAAAACTAGTGCAGGCACAGGAGAATGTCAGTGCTCAAAACGCCTTGAAAACAAAGCGCCTCCAACACCCGTATTGTTCCGAGACTGTGGTTCCGCCGCCTGACGGGGCGCTGACAAAACCGTTTCCCGTTGGCCACACTACATCGCCTGGCACAATGTTCCTGCAACTTTTCGACTGTATTGCGATGCAACTTTGATGTAGAAGCGCGGCTTCGCCGTTCACGGCAAATTGAACACGGCCTGGCGCGCACCCATATCGGCGACGCGCCCGAGTTGGAAGACACGGTAGCTGTTAGACGACGGACTCCTGTTGGATAACGACTTGGCCGAACCCCGCAGTGGAAAAACAATGATGCCGAAGATCAGGTTTCACAAGCTTGCCGCTATTGTCGTGCTCATCGGCTTCGCCGCCTGGATGGGAACAGGCGCGTTCTCGTCGGTCGGCAGCGCCGCTGTCGAAGGTGCTGGCAAGGCAGGCGATCAGGCCAAGCCGGGCGATCAGGCCAAGGCGCCGGATGCAGCCAAGGCGGCCGAGGCCGAACCGAAGGCGCCGCTGCGGACCGTCGCTGTGGTGACGCCGCCGCGCAAGACCTATGCCCGCGCCATCCGCATTTCCGGGCTGACCGAGGCCGACAAGCGCGCCGTGCTGGCGACGCGTGTCGCCGGCGTCATCGAAAAGCTGCCGGTCAAGCAGGGCGATCACGTCAAGACCGGCGATCTGGTGCTGATGCTTGCGGCGGAAGAAAAGATCTCGATGGTCGACAATGCCAAGCAGCTCGTCGTGCAGCGCCAGGCTGAACTCGAAGCGTCGCTTCGGCTCATGAAGACCGGCAATCTGCCCAAGCTGCAGCTCGACACGGCGCGTTCGAACCTGACCGCTGCGCAGTCGCAGCTGGAAACGGCGCAGGCCGAACTCGACCGCAATCTGGTCAAGGCGCCCTTCGACGGCGTCATCGACCGGGTGCCGGTGGAGCTCGGCAGTTCCGTCATGCAGGGCGGCGAGGTGGCAACCATCCTCAAGCTCGATCCGGTGATTGCGCGCGGTGAAGTCAGCGAACGCGACCTCGGCTATCTCAAGCTCGGCGACAAGGCCACTGTCCGGCTGGTCAGCGGCCAGACCGTCGAAGGCACCGTGCGCTACATCAGCCGCGACGCCTCGTCGGCCACCCGAACCTTCCGCGTCGAGATCGCCGTCCCCAATGCCGACGGCTCGGTGCCGGCCGGCATGACGGCAGAGATTGCGCTCAGCGCGCAGCCGACCGACGCCGTCATGTTGCCGCGCTCCGTGGTGACGCTGGGCGACAAGGGCGATCTTGGCATCCGTGCCGTCGACAAGGACAACAAGGTGGTGTTCTTCCCGATCGACCTCGTTGACGACTCGCCGAAGGGCCTGGTGCTTGGCGGCATTCCAGCCGATGCCCGCGTCATCGTCGCCGGCCAGGAACTCGTCAAGGAAGGCGACGTCGTCAAGCCGGTCGAGGCCGACCAGGCGACCATCCAGAAGCTGTTGGGCGAAGCGACAACGCAGTAGCGCCGGGTGGCCCCGGGCGGGGACAACCGGCCGCCATGCGGCTCCTGAAATCTTGAGAACAGGCCATGGATATCGTCAAACTCGCGATCAACAATGCCCGGCTGACCATTGCGGTGCTGGTCTTCCTGCTGCTGGCGGGCTGGGTCGCCTATCAGTCGACACCGAAGGAAGCGGAACCCGACGTTCCTACCCCTTATGTTTATATAAATGTTGCCTATCAAGGCATCGCGCCCGAAGACGCTGAAAGACTTCTGCTTAGGCCTCTGGAGGCAAAGCTTAAGAGTCTCAAGGGGTTAAAGGAGATGAAATCATCCGCCTATCAGGGCGGTGCCTTTGTCTTCCTTGAGTTTCTGCCGTCTATAAAAGTCGACACCGCGGTGACTGATACACGCTCGAAGGTTCAGGACGCGAAGGCTGACCTTCCCCAAGCGGCAGAAGAACCGGTTGTTACCGAGGTCAACATTTCCGAGTTTCCCGTCCTGGTCGTCACGCTGTCCGGCGATGTGCCCGAGCGTGTGCTTACGGCGGCGGCGCGCGAACTGCGCGACCGCATCGAGGAAGTCCCGGGCGTTCTTGAGGGCACCATACAAGGCGCGCGCGACGATCTCGTCGAGGTCGTCATCGACCCGATGAAGCTGTCCTCCTACGGCCTGCAGCTCGACCAGTTGATCGGCGCGGTCGGCGCTTCCAACAGCCTGGTCGCCGCCGGCAATATCGAGGGTTCGGAAGGCAAATACGCGGTCAAGGTGCCGTCGCTGATCGAGACACCCGAGGATGTCGCGTCCTTGCCGGTGGTCGCCGGCCCCAATGCCGTCGTGCAGGCGAAGGACATCGCCACGGTGCGTTCGACCTTCGCCGACGCCGAGACCATCACTCGCCTCAACGGCAAGCCGGCCATCGCCATCGAAGTCAAGAAGCGCATCGGCGCCAACCTGATCGACACGCTGGCCAAGGTGCGGGAAGTGTCCGACGCCTACGTCAAGACGATGCCGGAAGGCATGAACATCACCTACACGCAGGACAAGTCTGTCTTCGTCAACCAGCTGCTGGGCGACCTGCAGAACCACGTGATGATCGCCGTCATCCTGGTGTTCATCGTCATCCTCTATGCGCTGTCGGGCCGCGCCTCGCTGCTGATCGGGCTTGCCATTCCGTCATCCTTCCTGATCGGCATCCTGCTGCTTGCGATGATGGGCTACACGATCAACATGATCGTGCTGTTCAGCCTTATCCTGGCGGTCGGCATGCTGGTCGACGACGCCATCATCGTCACCGAATTCGCCGAAAGGCGCATGGGCGAAGGCATGCCGAAGGCGGAAGCCTTCACGCTGGCCGCCAAGCGCATGGCCGGTCCGGTCATCGCCGCGACGATGACGCGCATCGCGGCGTTTTCGCCGCTGCTGTTCTGGCCCGGCATCATCGGCGACTTCATGAAATACATGCCGATCACGCTGATCGTCACGCTGTCGGCCTCGATGCTTTATGCGCTGGTGTTCGCGCCGACGCTGGGCGCGCTCTTCGCCAAGGCGCCGGAGCATCACGAGGAACACAATCGCGACGGCTGGTACATGGCGCTGGTCAAGCAGGCGGTGCGCTTCCCCATCACCGTGCTGGTGCTTACCGCCGTGCTTTTGACCGGCGTTGGCTTCGCCTATTCCAAATACGGCGCCGGCGTCGAGTTCTTCCCCAGCGTCGAGCCCGACTACGGCCTGCTCTATGTGCATGCCCGCGGCAATCTCTCGCTGGCCGAAATGGATACGGCAACCAGGATCGCCGAAAACCGGCTGCTCGGCTGGCCCGGCGTGAAATCGGTCTACACCCGCGTCGGCAAGACGCAGGGCGGCGGACAGGACGTGCCGGAGGACGTCGTCGGCGTCATCCAGTATGAGTTCATCGACTGGCGCGAGCGCAAATCGGCGAACAATATCCTGGATGAGCTGCGCACCGTCATGGCCGGCATTCCCGGCGTCGATGTCGAAGTGCGCGTGCCGGAGGCCGGTCCTCCCACAGGCAAGGCGGTCCAGCTCCGGCTTTCAGCCATCGATCCAAAAGGGCTTGACGACCAGGCCCGTGCGGTCGCGGCGCGCATCGCCAAGGTGCCCGGCGTCATCGACGTTTCCGACGGCCTGCCGCCGCCCGGCGTCGACTGGGCGCTCGAGGTCGACCGCGCCAAGGCGGCGCAGTACGGCATCAGCCCGACCGCGGTCGGCACCGTGGTGCAGTTGGTGACCAATGGATTGAAGCTCTCGGAATATAGGCCCGCCGGCGCCGACGACGCCGTCGACATCAGGCTGCGCCTGCCCGAAGACCGGCGCACGCTGTCGACGCTCGATGAGCTCAGGGTGCAGACCGCGCAAGGCTCGGTGCCGATCTCCAACTTCGTCGTGCGCAAGCCGGAGCCGACGGTCGGCATCCTCAACCGCATCGACGGCGCCCGCACCGTGGTCGTCCAGGCCAACGTCGCCGCCGGTAACCAGGTCGCGGCGGTGCAGGCGGAGGTGACCAAGGCGGTCACCGACATGAAGCTCGACAACGGCATACGCTGGAAGCTCGCCGGCTCGAACGAGGACAGCGCCGAAGCCAGCGCCTTCCTCGGCAAGGCTTTTGGCGCCGCGATCTTCCTGATCTTCCTGGTGCTCTTGATGCAGTTCAACAAGTTCACCAGCGTGCTGCTGGTGCTGTCCTGTGTGGTCATGGCGACGATCGGCGTGTTCCTGGGGCTGCTGCTGACAGGCGAAGCCTTCGGCATCGTCATGTCGGGTATCGGCGTCATCGCGCTGGCCGGTGTGGTGGTGAACAACAACATCGTTCTCATCGACACCTATGACCGGCTGCGCGAAGAGGGCTGGGACAAGATGGAGGCGGTGCTGCAGACCTGCCGCGAGCGCGCCCGCCCGGTGGTGCTGACGGCGGTATCGGCCATCCTCGGCGTGCTGCCGATCGCCTTTGGTCTCGGCCTCGAAATCTTCCATCACGAGACGACGATCAACGCGCCGTCGACGCAATGGTGGATTTCGCTGTCCTCGGCCATCGTCTTCGGCCTGTCCTTCGCCACGCTGCTGACGCTGGTGGTGACGCCGTCCATGCTGATGATCTTCACGCGCAGCAAGAACAGCCGCTTCTACGCGTTCTTCCGCCGGCTGTTCGGCCGCGACAAGAAATGGGATGCGTCCACAGGGCCGAAGCCGCTCGATGAGCCGGCAATCGCCTTCCCGAAAGCCGCGGAATAGCTGCATTCGAGCAGTCGGACAAAAGGCCGTCCGGAACTACCGGACGGCCTTTTGCATTGTCCCTTCGTATCCGACCAGCAAGGCGAGGGACTCTTAATGACCGTCAGCACCATCCTCATCATTGTCTTGATCCTGATCCTGATCGGCGCCGTCCCGGCCTGGCCACACTCGCGCTCCTGGGGTTATGGGCCGTCCGGAATAGTCGGCGCTGTGCTGGTGGTGCTGCTGATCCTGGTGCTGATGGGCAGGGTTTGATCGGGGCAAGAGACCTCTGCGATCAGCGGGTCCTCGCCCGATGAAGTGCTGGCAATAGGCATACGGCGGCCCGCCCACACTCCGTCCGCTTCGCGGCCACCTCTCCCACATGTCCATGGGGGAGAGGAAATGCCAAGCTTTTCAAGGCAGCGACCTTGGCGATTAGCATTTCCTCTCCCCCACGAATGTGGGGGCAGAGGTGGCTGGGCGAAGCCGAGACGGAGTGGGGGAGCTCCATATGCGATTGGCCCGAAATCGAGATGACGAGCACACGCTGTGCCCCCCTTGGCCACCCCGCCCGCTTGCGTATACGCTGCCCGCACCACAATCACCGAGGGAGCCATCAAGGTGAACACCGCCAGCCCGCCAAGGCCTCTCGCCGAGATCGCCAGCTATCACGCCCACATCTACTATGACGGGCAAGCCGAGCGGCAGCACGCCGAATGGCTGCGCCTGCGCATCGGCGAACGCTTCCGCGTGCGCCTGGGCAACTGGCGCGACGAGCCGGTCGGCCCGCACGAACAGGCCATGTACCAGGTCTCCTTCGCCACCGAGATCTTCGCCACGCTGGTCCCCTGGCTGATGCTGAACCACAGCGGCCTCAGCATCCTCATCCACCCCAACACCACCAACCCCAAACGCGACCATCTCGTCGATCCGATCTGGATCGGCCGGCCGCTGGGGGTGCATGGGGAGGTGCTCGGCGAGGAAGATGAGGCGGAAGAGGCGCTGGAGGTGAATACGGAGCCGACGTTGGGGGCGTAGGGAGGCGTTCTGCAAAGTAGAGACTTGGCCTTGGAGACGCGTTCACCAGTAGCCTAGCTCAGGCATGCCTCAGGTCTTTGAGCTGGCCCCAGCGGAATCCCAAAGGCAGAAATTCGAGCGTACAGGCGGACCGGCACGATCCACCCCAGAAAAGTACGCCCAGCAGTCATTAGCGATGAATGCAATCTCCAGCCGCAGAGTCGGCGAGCTGGTGGGCATGGCGTCAAAGCAGCGGGGGTAAGGTGGTCGCGGAAGCGCTACCGCCTTTCCCCGACAGGTCGGCGGCTCGGCCCTCAACGGGATGAACGTCCGCCAAATCTTGTCGACCGGCCTGGCCGCACTGCCTGAAAACGCCAACGGCGTTTCCCTTCAATGCTTCGCATCCCTACGCCGGCGGCAATCTTGCGCAGATATGGTCGCAAACGTCACTGCGGAAGGAAGTGGCCGCGTACTTGCTACCCGCCTGTACAACATGACCAACGATCCCGGCATGAAGGACATCGTGTCCTTCCTTATTGCGCGCGACACCATGCACCCACAGCAGTGGCTCACGGCCATTGAAGACATGGGCGGACTTAACGCGTTTCTGCCGGTCCCAACTCCTTCCCGTGTGTATCAGGACGTATCCTATGCCTTCATCAATTGCTTCGTCGAAGGTATCGAACCAGCGCGGGGCCGTTGGAGGATGGACCGTCGATGGACGGCAAGGGAGAGTTCTCCCTGGTCGCCGGTACGCCGAGGCGGGGCCGCCGAATAGGCAAAGATTGCAATACAGGAGGCAGCCGGCACTCGGCTCCTGCCCACGAGGGACAGGGCAACTCACTGTTGACTGGGTGCGTGCCTGACGAAGCTCTTCGTTTCGGCTGAGATAAATGCTCTCACTTACGGAACATCGCAGGTTCGTCGAAGTTGGAAAGCTAC
>NZ_JAMYQD010000014.1:0-236009 GCF_040320665.1 Mesorhizobium sp. M0626 | reverse complement strand
GCTCCTTCGCATCGCGCGCATCGACAAGGCCGAGCGGCTGCGAGATCAGCGCCTTGGAATTTTCCAGCACGCCGAGATTTCGCAATATGCCATTGTCGGGCGCGCGCATTGCAGGCACGGCAGCGCTGGAACTGCGCGAACGCAACGTCGGCTATGCGCTCGCCACCATGTGCATCGGCGTCGGCCAGGGCATCGCGGTGGCGCTCGAACGGGTTTGATGGCTTCAGCCAATCAATACGGCAGTCCGACATAATTCTCCGCCAGGGCGGCCGACGCTGCCTGCGAATGCACGAGATAGTCGAGCTCGGCTTCCTGGATGCGCTGGCCGAACTCGCCCGTATCGGGAAAGCGGTGCAGCATCGTCGTCATCCACCAGGAGAAGCGCACCGCCTTCCACACTCTGGCCAGCGCCTTGGCTGAATAAGCGTCGAGCCCGCTTGGTGATTTGTCCAGATAGAATTCGCGAAGCCCAGCAAAGAGATAGCGCACATCGCTGGCGGCGAGGTTGAGCCCCTTGGCGCCCGTCGGCGGCACGATATGGGCGGCGTCGCCGACCAGGAACAGCCGGCCGAAGCGCATCGGCTCGGCGACGAAGGAGCGCAGCGGCGCGATTGATTTTTCGAAGGACGGGCCGGTAACGACCGCGGCTGCGGTCTGTTCCGGCAGGCGACTGCGCAATTCGTCCCAGAAGCGACCGTCGCTCCAGGCGTCGACCTGTTCGTCAGCCGGGACCTGCACATAGTAGCGGCTGCGATGCGTCGACCGCATCGAGCACAGCGCAAAGCCCCGCTCATGGTTGGCGTAGACCAGTTCGTGATCGGCCGGCGGCACTTCGGCCAGCACGCCGAGCCAGCCGAAGGGATAGGTCCGCTCGAAGGTTTTCAGCGCCCGCCCAGGCGCCGATTTGCGGCTAACGCCGTGATAGCCGTCGCAGCCGGCGATGAAGTCGCAGTCGATGCAATGGCTGACGCCGTCCTTGTCGTAGGTGACGTAGGGCGCTTCGCCATCGAAACCATGCAGCGCGACGTTGGCCGCCTCATAGACGGTGGTCAGCCCGGCCGCCTCGCGCTTGTCCATCAGATCGTGCGTCACTTCGGTCTGACCATAGACGGTGACATGCTTGCCGCCGGTCAGTGCCGTGAGGTCGAGCCGGTGCAGGCCGCCGCCGAACGCAAGCGAGATGCCGGCATGCAGCAGGCCCTCGGCATGCAGCCTTACAGCTGCGCCCGCCTCTTCGAGCAACTCGACGGTGCCTTGTTCGAGCACCCCTGCCCGCACCCGGCCAAGCACATGCTGCCGGCTCGAACGTTCGAGGATCACCGTCTCGACGCCAATGGTGCCGAGAAGCTGGCCAAGCAGCAGCCCGGACGGTCCGGAGCCGACAATGACGATCTTTGTGCGCATCAGTGTCCCAGGCTTTCGATCTGTCCGGCGAGTTCGGCGGCGAGCCGTAGCGCAGCCGCGGTCGCTATCGCCATTTGCGGCAAGAGCAGCCATTCCAGCGTCCAGGCAGCACCGGAGCGCTCCTGCTCATGCACCAGCGCCTGGTGCATGCCGGAAAGCTGGGTGGCGTTGAAGCGCGCCAGCGTCACCAGCACTTCCGCCTTCACCGGGTTCTGCTTGTGCGGCATGGCCGACGAGCCGCCGCCGCCGGACAGCTTGATGTCGGTTCCACCTTGCGCCATCAGCGCAACGTCCTGGCCGAACTTGCCGAGACTGCCGGTGATGAGCGATAGCAGCCCGGCGAATTCGGCCAGCGCATCCCGCTGGCTGTGCCATTGCGGCGCGTCGCCAAGGCCGAGCTTTGCGGCAAGGGCCGCGCGCACGGCAGGTCCTTTGTCGCCCAGCTTCTCCAGCGTGCCGGCGGCGCCGCCAAACTGCACCACGATCAGACGCTTGGATTGCTCCGACAGTCTCTGCTGATGCCGTTGCAGCGGCGTGCGCCACACCGCCACGCGGTCCGACGCCTGAATTGGGATCGCCGGCTGCATGCGCGTCATCGCTGTCAATGCACGGCTGCCAAAACGTTCTTCCAGCCCCACCAGCCGCAGAATGTTTTCAGTCAGCAGCAGGTCGAGATGTTCAATGAGCCGGCGCAGCCGAAGCACCAGGCCAGTGTCGATGACGTCCTGGCTGGTTGCGCCGAAATGCACGCCGGCGTCGTGCGGCGCCCCGACCGCTGCCTTCAACTGGCGCACCAGTTCGGGCACGATCACGCCATCCTTCGCCACACCGGCCCGCAGCCGCGCGGTGTCCGGCTTGTATGACAACAGGACAGGTATAATCGCCGCGGCGGCATCCGTGCCGATAATCCCGCTTTCGGCTTCCGCTTGCGCCAGCGCGCGCTCGAAATCGAGCATGGCGGCGATTTCCCCATCCACCGAAAAATGCCGAGCCGCCTCCTCGTCGCCGAGCAGGCCGGAAAGCAGCGGATGGTCGAAGGGCGATACGGTCATGTGCTGGTTTCCTCCGTCAGCTGTCGAAGAAGACCGTTTCCTTCTCCCCCTGGAGATGGACGTCGAAAATATAGTCGTCGCCTTGCCGCTCGGCGATCAGCGTCGGCACGCGCACCTTGTGCTCGATGCGGGCCAGGATCGGATCCTCGGCATTGGCCTTGGCCTCGTCGGAGAAATAGAGCCGCGTGTGGAGGCCGATATTGATGCCGCGGGCGACGATCCACAGGCTGATATGCGGCGCCATCAGCCGGCCGTCGCCATACGGCACGCGTCCCGGCTTGATCGTCTGAAAACTGCACAGGCCGGTTTCCATGTCGGTCGGCTGACGGCCCCAGCCCTGAAAATCCGGATCGGCATCGCCGCGCAATTCGGCCGGCGAATTGTAGAAGCCATTGGCATCCGCTTGCCAGATCTCGATCAACGCATCCCTGAGCGGCGTGCCGGTGCCGTCGAGCACGCGAATGCGCAAACCGATGCGGTCGCCCTTGGCGTTGTCGTTGAGCATCGTGGCGCCCAGGTCTGTCGGGTAGACGCCGCCGATACCGCCGAAATTCGGCGTCAGCCCGATATGCACGTAGGGACCGGCGGTCTGCGACGGGCTCTCCTTCAGCCGGGTCAGCGATTGCGCCATCAATTGCCCTCCGGACGGTTTTCGAACAGCGAGGCGCGGCGTCCGCGCAACACGATGTCGAACTTGTAGGCGCGCGCGTCGAACGGGATCGTCGCCTGCATGTCGAGCGCGGCGACCAGCGTCTCAATCGCCGCCTTGTCGCGGATACCGCGCACGATCGGGCACCGCCAGATCAGCGGGTCGCCCTCGAAATACATCTGGGTGATCAGCCGCTGTGCGAAGCCGTGGCCGAACACCGAGAAATGGATGTGCGACGGCCGCCAGTCATTGGGCCCGTTCGGCCAGGGATAGGGACCTGGCTTCACCGTGCGAAAGGCATAGCCGCCGTCGGCATCGGTGATGGTGCGGCCGCAGCCGCCGAAATTCGGATCGAGCGGCGCCAGATAGCCGTCCTTCTTGTGGCGGTAGCGGCCGCCCGCATTGGCCTGCCAGAATTCGAGCAGCGCGCCGGAGACGCCCTGGCCGCGCTCGTCGAGCACGCGGCCATAGACGATGATACGCTCGCCGATGGCGCTCTCGCCGGACTTTGCAAAATTGTGGATCAGGTCATTGTCGAGTTCGCCCAGCACGGCGTGGCCGAACACCGGACCGGTGATCTCCGACGCCGTGTTGTCGAAGGCCAGCAGCGCCTTCTGCGGCGAGCGCAGCACCGAAGTCTTGTAGTCGGGCGTCAGCGCCGGCGGGTGCCAGCCGCGGTCGCGCTGGAAGAAGGCGCCGGTCTCGGGCCTGCGGTTCGAGCCGGCATCAGCTGGCATGGCCAGCCCTGCTTCCGTCCATTTCCGAAAACACCTCCTTGGCGATCCTGAAGGCGCGGTTGGCCGCCGGCACGCCGGCATAGATCGCGACATGCAGGAACGCTTCGCAGATATCGTCGCGCGACGCACCGGTGTTGGCGGTGGCGCGCACATGCATGGCGACCTCTTCATCATGGCCAAGGGCGGCCAGCAGTGCCAGCGTCACGATCGAGCGTTCGCGCCTGCTGAAGCCCGGACGCGCCCACACAGTGCCCCATGCTGCCTCGGTGATCAGCTCCTGGAACGGCCGGTCGAAATCGGTGACGGCATCCTCGCTGCGATCGACATGAGGGTCGCCGAGCACCGAGCGCCTGACGGTCAGCCCGGTTCGGTATCTGGTTTCGTTTTTGGGCAGTTCATCCATGGGTCTGCTTTCTCAGGGGAAGCGCCGCGACGAAATCGCGGATCAGGGTGGTCAGCGCCTCGGGCTGTTCGACGCAAGGGATGTGCGCGGCGTCACGAATGATTTCGAAATGTGCGCCTGGGATCAGATCGGCCAGCCAGCGGACGAGATCCGGCGGCGTCGAGCCGTCCTGGTCGCCAACGACGCAAAGCGTGGGCACCGCGATCGCCTGCGCAGCCTCGGTAAAATCGGCATCGCGCACCGCGGCGCAGGTGCCGACATAGCCGGCGACGGCTTGCCGGGTCATCATGTTCCAGTAGCCGTCGAGCTCGGCGACACGGTCCGCGTGGAAGGCAGGCGTAAACCACATTTTGAGCACGGCATCGGCGATGGCCTGGATGCCTTTGCTTTCGACCGTTTCGATGCGGGTGTTCCAGCTGTCGGCCGTGCCGATCTTGTGGGCGGTGTCGCACAGGATGAGGCCGTCGACGATTTCGGGGCGCCGGGCATAAAACCCTTGCGCAATCAGGCCGCCCACCGACAGGCCGCACAGCACCGCATTGTTCAGTTCGAAATGATCGATCAGGCCCGACAGATCATCGACATGCTCGTCGATCGAGCTGACGCCACCAATGTCGGACAGGCCATGGCCGCGCTTGTCGTAGACCAACACAGGTATTTCGCCACCCAGTTCGGACAACACCTCGTCCCAGATGCGGAAGTCGGTGCCCAGCGAATTGATGAACACGATCGGCCGCGCATTTCCCTTCGCCTTGATATGGCGATGGTGCAGCGTGATGCCGCCAATGTTGACGAATGGCACGATTTCGATCCTCCGTGTTCACATTGCACAAGGCATTTGGTTTGGTAAAATGATATTTTACGCCGTTTCATTAACTGCTAGGTTATGAGAACATGTCCGAAAGCCGCATAAGGTTCCGTCACCTGCAGGCATTCCTTGAGGTAGCGCGGCAAGGCAGCGTGGCTAGGGCGGCCGACTTTCTCCATGTCAGCCCACCGGCCGTGACCAAGACGTTGCGCGAATTGGAGGAGGCGCTTGGCATCGCTGTCGTCGAACGCGACGGCCGCGGCATCAGGGTGACGCGGCTTGGCGAAATCTTTCTCGGCCATGCCGGCACGGCGATCACGGCACTGAAGCGCGGCGTCGATTCCGTCCGCCAGGACGGCGCCATCAACCGGCATCCGATCCGCATCGGCGCGCTCCCGACAGTGTCGGCCAAGGTGATGCCACGCGCCATAAGCCTGTTCCTGAGTGAAAATACCGGTGCTGCGATCAAGATCGTCACCGGCGAGAACGCGGTCCTGCTGGAACAGTTGCGCGTCGGTGCGCTCGATCTCGTCGTCGGCCGGCTTGCGGCGCCGGAAAACATGACCGGCTTCTTCTTCGAGCATCTCTATTCCGAACCGGTGCTGTTCGTGGTGAGGGCCGGCCATCCGCTGCTGCAGCCGGGCCAGGACATCTTCGCCCGGCTCGATGAATTCCCGGTGCTGATGCCGACGCGGGAGTCGGTCATCCGCCCGTTCGTCGACCGCCTGTTCATCACCAACGGCATGACGGCGCCTGCGACCGAGATCGAGACCGTCTCGGATTCCTTCGGCCGTGCCTTCCTGCGCCAAAGCAATGCGGTCTGGATCATATCGACAGGCGTCGTCGCCAACGAACTCTCCAGCGGCGCCTTCGTCGCCTTGCCCGTCAACACCGAGGAAACCAAAGGGCCCGTCGGCCTGACGATGCGGACCGACACTGCGCCTTCGCCGGCCTTCACCATCCTGCTGCAGACCATTCGCGAGGCGGCCAGCCAGAACGCCTGAGCACCTTTCGCCAATCTGGCGCAGAGCGGGCCTTCAGCCGTATTTCCATAACCTGTTGGTTAACGAAACACCGCAAAATATCATTTTACCAAACCAAACACCTAGGGCACTGTGACGATGGGAGGATCGAAATCGTGCCTTATCGGCATTGGCGGCGTTCCGCTGCCGCCTCAAGGCCTGCCGGGGCGATCTCCGATCTTAAGAACGGGCGGCATCGATTTTGAGCAGGCCGGCGGTGACCTCCAGGTGCCGTCAGGAAAGGGAGGAATACCAGCATGACCTCAAGCAAATCCGGCGTCTCGCGGCGCCAGTTCATCGCCACATCGCTCGCCGGCGGCGCGGCACTTGCGCTCAGCCGCGGCCAGGCCTTCGCGCAGGCCGCCGACACGCTGAAGGTCGGCTTTGTCAGCCCGCGCACCGGGCCGCTCGCCGGCTTCGGCCAGACCGACGGCTATGTGCTCGACCTCGCCCGCAAGGCGCTCGCCAACGGCATCGACATCGGCGGCAAGAAATACAGTGTCGAGATCATCGACCAGGACACGCAATCCGACCCGTCCCGCGCCGGCCAGCTCGCCAAGGACCTCATCAACAACCAGGCCGTCGACCTGATGCTGGCGGTGTCGACGCCGGAGGTGATCAACCCGGTCGCCGACGCCTGCGAAGCCGCCGGCGTGCCTTGCCTCTCCACCGTCATGCCGTGGGAGGCCTGGTATTTCGGCCGCGGCGCCAAGCCCGGGGAACCCTCGCCGTTCAAATGGACCTATCATTTCGGCTTCGGCGTCGACGAGTTCTTCCGGACCTACATCTCGCAATGGAACCTGATCGAGACCAACAAGAAGGTCGGCGTCATGTATCCCAACGACGCCGACGGCAATGCCATCCGCACCCATCTGGCGCCGTTGCTGGCAAAGCAGGGTTTCACCATCGTCGATCCCGGTGCCTACGAGACCGGCACCACCGACTATTCCTCGCAGATCGCGCTGTTCAAGCAGGAAGGCGTCGAGATCTTCAACTCCTTCCCGATCCCGCCGGACTTCGCCGCCTTCTGGCGCCAGGCCGCGCAGCAAGGCCTGATCAAGCAGATCAAGATCTGCCAGGTCGCCAAGACCGGGCTGTTCCCGTCCGACATCGAGGCGCTGGGCGATCTCGGCAACAAGATTTCGAGCGCCGCTTACTGGCACAAGGCCTTCCCCTACAAGTCGCCGCTGACCGGCGTTTCGGGAATCGAACTGGCCGACGGTTATGAGGCCGCCAGCGGCAAGCAGTGGACGCAGCAGCTCGGCGCCTCGATGTCGCTGCTCGACGCCGGCTTCGAGGCGCTGAAGGCAAGCACCGACGCCAAGGACAAGGCGGCCGTCGCCAAGGCGCTGAGCACGCTCAACACCGAGACCATGATCGGCAAGGTCGACTTCACCAGCGGCCCGGTCGCCAATGTCTCTCCCGGCCCGATCATCGGCACCCAATGGGTGGCGGCCAAGGAAGGCGGCAAATTCCCGCTCGACTACGTCGTGACCGAGAACGCCACCGACCCGAAGGTTCCGGTCGAGGCCAAGCTCCAGCCGTATAACGGCTGACGGACGGCTACGGGGATCGCATCGTGAACGGTTCAGCAAACGCCGCGATCCTCCGCGCTGCCGGCATCCAGAAACGCTTCGGCGCGCTGGTGGTGCTCGACGATGTCGACTTCGCCATGAATGCCGCTGAGGCCGTCGGCATCGTCGGCCCGAACGGCGCCGGCAAGACGACGCTGCTCAGCATCTTGTCAGGCGCCTTCCCGCCGAGCGCCGGCACGGTCGCCTTCAAGGGCGGCGATGTGACGGCGCTGCCGGCAACGCAGCGCTGCCGGCTCGGCCTGGTGCGCACGCACCAGGTGCCGAAACCGTTCGGCGGCATGACCACGTTCGAGAACGTTTTTGTTGCGGCATCGCATGGCGCCGGTCTCGCCCGCGACGAGGCCTATGAAGAGGCGTTGGCGTCGCTGAAACTGTGCGGCATGCTGGGCGTGGCCAACCGGCGCGCCGAAACGCTCGGCCTGCTCGACCGCAAGCGGCTGGAACTTGCCCGCGCGCTCGCGGCAAGGCCGACGCTGCTTCTGCTCGACGAGATCGGCGGCGGCCTGACCGATGGCGAGGCGAGCGAACTTGTCGATACCATCAAGGAATTGCGCCGCCGCAAGATCGGCATCGTCTGGATCGAGCACATCGTCCACATCCTGCTGCAGGTGGCAGAGCGGCTGATCTGTATGGACGCCGGCAAGATCATCGCCGATGGCGAGCCGCAAGCGGTGATGGCCGACCCGGAAGTCGTGCGCGCCTATCTCGGCGGAGGCCCGAAATGAGCCTGCTCGCAATCGAGAATCTGGTCGTCCGCCATGGCCTGTTGCAGGCGGTGCGCGGTGTGAGCTTTACGATCGAGCGCGGCGAAACGCTGGCGCTGGTCGGCGCCAACGGCGCCGGCAAGACGACCCTGCTGCGGGCGATCGCCGGCGCGCACCAGCCGACGGCCGGCCGCGTGCTGCTGAATCGTGCCGATATCACCGGCGTTCCCTCGCACAAGCGCGTCGGCATGGGCGTCGCGCTGGTGCCGGAAGGGCGAAAACTGTTCGTGCAGATGACGGTCGAGGAGAACCTCCTGCTTGGCAAGACCGCCGGCCGTCCCGGCGACTGGAGCGTGGAACGAGTGCTCGACACGTTCCCCAATCTGAAGCCGCGCCGCCATGCCAAGACCGGGCATCTCTCCGGTGGCGAGCAGCAGGCCACCGCCATCGGCCGCGCTTTGATGAGCAATCCCGAACTGCTGCTGCTCGACGAGGTCTCGCTCGGCCTGTCGCCGCTGGTGGTCGATCGCGTATACGCTTCGCTGCAAGGCCTGATCAGCTCCGGCACGACGATCATCCTGGTCGAACAGGACCTCAATCGCGCGCTCTCGGTCTCGGACAAGGTCATCTGCATGCTCGAAGGACGCGTCGCGCTGGAAGGCCCGAGCAAGGGCATGTCCCGCGATGAAGTGACGAAAGCCTATTTCGGTCTGCACAGAAAAAGCGCCGGGAGTGTGCCGGCATGAGCAACCAGATCGTCCAGGGCATCCTGCTCGGCGGCTACTACGCGCTGATCGCCTGCGGCCTCTCCTTCATGTTTTCGGTGATGCGCATCATCAACCTCGCACATGGAAGCCTGGCCGTGTTTTCCGCCTATGCGCTGTGGCGGCTCGCCTCGCAATTCCATATCTCGCCCTTCGTCGGCCTGCTCATCGTGCTGCCGCTGATGGCGGCCATCGGCTGGGCGCTGCAGCGCTTCCTGCTCGAGCGCAGCGCCCGCGGCGGCGCGCTCCTGCCGATCCTGACCACGTTCGGCCTCGCCATCGTCATCGACAATGCGCTGTTCGAGCAGTTCGGCGCCGACACACGTTCGCTGGCGCCCTATATCGGCAGCCTCTCCTACGATTCCTGGGAATGGCCGGGCAGCATCTATGTCGGCAAGCTTGCCGTGATCATGTTCGCCGCCGCCGTCATATTGCTTGGCGGACTGCAGCTGTTCCTCACCCGCACCAGGCTTGGCCGCTCGATCCGCGCCACGTCGGAAGATCCCGACACGGCCGGTCTCGTCGGCGTCGATGCGCGCCGCGCCAATGCCCTCGCCGCCGCCATCGCCATGGTCACCGTTGGGCTGGCCGGCGCCTTCCTCGCCATGCGCGCCACCTTCGATCCCTATACCGGCGCACCTCAATTGCTGTTCGCTTTCGAGGCGGCGGTGATCGGCGGCGCCGGTTCGCTATGGGGCACGCTGGTCGGCGGCATCGTTCTGGCGCTCGCCCAGACGCTCGGCGCGCAGATCCATCCGCAAGGTTTTCTGATCGGCGGCCATGTCGCCTTCCTGATCGTGCTGTTCATCCGGCTCTCCACCTCCGGCCTCGGCCTGCGCGGCCTGCTGCGCCTGCCCGCGAGGAAAGCATCATGAGCGCGGTTTTAAACGACCCCGTCATCGAGCGCGGCACCTCCGCCTCGCGCATCTCGGCGATTGCGGTCGTCGTCATCATCGCGCTGCTTGGCATCGCGCCGCACTTCCTGTCGGCCGGCGCCGTCGACCGCCTTACCGCCTTGTTCATCTATGTGATCCTGGCAGCGATGTGGAACGCGCTGGCCGGCTTCGGCGGGCTGGTTTCGGTTGGACAGCAAGTGTTCTTCGGCCTCGGCGCCTATTTCGCCATCCGTCTGGCCGATGCCGGCCTCAACCCGTTCGCCTCGCTGTTCGTCTCCGCGATCATCGTCGGCGCGATCTCCTGGCCAATGTCGCTGTTCATGCTGAAGCTGAAGAACGGCGAGTTCGCCATCGGCATGTGGGTGATCGCGGCGCTCACCCATCTGCTGGTCAATCTCGACCGGCTGGTGCAAGGCGAGACCGGGACGTCGCTGATCTCGCTCAACATCTATGACGCCGGTTCCAGGCGGGCGACGATCTACTGGCTGGCGTTGGCCGCGATGACGGCGCTCCTTGCCATCCTGTTTAGCCTGCTGCGTGGCAGCACGGGTGCGGCCATCCGCGCCATCAGGGACAATGAGGAGGCCGCGGCATCGGTCGGCGTGCGCGTCACCGGAACCAAGCGGCTGCTCTTCGTGCTCGCCGCCTTCGGCATCGGCATGGCCGGCGCGCTGTGGTTGGCCACGTCGATCACCTTCCAGCCGAAAACCTACTTCAACGTCCAGTGGACCGCCTACATGATCTTCATGGTGCTGGTCGGCGGCATCGGCACCTTCGAGGGCGCCATTCTGGGTGCGCTGCTGTTCTTCCTCATCGAGACCTGGTTCGGCGGCACCGGCGTCTGGTATCTGATCGGCCTCGGCGCCACGGCGGTGCTGTTCTCGCTGTTCCTGCCGCGCGGCGTGTGGGGAACGCTGGAGGAGCGCTTTGGCCTGCGCCTGCTACCGGTCGGCTACCGGGTCAGGCTGCCGGCAAACGCCGGCGATAGTGACGCGACGCCTTCGCCGCAACAGGCCGCAACGCATAGTGAAAAGGCGTGACCATGCTGTTCGGCAAGACCATCCTCATCACCGGTGTCGCCTCTGGTATCGGCGCTCGCACGGCCGAACTTGCCGGCCAACTGGGCGCTGACGTGATCGGCGTCGATATGCGTGAACCGGCAGCATCGGCCGGCAGTTTCGTCAAGGCTGACATCTCGTCCAAGGCCGGCGTCGACGATCTCCTCGGGCGCCTGCCGCAGCGCATCGATGCGCTCTGCAATGTCGCCGGCCTCCCCGGCAACACCGGTGCGGTGTCGACACTGGCCGTCAACTTCTACGGCCTGCGCGCGCTCTCGGAAGGCCTGGCACCAAGACTTCGTGAAGGCGGCACCGTAGTCAACGTCGCCTCGATCGCCGGCTATGGCTGGCGCGCCAATCTCAACCGCGCGGCATCGATGGTCGGCATCGAAGGCTTTCCCGATGTGGCGAAGATGATCGCCGACCATCAGGTGAAGAACGAGGAAGGCTATCCCGTTTCCAAGGAGCTGCTGCTGTTGTGGACGCAGCGCGCCGCACATCAGGACCTGTTCAGGAGCCGCGGCATCCGCGTCAATGCAGTGAGCCCCGGCCCGGTCGAGACGCCGATCCTCAAACAGTTCCGCAATGTGCTGGGTGACGCCCGCGTGGACAGCGACATCGCCAGGGTCGGGCGCGCCGGAACCTCGGGCGACATCGCGCCTGTCGTGCTGTTCCTGTGCTCGGACGGCGCACGCTGGGTCAACGGCGTCAATGTGCCGGTTGACGGTGGGCTTGAAGCATCGATCAATGCCGAGGTGCTCGGCTTCTAGACCATGATCCCGAAAAGTGGGAGCCGGTGTTCGGATCAGATCGTGGTCGATAATAGATAGAAAAGACGCTCCACGGCGAGCGAGGGAGAGAACAATGGACATCGGACTTCTGATCGACGGCGACAAAAGGGATGCCTCCGGCTCAGCCTCTTACGAGCGCATGGACCCGTTCACCGGCAAGCTGGCGACCCGCGCTGCCGCAGCCAGCATCGCCGACGCCAATGCCGCGGTCGAAGCCGCTGCTGCCGCTTTCAAGACGTGGTCGAAGACCGGTCCGGGCGAGCGCCGCGCTTTGCTGTCCAAGGCGGCCGATGTCATGGACTCCAAGGTCGGCGAATTCACCAAGTTGATGATGGAAGAAACCGGCGCGACCGGCCCCTGGGCCGGCTTCAACGTCATGCTCGCCGCCAAAATGCTGCGCGAGGCAGCCGCCATGACGACGCAGATTTCGGGCGAGGTCATTCCCTCCGACAAGCCCGGCACGCTGGCCATGGCGATCCGCCAGCCGGCCGGCGTCTGCCTCGGCATCGCGCCGTGGAATGCACCGGTCATCCTCGGAACCCGTGCCATCGCCATGCCGATCGCCTGCGGCAACACGGTTGTGCTGAAAGCTTCGGAAATGTGCCCAGGCACACACCGGCTGATCGGCCAGGTGCTGGTCGAGGCCGGCCTGCCCAAGGGGGTCATCAATGTCGTCACCAATGATCCCAAGGACGCAGCGACAATCGTCGAGGCACTGGTCGCGCACCCGGCCGTAAGGCGTGTCAACTTCACCGGCTCGACCAAGGTCGGCAGGATCATTGCCGAACTCGCGGGCCGTCACTTGAAGCCGGCGCTGCTCGAACTCGGCGGCAAGGCGCCGCTGGTCGTGCTCGACGATGCCGACATTGACGCCGCGGTCAATGCGGCGACCTTCGGCGCCTACATGCATCAGGGCCAGATCTGCATGTCGACCGAGCGCCTGGTCGTCGATGAAAAGGTCGCCGACGAGTTCGTCGCCAAGCTCGCCGCCCGCGCGGCGCAGCTGCCTGCCGGTGACCCGCGCGGCCATGTCGTGCTCGGTTCGCTGATCAGCGACCAAGCCGCCGACAAGATGGAAGAACTGGTTGCCGACGCCGTCGCCAAGGGCGCCAGGCTTGTGGCCGGCGGCAAGCGCACCGGAACCGTGGTCGAGGCGACATTGCTCGACCACGTGACGCCGGCGATGCGCGTCTATTCGGAAGAATCCTTCGGCCCGGTCAAGCCGGTGATCCGCGTCAAGGGCGAGGACGAAGCGGTATGTGTCGCCAACGATACCGAATACGGCCTGTCTTCAGCCGTGTTCAGCCGCGACATCCGCCGTGCCATGACGGTCGCCGCGCGCATCGAAGCCGGTATCTGCCACATCAACGGCCCGACCGTCGGCGACGAGGCGCAAATGCCGTTCGGCGGCGTCAAGGGTTCAGGCTACGGCCGCTTCGGCGGCAAGGCCTCGATCGCCGAATTCACCGACCTGCGCTGGCTGACGATCGAGGATCCGGGGCAGCACTATCCGTTTTGACTGCACCTTCTCTCACAGGGGGAGAAGGAAAGGAGCCCTCAGGCCCGTTGCCTGGCGAGCCAACGGATTCCCGCATCAAAACCCGGCAAGGCTCGAGCCCCGCGATCGGCGGCCCCTCCCGGAGTTGTAAATCGTTTAATCGTGGGTATTTTACCCCTCAAGCACATGCCGCCAGACGGCGGCAAGCGGTTTTGGGACTACCACAAGTGCAAAGCAAAATACGCGATGCGGATCGCGCCGGGGAGGAATCGTCATGCCAAACAAGGCCTCGCCGCTGGTCATCAGCGCGCCGGAACCACGCACGCTCGACCTGATCTTCACCCCACCGCAGCTGGCGCGCCTCAAGGCGCATTACCGCGTCGTCGAGACGACGGCCGAGGGCGTGGCGAACTTGCCCGCCGACGTGCTTGCCGAAGCCCGCTATATTATCGGCCAGCCGCCGATCTCGCCCGAGACCTTGGACCAGATGCAGGCGCTGCGTTGCGTCTTCAATGTCGAGACCAACCTCATCAACAACATGCCCTATGAGACGCTGTTTGCGCGCGGCATCCATGTCGTCACCACCGGCCTCGTCTTCGCCGAGCCGGTGGCCGAGCTTGGCCTCGCCATGGCGCTCAACCTTGCCCGAAATATTGTCGATGCCGACCTCGCTTTCCGCAAAGGCGAGGAGCTGTGGGGCGGCGATGGCAATTTGACGGCGCGGCTTCTGTCCGGCGCCGATGTCGGCATCATCGGCTTCGGCGATCTGGGCCGTGCGCTGAACCGGCTGCTGTCGGGCTTTCGTACCCGCACCAAGGTCTTCGATCCCTGGCTGCCGCCATCGATCCTGATCGACAATGGCGTCGAACCGGCCTCGCTCGACGAGGTGCTGTCGACCAGTGACTTCGTCTTCGTCGTCGCTTCGGTGACCTCGGAGAACCAGGGTTTTCTCGGCACCGATGCTTTTGCCAGCATGCGCAAGGGCGCCGCCTTCATCCTGCTCAGCCGCGCCGGCGTCGTCGATTTTCCGGCCTTGATGGCGGCGGTGGAAAGCGGCCACATCGTCGCCGCCAGCGATGTCTTCCCTGAAGAACCGCTGGCGCAGGACCATCCGGTCCGCACGATCCCCGGCTTCCTGCGCTCCGCCCACCGCGCCGGTGCGCTTGACATCGCCTTCAAGCGCATGGGCGACATGGTGCTGGAGGACATGGACCTGATCGACCGCGGCCTGCCGCCTCTGCGCTCCAAGCGCGCCGAGCGCGAGACGGTGTCAAGGATGCGTTCGAAGCCGGCGGACAGGAACTAGTTGTCGCGAGAAATCCGCCTGAGATGGATTTCGCAGTTGGCCAAAACCCCTTTGTCATCGCCGCTCAGGATGACCGGGAACCTTCCGGCATTGGCGTTTTTCAGCCGGATCGCTCCCATTCGATCCAGATCCTACTATCGATACCCCGCCAGGCGTAGCCGGCGGGGTATTGATTTTGAAAGCAATCGGGCTGTGGGAGGCCTGGCCTACTCCAAGGAGGCTCGTCACGATTCGCGTCGGTGGCGGGCCTTTTTATTCACTCCCGAGCAAAGCCGGAGGCGGTCTGCCCGCCTCGCTCTATCCGGCAGCAACGCCGGCTGCCGAGCGATTGGCCAGCACCAGCCCGACCTCGCCGACAACCTGATCGACGCGCTTCAGGATGGGTTCGGCCCGCAGCACGCCGTCGGAAAAGTCCTTGTCCGTGGCATAGACCCCTGTCGGCAGCGTCAGCGCCTCGAAGAAGCCGAACAACGGCCGCAACTGGTGCTCGACGATCAACGCGTGGCGATCGTTGCCGCCGGTGGCAAGCAGCACCACCGGCTTGCCGCGCAAGGAAGCGGGATCGAACAGATCGAAGAAGTGCTTGAACAGGCCGGTGTAGCTGCCCTTGTAGGTCGGCGACCCCACCACCAGCACATCGGCATTGACGACGCTGTCGAAGATTGCCCGCGCCTGACCGTCGAGATCGCGCGCCCATTTGGCAGCGCCAAGTGAGGGGCCGAGGTCTTCGATGTCGTAGGTACTCGCCGACAATCCATGCTGGCGCGCAATGTCCCTGACGACCTGGTCGACGAAGCCGCGCGTCTTGGACGGCCGGGTGAAATTGCCGGAAAACCCGACGACGGTTGGATTGGGCATGTTTCTCTCACCTCTCGCGGACCTGCTTGATGCCGCATATTTACAGGCTTGCGCCTGCCGCAAGAAGCAAATGACTGACCTTGCAGCAGCATAGTGAGGAATTTTTTTCCGTTGCCCGCTCGTCTCAGGCCGCGAGAAGCGGGCCATAGGATTCCAGGTAGAAGCCGGGCGACCTGGCGCAGGTCCGCACCGCCTCCCTGGCGGCAACCGTTTCCTGCCACCGCAGCAGGCGCTCGCATTCGGTCGGCATGACGAAGCCCAGATATTTCTCAAGCACGCACAGCTGTTCGAACCAGGGATAGAAGGCGATGTCGGCGGCGCTGAATTCCGAGCCCAGCAAAAACCGTTCGTCCGCCCCTCGCAGGGCGAAGGCATGCTGTTCCACAAAGCGCAGATCGTCGGCAAGCTGGGCCTTGATCCGCTTATGAACCATAGCGTCGGAACTGTGCATCATGGTTGCCGTCCGGGCGTAAAGCTGCGTGTCGGCGAAGCTGATCCAGATGCGCGCCTCAGCGCGGGCCTGAGCATCCCTGGGGAAAATCGGCCGTTCGGGGAATGCATCATCGAGATATTCGCAGATGATCGACGACTCCCTGACATATTGCCCCTGATGGCGCAGCAGCGGCACCTTTCCCGTCGGCGTGAGTTTCAGGAACCACGCCGGCTTGTTGCGCAGATCGATTTCGATTTCCGTCGCCTGCAGGCCTTTCTCGGCAAGGGCGAGCCTGACACGGTGCGCATAGGGACAAAGCTGCGCGACAAAAAGCTCGATTGGCGGCATGAATAACTCCTGAGTTTCGTTATCGCCGACAAGCGGCCTGTCGGGCATAGCTAGGTCCAGTAAGGCCGGCGCGCTATTCGACAGCGTCTGGATTGATATATCGATCGTCTGTTTCTGGAGCGAAGCGTGGACCTCCTGGCTACCCTCATGCGCGAATTGCACTTCGCAGCCGCCGGGTACCGGCGCCTCGAACTGGCCGCGCCCTGGGCGATCTCGTTCAGCCAGGCTGGGCTTCGCGGCATTCACGTCGTCATCAAGGGGCGATGCGAGGCGGTGTTCGGTGAGGAAGATGTCGAGCCTCTCGATGCCGGCGACCTGATCATTGCACCGCGCGCCGATCCGCATGTGCTGCGGTCGCCCGGCGCGCTCAAAAGCGCGAACGTCCCCGCCGCCGAACTGGCGACCCAAACCGCAGCCGGGCGTATTCGCAGCGGCGGCGAAGGCGAAAAGACCGTCATCCTGTGCGGCGCCTTCGCCTTTCGCGACGCCGACCATCCGGCACTTGCCGGCCTGCCGCGCATCGTTCACATCCGGGGATCGAATGGCCGTCTGCCCAAATGGCTGCGTGGCTATGTCGAGGCCTTGCTGGTGGAAGCGACCGACGAAGGTCCCGGCAGCGACGTAGTCATGGCTCGCCTGTCTGGGGCCATCGTCACGCGCGCCTTGCGCTCCGGTCTGGAAAGCATGGACAATCCAGGTTGGCTGAGGGGATTGCAGGACCCCGCGATCGCCAGAGCGCTCGCGACCCTGCATGAAGCCTATGACCACGACTGGACGATCGAGACCCTGGCACGCGCGGTCGGGCTCTCCAGGGCAACCTTTGCCGCCCGCTTTCGCGATCTCGTCGGCGAAGCGCCCATGGCCTATCTCTTCGGCTGCCGCATGCGGCAGGCCAGCCGGCTGCTGCACGAGGGCAAGAGCCTGGGCCAAGTCGCCGAGGCGGTCGGCTACAGCTCGGAAGCCGCCTTCTCCACCGCCTTCAGCCGCCACGCCGGCGTCTCGCCCGGCCAATTCAGGAAACGGAAGGATCTGTAAGGCAGAGCGATATTGGCGGCGGCCGCGCCTCGCGCTAGGGCTTTGCCAGCACTATGTCTGATCATATCCCGACGCGGTTCGCCGCCGCTTTGCCCAGGAGATGCTTCGTGCCCAAAGGTTCTGACCTGCTTGTTGCCGCCCTCGAGAATGAGGGCGTCGATCGCATCTTCGGCATTCCCGGCGAAGAAAACCTGGACGTCGTCGAATCCATCCGCAAATCCTCGATCCAGCTCATCCTCACCCGTCATGAGCAGGCGGCGGCGTTCATGGCCGCCACCCATGGCAGGCTCACCGGCAAGCCAGGTGTGTGCATCACCACGCTGGGACCCGGCGCCCTGAACCTGACGACGGGTGCCGCCTATGCGCTGCTCGGCGCCATGCCGATGATCATGATCACCGGGCAGAAGGGCATCCGGTCGTCGCGCCAGGCCCGCTTCCAGATCGTCGACATCGTCGCCGCGATGAAGCCGCTGACCAAGCTGTCACGCCAGATCATCTCGGCGAAGACCATTCCCGCCGTGGTGCGCGAAGCGTTTCGGATTGCCGAAGAGGAGCGTCCGGGACCGGTGCATCTGGAACTGCCCGAAGACATCGCGGCCGAGGAGTGCGACGATGTCGCGCTGATCCCGCCGCATCCGGTCGAGCTTCCGCTGGCCAGCCCGCTTGCGCTCGACCGCGCCGCCGAGATGATCATCAAGGCGCAGCGTCCTCTGGCGATGCTGGGCGCCGCCGCATCGCGGCCGCGCTCGACGTCCGACCTCGCCCAGTTCGTGATCAGGACCGGCATTCCCTATTTCACCACGCAGATGGGCAAGGGCACGGTGCCCGGCGGCACCGAACTCTACATGGGCACCGCCGCGCTCTCCGAGCGCGACTATGTGCATGAGGCCATCGAACAGGCCGACCTCATCATCACTATCGGCCACGACACGATCGAGAAGCCGCCCTTCATTATGGGCGACAAGGGACCGAAGGTGATCCATGTCGGTTACCAGCCGGCCAATGTCGAGCAGGTCTATTTCCCGCAGACCGAAGTGGTCGGCGACATCGGCGCTTCGCTCAGGCTGCTTGCCGACCGCCTCGAGGGCAAGATCCCCAACGCGCAGGCGCTACTGCCGCTGCGCGAAGGGATTTTGAGCCGCATTGCCGCCCGCGCCACCGAAGACCGTTTCACGCCGCAGCGTCTGGTGCATGACGTGCGCGCGGTGATGCCGGCCGATGGCATCCTGGCGCTCGACAACGGCATGTACAAGATCTGGTTCGCGCGCAACTACCGCACGCGCGTCGCCAACACGCTGCTGCTCGACAACGCCCTGGCCACGATGGGCGCCGGCCTGCCCTCGGCGATGACGGCCGCGATGCTCTATCCCGGCCGCCGCGTCATGGCGATCTGCGGCGATGGCGGCTTCATGATGAACAGCCAGGAACTGGAAACCGCCGTCAGGCTGAAGCTCAAATTGGTCGTGCTGATCATCGAGGACAATGCTTTCGGCATGATCCGCTGGAAGCAGGCGGTCGACCAGTTCCCCGATTTCGGCATGACCTTCGGCAATCCCGATTTCGTCAGATATGCCGAGGCCTATGGCGCCAAGGGAACCAGGGTCGGCGCCGTCTCAGAAATACAATCGACGCTTGAACAGGCTTTTGCCGGCGGTGGCGTCCATCTCGTCGTCGTTCCGATCGACTATTCGGAGAACGAGCGCGTGCTGGTCGAGGAACTGCGCCACCGGTTGCCGGCGCCACCGGAGGCCTGACGGTGGAGTAGATACCGCCGCAGCAGCGCTCAGGCGGCCCGGACCTTGGCGCTCACACGCGCCCAGGTCGGCAGCCAGTCGCCATGTGTCGCCAGCAACTCATCGACCAGCGCCCAGATCTGGTCGAGATCGAGTTCGGCGGCCGTATGCGGATCCATCATCGCCGCGTGGTAGATGTGCTCGCGGTTTTCGGTCATCAACGCCTGCACCGTCAGTTCCTGCACATTGATGTTGGTGCGTATCAACGCGGTGAGTTGCGGCGGCAGCTCGCCAATATAGGTCGGCTGGATGCCGGAGGCGTCCACCAGACACGGCACCTCGGCGGCGCAATTGTCCGGCAGCGAGGTGATGCAGCCATTGTTGCGGACATTGCCGTAGATCACCGAAGGCTCCCCGGTCCACACCGAGTTCATGATCGAGGACGCGTATTCCTTCGATTGCTCGACCTCGATGCGGTCGGCCGAGCGATAGGCCTCGGCCTGGCCCTTCCAGCGCTCGATCTGTTCGATGCAGCGCTTGGGATATTCGTCGAGCGGAATGCCGAATTTCTCGATCAGGTCGGGGCGGCCTTCCTTGATGAAATAGGGCGTGTATTCGGCGAAATGCTCGGAGCTTTCGGTGACGAAATAGCCGAGCCGCGTCAGCATCTCGTAACGCACCTTGTTGGGGCAGCGCGGGTTCCAGCCCGGCTTCGGCGCCCTGCCCTCGCGATAGGCGCGGATCAGGTCCGGATAGAGGTTGCGGTAGGACCCATCCGGCTGCCGGTGCTCGAACTTCAGGTAGAAGGCCATGTGGTTGATGCCGGCCGAGCGGTAGCGTATCTCGTCGTAGGGAATGTCGAGATCGTGCGCCAGTTCCATCGCCGTGCCTTGCACCGAGTGGCAGAGGCCTACCTGTTTAATGTCAGGAAATTTCTCTGAGATCGCCCAGGTGTTGATCGCCATCGGGTTGACGTATTGCAGCATGATCGCGTCGGGGCAGACGGCCAGCATGTCCTCGCAGATCTTCCACAGATGCGGCACGGTCCGGAGGCCGCGCATGATGCCGCCGACGCCGAGCGTGTCGGCAATGGTCTGGCGCAGGCCGTATTTCTTCGGCACCTCGAAATCGGTGACGGTGCAGGGCTCAAAGCCGCCGATCTGGAAGGCGACGACGACGAAGTCGGCACCGGCGAGCGCCTTGCGTTGATCGGAATAGGTCTCGGCCTTCGCCTTCACGCCCAGCGTCGCGATCAGCTTGTTGACGACGATGGCGCTCTCTTCCAGCCGCTGCGGATTGATGTCCATCAGCGCGATCGTCGCGCCTGACAGCGATGGCCGCTGCAGCACGTCGCCGACAATGTTCTTCATGAACACGGTCGAACCCGCGCCAATGAAGGTGATCCTGGGATGTCTTGCCACTATTAAGCCTCCGGCACTTTGCTACGCCACGTCGAAGGCGGCCCTGACGAGCCGTTCGGTGTAGGCGGTCTTGGGATGGGTGAGGACCTCGTCGACGGGTCCCTGTTCGACGATCTTGCCGTTCTGCATGACGATGACACGGTGGCAGAGCGCGCGCACGACCTTGAGGTCGTGCGAAATGAAGAGATAGCTAAGGCCGCGTTCGTCCTGCAGCTTGCGCAACAAGTCGATGATCTGCGCCTGCACCGAGAGGTCGAGCGCCGATGTCGGTTCGTCGAGCAGGATGAATTCGGGCTCCAGTGCGATGGCCCGGGCAATGGCGATGCGCTGCCGCTGGCCGCCGGAAAATTCGTGCGGGAACCGTGACAGGATATCGCCGGGCATGCCGGCGCTGACCAGGGCGTCGCGCACCCGATCGACCCGCTCGCGCCGTGTCGCGCCGATCCTGTTGACGACCAGCCCTTCCTCGATGATCTGGCCGATCGTCATGCGCGGATTGAGCGACGAGAACGGATCCTGAAAAACGACCTGCATGCGCGAGCGCAGCGGCCGCATCCCGGCGCGCGACAGGCCGTGGATCGGCTGGCCGTCGAAGCTGACCTCGCCGCGCTTGGCCTCGGTGAGCCTGAGCAAGGCGAGACCGAACGTGGTCTTGCCGGAGCCGGATTCGCCGACCAGCCCCAGTGTCTCGTGGCGGCAAAGCTTCAGGCCGAGATCGTCGACGGCGACCAGCTCGCGCCAGTCCGGCTTCAGGAAGCTGCCATGGCGTAGCATGAAGCAGACGCGCATATCGCGGGCCTCGAGGATGGTGCCGCTGTTTTCCGGCAGCGGCTGCGGCTTGCCGTGCGGCTCTGAAGCGAGCAGCCGCTTGGTATAGGCATGCTGCGGGTCGGCGAACAGCCGCTCGGTGACGTTGTGCTCGCACATCTCGCCATGCTGCATGACATAGACATAGTCGGAGAATTTTCGCACCACGGTGAGGTCGTGGGTGATCAGGATGACCGCCATCCTGAGTTCTTTTTGCAGATTGCGGATCAAATTGAGGATCTGTGCTTGCACCGTGACGTCGAGCGCTGTCGTTGGCTCGTCGGCGATCAGCACATCAGGGTCGTTGGCGAGCGCCATGGCGATCATCACGCGCTGGCGCTGCCCGCCCGACATCTGGTGCGGATACTGTTTGATGCGCGCTTCCGGCTCGGGGATCTGGACATGCCGCAAAAGCTCGAGCGCCCGCGCCCAGGCTTGCTTGCGGCTGACCTTTCGATGCACTCTGATCGCCTCGACGATCTGACTGCCGACCGTATAGATCGGGTTGAGCGAGCTCATCGGCTCCTGGAAGATCATCGAGATGCGATTGCCGCGCAGCTTGCGCCGGGCGCTCTCGGGGAATTTCAGTATGTCCTGCTCGCAATAGTCGATGGTCGAGTTCGGCGACACGGTGGCCCGCTTCGACAAGAGCCCCATGACAGCGCGCGCCGTCACCGACTTGCCGGAACCGGACTCGCCGACGATGGCGATCGTCTCCCCGCGATAGAGCTGGAACGAGACATCCTTCACCGCGTCGACGACGCCGTGCTCGACCTTGAAGGCGACCTCGATGTTGCGGGCATCGATGATGGGTTGGTCGTGGCGGCCGGCATGGTCGAACCGGACGGCTGGTGCGAAGGTGGCTGCGAGCGCTACAGTCATCCCGGCCACCTCAATAAGGATCGACGGCATCGCGCAGGCCGTCGCCCAGCGCGTTGAAGGCAAAGACGGTGATCAGCACGAAGCCGACCGGCGACAGGATCCACGGATAGGTGCCGATGACCGAATAGGTAGCCGTGTCCTGCAGCATCAGCCCCCACGAGATCAGCGGCGGCTTCACCGCGAAGCCGAGGAAGCCGAGAAAGGCTTCGAGCAGCACCACCGTCGGGATGGCGATCGTCACGGCGACGATGACGTGGCTCATCACATTGGGGAAAATGTGCTGCATGATGATGCGCATGTCGGTGGCGCCGACCGCCATGGCGGCGCGCACATAGTCGATCCGCGCCAGCGCCAGCGTCTTGCCGCGCACCTCGCGCGACATCTGCGCCCAGCCCAGCGCCGACATGACGATGATGACGAAGGCGAGGAAGACGTTGGTCGGCGCGGTCACCGGGATCAGCGTCGTCAGCGCAAGATAGAGCGGCAATTGCGGGAAGGCGAGCACCAGCTCGACAAAGCGCTGCATCCAGACGTCGAAGCGGCCGCCGAAATAGCCCGAGACCATGCCGACCGTGGTGCCGATGACGGTGATGATGAACACCACCGTCAGCGCTATCATCAGCGAGACGCGCGAGCCCTGGATGGCGCGCGACAACACATCCCGGCCGAATTTGTCGGTGCCGAGAAAATGCACCGGCTGGCCGTCGGCCGAAGCGAAGAAATGCCGGTTGGCGGGGATCAGTCCAAGCAGCCGGTAGTCGGCGCCCTTGACGAAGAAGCCGAGCAGGCGCGGATGCTCGTAATCCGGCCCGACGACCGGCTGGAAGGTGACCGGGTCGAGGTCAGCAGAATCCGCCAGCGCATAGACCCGCGGCTGGAGCACGAAATTCCCGTCTCTGTCGTGAAAACTCATCACTTGCGGCGGGGCGAAAGCGACATCGGTCACCTTGGGGTCCATCGGCGCGAAGAAATCGGCGAACAGCGCCATCAGCACCAGAAGCACCACCAGGATCAGCCCGGCCATGCCGGTCCAGGAGCGCCTCAGCCGGCGCCAGACCAGCGCCATATAGCTCTCATTGCCGCGCGGGGTCGCAATCGCGGTTGCTTCAGCCGGTGGCGGCGGCGGGGATGGGTCGCGCGCCAGCATCTAGCTCTCCCTGAACTGGCGCACGCGCGGATCGAGCAGCGCGAGCAGCATGTCGGCGATGATGTTGCCGACGATCAGCGTTGCCGACAGCACCATCATGAAGGTCGCCGTGACATAGACGTCGCCGACCGCCATCGAGCCGACAATGGCCGGCCCGACCGTCGGCAGCGCAAAGATGATCGCCGTCTCGATCTCGCCGGTCAGCATGTAGGGCAGCACCACGCCCTGATACATGATGAGCGGGTGCAGCGCGTTGGGCACGGCATGGCGCATGACGACGGCGCTGCCGGTCAGGCCCTTGGCCTTGGCCGTCTCGACATATTGCGCGTTCAGCGTATCGAGCAGATTGCCGCGCATGACGCGCATATTGTAGGCGAGCCCGCCGAAGGTGGCGATCGCCACCACCGGCCAGACATGCTTGACGAGGTCGGCGAATTTCGCCCACGACCACGGCGCGCCGCCATATTGCGGCGAGAAGAAGCTGCCGATCTCCGACACGTTGAACTGGAAGACCAGGAGATAGACGATGATCAGCGCCATCAGGAAGCGCGGCACCGTCATGCCGAGGAAGGAGATTGCCGACAGCGCCGAGTCAATCCAGGTGTATTGCCTGGTCGCCGCCCAGATGCCGAAGGTGATGCCGAGCACCGACGCCAGCAGATGGCAGACCAATGCCAGCAGCAGCGTGCGCGGCAGCCGCTCGCCGACCACGGCGGCGACCGGCTTGTTGTAATAGAGGCTGTAGCCGAAATCGCCGCGGGTGATGATGCCGGCGACCCAGTTCAGGTACTGGACGGGCAGCGGTTTATCGAGGCCGTGCTCGACCCGATAGGCCTGCGCCTGCGCGTCGGCTTCGGCAAAAGACGCCCCGCCCTGGTTGATGAGCTGCGAACGGATATAGTCGGCATAGTCGCCCGGCGGCGCCTGGATGATGGCAAAGGTGACCAGGCTCAGGATGACCATGACCGGCACCGCCGATGCTATGCGCATGGCCAGGAATCGCAGCATCGGACCGTTTCTCCTCCTTGGATCTAATCTGTTGCCGCTGACCTTACTCCGTCCCGGCCGCGCGCGTAGCGCGGCCGGGCGTCAGCCAGGGGAGGAAACTCAGTTCGTCGGCCCCTTGTCGCCGGGCTTGCCGGGAAGCTGGTCGGGAAAGAGTTCGTATTTCTGCTGCTTGTCGGCGGCGACGAAGACGCGTTCGCGCACGATCGAATCCTCGGCCCAGTTGAACATGAAGATCGGCGTTCCCTGCGGGATGTTGGAGAAGCGCTTGTTGATGATCAGGGCGCCGGGATATTCGGTCAGTCCGATATTGTAGACATGCTCCGTCGAGATCTTCTGGAACGTCTTCATCAGGCTGGCGCGCTCGTCATTGTCTGACGAGGAGACGAACTTGTTGACGATGTCGACAAGCTCCTTTTCGAACGGCATCAGGTCGACCACGCCGCTTTCGGGCGCGCGGTGATCCCAGCTGGTCTTGGGTCCGACGGGCGCGAGTTGCACGGTATTCTGCACGACGGAAGTCAGCTCCTGCTCGTTGCGCCTGATCAGCCAGTCGAAGCGGCCGGAATATTGCGAGGCATCACGCTGGGTGCCGTTGAGGCCGTTGAGCACGACCCTGATGCCAAGCTTTTCCATCTGGCCGACGACGCCTTCGGCGAGGCTCTTGTCGGTGCCGTAGTCATTGTTGACCAGCATCACGATCTCGACATTCTTGCCGCCGGCGGTCCCGGCCGGGAAGTTCACGAAGCCGTCGCCATCCGTATCCTTGAGACCAGCCTTGGCCAGTTCCGCCTTGGCGCCCTCGATGTCGAAGGGATAGTAGACGGTCGAGTTGCGGTCATAGAAGCTGGTGCCCGAGGAAAAGCCACCGGGGTAGATGGCGGTGAACGGCCCCTTGACCAGCGAGTCGCCGAGCGCCTTGCGGTCGAGCGCCATGGTGATGCCCTTGCGGAAGTCCTCATTGCGGTTGAGCTCGCGGATCGCCTGGCCGCGTTCGTCGGGATTGCCCCAGCCATTGGCGGAAAAATTCATGCGCAGATTGTAGCCGATCAGGCGCGGGCCAAAGGCGAGCCGGGCCGGCGCGTCCTTGTCCGCCGCTCGCTTCAGCGAAGCGACGAAATTCTCCGGCTGCTCGAGGTTGGAGAAGTCGGCGGCCCCTGCCACCGCCTGCACGTCGCGGTCGGCCCAGGTCGACAGCTTGTAGTGCAGTTCGTTGAGATAGGGCAGCTGGTTGCCCTTCTCGTCGACCTTCCAGTAGTAGGGATTGCGGCGCAAGACGATGATGTCGTCAGGCCTATACTCCACCGGCACCCAGGCGCCCATCACCGGAATGTTCATATATTCCGGCGGGAACGCGTTCTTGAACTGCTCGTAGGTATTCTTCGAGTACTTCGGATGCTGCGGCTTGAGGATATGCGCTGGGCCGGGGCAGAAGGTGCCATAGGCCATGGCGTAGAGATACTGTTTGGGGAAAGCGTCCTTGAAGGTCCACTCGACGGTGTAATCGTCGACCTTCTTCAGCGTCGTGCCGACACCGAAGGTTTCCGCTGTGGCGCCGTTCAACGGCGAGACATTGGGGTCGACGACCTCATCGTCCCAGTAGAACATGACATCGTCGGCATTGAAGGCAACGCCGTCAGACCATTTGGCGCCTTCGACCAGGTGCATGGTCAGCGTGTGGCCATCCTTCGACCAGTCCCAGCTCCTGGCGAGGTTGGGCAGCGGCTCGGTGTCCTTGGCCTCGACCTGGAACAAAGGCGCGGTGCGCGTCAGGCATTCCGAAAGGCCGATGTCGATGCCGCCCCATCCTTGGGTCTGGCCGGCGCCATAATTCCAGCCTTCCGGCCGGCCGCCAATGACGTGGCGCATGGTGTCGCCATAAACGCCGATGCCGTCCGGCATGTTGCCGGTCTTGAACACCAGCGGCTCCTTCGGCAGGCGATCCTTGACCGGCGGCAGCTTGCCAGTCTTGACGTATTTCTCGGTGACCCACTCGGGCTCGTGATATTCGGGCAGCGCCTTGAACTCCAGGATGGAATCGCGGGCGACGTATTTGATCTTGCCCTCGGCGGGAAACGCCGCCGGCGCCGGCGGCGTGGTCGGCTCGGACGCGTATGCACTGCCAAGCGCCGATGCCGAGACGCTCAGCGCCAGCCCGGCGAGAATGCCAATTCTTCGCCCGGCGAGAATGCCAATTCCACGAAAGTTCCTCATTGTGTTCCTCCCAGATGTTTCGACGTCTGCTGCTGCCCGCATCTATTCATGACGGCTGATTGGCGAACCGGCCTCCCGCTGTCCGCCTGCCAGCATTCTCAGCCGGCCTGTTTCAGAGCCGTTTTTTCGGCGCGCAGTTCCTCGATCGAGCGCACTTTGCGCCGCGCCGCACCCGCCCAGTCGCGGGTTTTCACCATCGATTTCGAAAGCCGCTCCTTGGCGGCCGGCACGGCATCGGCGTATTGCGGCAGCCAACGCGCCTGGGCGACGACCATCTCGTCGACCATCTGCCAGACCTCTTCCGGCGTCGACACCGCACCCACCAGCGGATCGTGCAGCACCGCGAGCTTGAGCAGGTCAATGTCGCCCGTAACAGCCGCATGCACCGACATGCGCTGAACGTTGATCGAAGCCATGCAGGTGGCCGCGCAGGCTTCCGGCAGCGTGATGCCTGACGCCATGTTGATGCCGAAGCGATCGACGAAACCGGGTGATTCGATGATCGCGTCCTGCGGCAGATTGGTGATGATGCCGGTGTTCTTGACGTTGAAGTGGCCGCGATAGACGCGGTTCGTCTCCAGCGCTTCGAGAATATGGCTGGCATGCTCGTTCGAGCGCTTCGATACGTCGAGCGGCTTCGACGCCGCTTCGAGGAATTGCGGATATTCCGTCTCGAACCAGTTGCGGGTTTCCGTGGAGTAGCGAAGATAGCCGCCGGTCTCGCCATGGATCCAGTCGGACATGTCGATCCAGCGGGTGATTTCGTCCGGCCGCTTGCGATACCAGGGCAGATATTCGGAGAGATGACCGTTGCTTTCGGTGGAGTAGACGCCGAAGCGCTTCAGCACGTCGATGCGCAGCTTTTCCTGCTGCGAATAGACCGGATGCGCCTCGAAGGCAGCCACCAGTTCGTCCTTGCCGATCTTGCGGCCGTTGAGCCGCAAATCGATGAACCAGGTCTGGTGGTTGATACCGGAGCAGACATAATCGAGTTCGCTGTGCGACTTGGCGCCGAGCACTTCGGCGATCTGTTCGGCGCCGTGCTGGACACCGTGGCAGAGGCCGACCGTATCGACCTTGCCATATTCGATCGCCGCCCAGGTGTTCATCGCCATCGGGTTGGCATAGTTGAGGAATTTGGCGCCTGGCTCGGCGACCTCCAATATGTCCTTGCAGAAGTCGAGGATGACCGGGATGTTGCGCTGGCCGTAGAGGATGCCCCCGGCGCAAATCGTGTCACCGACGCACTGGTCGATGCCGTATTTCAAGGGAATGCGGATATCGTCGGCATAGGCTTCGAGCCCGCCCACCCGCACGCAGCTGATGACGTAGCGCGCGCCTTCGAGCGCCTTGCGGCGGTCGGTCGTCGCCGTCACCCTGGTCGGCAGCTTGTTGGCCTCGACGATGCGGTCGAGGATCGCCTTGATCATTTGCAGATTGTGTTCGCTGAGATCGGTCAGCGCGAATTCGATGTCGCTGAATTCCGGGACGCACAAAATGTCGGTGAACAGCTTCTTGGTGAAGCCGACGCTGCCCGCGCCGATAATAGCGATTTTGAAACTCATCACCTTCACCTCGATCCATTCGAATGCCGGGTAAGGAGCAACAGGAAAGGGAATGGCGGCCCGCCTTGGCGCGCATGCCATTCGAGCCGGAATTCCGGCTCGTTCTCCTCCCCGCCCGCTCCTCGACCGCGGGTCTTTCGCGTTCTCAGGATTTGGATTATGCCGTTATTCCAGGGCGCGGCCAGAGAACGATTATGCTTTCGAGGGTAATTTTGTGCTGCATGATCTGATCGCCAACGGACAGTTGATGCGCACCATTTCGCTGCCGCGCGGCCGCCAGCGCCTGCATGCCATGCCGACCAGCACCGGCTATGAAGTACGCGAGGGCGTGACTTACGACTGGGATGGGCGCAAGCGCGGCCAGACGCCGTTCACCGTGCTGCAGCACACGATCAGCGGCACCGGCCAGCTGCGCTACGAGAACCGCAACTACCGCCTGCAGGCCAACGACACGCTGCTGGTGCTGGTGCCACACAACCATCGCTACTGGCTGGAGAAGGGCGACCGCTGGGAATATTTCTGGATCTCGATGAATGGCGAGGAGGCGCTGCGCGTCCACAAATCCATACTCAGCGTCTCCGGCCCGGTGTTTCGGCTGCAGCCGGAGACGATCGATCATCTCGCCGATTGCAGCCTGCGCCTGATCAAGGGCGGCGCTTCGCCTGGCGCTGCTTCGGCAATCGCCTATGAGGCGGCGATGGCGCTTTACGACGATGTCTTCGGCTCGCACGCCTTCACTGAGAAACAGAGCGTCATGCAGCCGGTCATCGATCATATCAACGCCAATCTCGACAAGCCCTTGCCCGTGGCCGAGCTCGTCCAGATCAGCGGCCTCAGCCGCGCCCATTTCTCGCGCTGCTTCGCCGAGAGCGAAGGCGTTCCGCCGGCCGAGTTCGTGCTGCAGCAGCGGCTGCAGCGGGCGGCGAAGCTGCTAACCAAAGCCGATTTCCTGCCGGTCAAGGAGGTCGCCATCCTGTGCGGCTTCGAGGACGCCAACTATTTCTCGAAAGTCTTCCGCCGGCTCTACGGCATCAACCCGACGCAGTTCCGCACCACCGGCATGTATGCCAGCCTGGGCAGCCTTCGATAGGATTACCCGATGCGGTTGCCGCTTGCGGGATCGAACAGATGCAGCGCCGCCGGATCGGCAGACAGCCGCACCTTATCGCCAGGCCGGATAGTGCTGCGTCCCATGACGAAGACACAAACCAGCTGGTTGGCGAGCCGGACATAGAACTGCGTCGACAGGCCGAGCGGCTCGACCACCTCGACCTCTGCCCTGAGCGGACCATCGTCGGCAAGCTGGATGTGCTCCGGCCGTAGCCCGACGGTGAGCACATCGCCATCCTTCAATGGCAAGCCATCAGGCAATCTCAGCTTCTGGCCGTCGGCCAGCACCGCGTCCACCTTGCCGCCCTTGGCCACTGTCGCCGGAAAAAAGTTCATGCCGGGCGAGCCGATGAAGCCGGCGACGAAGGTGTTGATCGGCCGATCGTAGAGTTCGAGCGGATGGCCGACCTGCTGGAGGTAACCGTCATGCATGACGACGATGCGGTCGGCCATAGTCATGGCTTCGATCTGGTCGTGGGTGACATAGACTGATGTGGTCTTGAGCTGCTGGTGCAGCGCCTTGATCTCGGCGCGCATATGCACGCGCAATTTGGCGTCGAGATTGCTGAGCGGTTCGTCGAACAGGAACACTTTGGGATCACGCACGATGGCCCGGCCCATGGCGACGCGCTGGCGTTGGCCGCCGGACAGTTGCCTGGGCAGACGTCCGAGGAAACTGTCGAGGCCGAGCCGCTTTGCCGCCGCCCCTACCCTGCCGTCGATCCTCGTCTTCTCCGCCTTCTTCAACAGCAGGCTGAAGCCCATATTCGACGACACATCCATGTGCGGATAGAGCGCGTAGGACTGGAACACCATGGCAATATCGCGGTCCTTCGGCGCGACATCGTTGACCAGCCGATCGCCGATGTGGATCTCGCCGCCCGACACCTCCTCCAGCCCGGCAATCATGCGCAAAAGGGTCGACTTGCCGCAGCCGGACGGGCCGACCAGCACGACGAACTCGCCATCGGCGATCTCGAGGTCGACGCCGTGCAGGATGCGCAGCGAACCGTAATCCTTCTCGACGTTTTGCAGCGTGACGGAAGCCATCGATTATCCTTTGACCGCGCCGGCGGTGAGGCCGGTGACGAGATAGCGTTGCAGGAAGGCGAAGAAGATGCAGACCGGGATCAGCGCCAGGATCGACGCCGCCATCATCTGCCCCCAGTCCACGGCGAACTTGCCGATATAGGTGAGCAGGCCGACGGCAAAGGTCTTCTGGTCGTCGCTGGAGATCAGCATCAGCGCGAACAGCAATTCGCTCCAGGCGGCGGTGAAGACGAAGCCGAGCGTGGCGCCCATGCCGGGCAAGGTCAGCGGCACGATCACCTTGCGCATCGCCTGCGCCCGCGTGCAGCCGTCGATCATCGCCGCTTCCTCCAGATCCTTCGGAATGCCGTCGAAGAAGGACTGCATTAGAAAGGTGGCGAAGGCGGTGTTGAAGGCGGTGTAGATGATGATCAGACCAACCAGACTGTTGGTCAGGCCAAGCTCGCCCATGACGCGGTAGATCGGCGGAATGACCATCACCAGCGGGAAGGTTTGCGTCAGCAAAAGCATGATCGCCAGCGTTGCCTTGCCGCGAAAGGTGAAGCGCGACATGGCGTAGCCGGCGAGCGTGGCGATGACTGTCACCAGGGCCGCCGTCGACACCGAGACGATAACGCTGTTGAGGAAATAGCGGGGGAAGTCAGAGGCTTCCAGGACAGTGATGAAGTTGCGGAAGGTGGTCTGCGACGGCCACAGCGTGATGCCCTCGGAATAGAGCAGCCGCTCCGGCGTTACCGAAATCTTCAGCGTCCAGAAGATCGGAAACAGCGCAAAGATCATATAGGCGGCAATCGCCGCGTAGAGGCCGATGCCGCTGAAGATGCGCGAGGAGGTGGAGCGTCCGGCAATCATCAGACGTGCCTCACCAGCAAGCGGCGGATGGCGATCAGCGCGATCGCATAGGCGATGAGCAGTACCAGTAGCAGCACCGCCACCGCGGAGGCATAGCCCTTGTCCAGCGACTTGAAGGCGCTGACATAGATGTAGACCGGCACCGTGCTGGTCGAGCCGGCCGGCCCGCCCTCGGTCATGACGAAGATCAGATCGGCGAAGGTCGCGATCCAGATCGTACGCAGCATGACGGTGATGACGATGGTCGGCGCCAGGAACGGCAGCGTCACCTTGGTGAAGCGCTGCCAAGGCGAAGCGCCGTCGATTGCGGCCGCCTCATGCAGTTCCGACGGGATCGACTTCAGCGCCGCCAGCAGCGTGATGGCGAAGAACGGAATGCCGAACCAGATGTTGGCGATGATCGGCCCCCACATGGCGGTCGCCGGATCGGACAGCACATTGGTCGGCTCGGCCTTCAGCCCGAGCGTGAAGAGCCAATGCGGCAGTGGTCCGATGATCGGATTGAACAGCCACGCCCAGGTCAGGCCCGACAGGAAAGATGGCACCGCCCAGGGCAGGAACACCACCGCCTGCACGAACTTGCGCCCGACAAACGGTTTGTCGAGCAGCAACGCCAGACCCAGGCCGAGGAAGAACTGGAAGAACAGGCTGGCGACGGTCCACCACAGCGTGTTGACCAGCGCCTGCCCCAGCACCTGGTCGGTCAGCATCGCCTGATACTGGCCTAGACCGACATATTCGGATTTGAAGGCGGAGAACTTCCGGAACGAATAGCTGATGCCGATGATCAGCGGCACCAGCAGCACCACGACCAGCAGAACGATCGCCGGCGAAAGATAAAGCCAGGGCTCGATTGCTGCATGCGTCAGCCGCTTCTTTCGCGGCCGGCCGGCGGATCGTATTTCGGACACGGCATAAGTCATTAGCGCTCAACAATCATGGGTGGGTGCCGACAGCGGCAACAGCACCCTTCTCCCCGTTCACGGGGAGAAGATGCCGGCAGGCAGATGAGGGGCGGCGCCAGCCTTGGGGTGCTCGCGCTGCCCCTCATCCGGGCCTGTCTGTGCATGTCGTTGCCCCAAAACCGCTACGCACTTTTGGGCGACATGCATTCGGGCCACCTTCTCACCGTAAACGGGGAGAAGGTGGAAGAACTACTTCTTGTTCTTGGCAAGCCAGTCCTGCTGTTCCTTGGTCAGGAACGCGGCCCATTGATCGGCAACGTCCTTGGCCGACTTCTGGCCGAGCAGCACTTCCTGGAAATTCTTGATCGCCACCTGGTCGACGAAATTGCCGAGGTTCTCCAGATGTGTCGGCGGCGTCACCATTTCATATTTGGAAGTGTCGCTGAGTTCGGTGAACCAGCCTTTGAACTGCTCGGTCTTGAAGTGGGCATCCTGGTCGGCGCCATTGTGGATCGGCACGACGCCGACTTCCTTGGCCCATTCGAGATTGTCCTTGGGCGACAACAGCGTCGCCATCAGCTTCCAGGCATCGTCCTTGTGCTGCGAATTGGCGAACATCGCCCAGCCGGCATAGCCCAGCGTCGGATAGGATTTGCCGCTTGGCCCCACAGGCAGCGGCGCCACGGCAAAATCGTCGGCACTCATCTTGTCGGCAATGCCGATCAGCGCATCCGGATCCTGGTTGAGCATGGCGCAGGTGCCGGAATAGAAGCCGGTGACGGTCTCGTTAAAGCCCCAGCTCACCGCATCCTTGGGCGCCAGCCCGTCCTTGTACATGTCGGCCAGCATCTGCAGGCCCTTGACCGAGCCCTCCTCGTTGATGGTCGAGGTGCCGTCCTCGTTGAAGTAGCCGCCCTTGCCGGCGGCGATGTTCATGAACATGTGCATGCCGTTGAAGGCGCCCGGGCCACCGCGCAGGCAGTAGCCGTACTTGCCCGGAATGGCGGAGATCTTCTTGGAGTCGGCGATGAAGTCGTCGAGCGTCGCCGGCGGGCCGTCGAGACCGGCCTCCTTGAACAGCTTCTTGTTCCAGAACAGCGCATTCACATAGTAGCCGTACGGGATCATGAACTGGGTGTTGTTGACGGTCGAGCCGAATTGCTTGGCGCGGTCGCCCAGCGTCTTGGCGTCGTCCCATTTGGCCATGTAAGGGCCGAGATCCTCGAGCTGGCCGTTGGTGGCGTACAGGCCCATCCAGCGCTCCGGCATCTCGACGATGTCGGGCGTATCGCCGGCCTGCACCATGGTGAGGAATTTCTCGAAGGCCTGACCCCAAGGCAACGAGACCACCTCGACCTTGACGCCGGCATTGGCGGCCTCGAACTCGGCGATCTGCTTCTTCAGGAATTCGGTGCGCTGCGGGCTGGTGATGACCTCGACCAGCTTGAGGGTGGTGTCGGCCAATGCGCCACTGGCGGACATCGCCAGGCCGGCAGCGGTGGCAAGCATGATGCTCAGTCGTTTCATGTTCAGAACTCCCATTTTGAACCCAGTCATTTTTTTGCTTTGTCGAAGGCCTGGCCGATGTCGGCCCAGAGGTCTTCGACGCTTTCCAATCCGACATTGAAGCGGATGGTTCGGGGGCTGACGCCGAAGCGCGCCATCGAATTGAGACCCGGTGTCTGCTCGAGCGAGGCCTTTGCCGGCACGACGAGGCTTTCATGACCGCCCCAGCTGACGCCGATGCGGAAAAATTTCAGCGCATCGACGAAAGCGGGAATGTCGACATCCTCCGTCACCTCGAAGGAGAACAGCCCGGCATAGCCGGCAAGCGTCTTCTTGCCGGGATGGTTGGAATAGGCGGGATGATTGACCCGCTCGACCTTGTCATGCGCCTTCAAGCGCTCGGCGATGATGAGCCCGCTCTTCATGTGATGCGGCAGTCTCAGCGGCAGCGTGCGCAGGCCGCGCAACAGCAGCCAGCCCTCGAAGGGCGACAGCTTTGCGCCGAGCTGCGAATAGGTCTGGTCGTTGATATGCTTGATGTGAGCGGCCGAGCCAGCCACCACGCCGGCGACGGTGTCGCTGTGACCGCCGAGATATTTCGAGGCGGAATGCAGCACCAGATCGACGCCGTGCAGGATCGGCTTCTGGAACACCGGCGTGGCCCAGGAATTGTCGATGGTGGTGACGATGCCCTGCTCTTTCGCCAGCCGCGTCAGATGCTCGAGATCCTGCAGCTCGAACATCATCGAGGTCGGGCTTTCCAGATAGAGCAGTTTCGCACCGGGAAGTGCCGCGGCCACCGCATCCGGATCGGAGCCGTCGACATAGTCGACCTTGATATGCAGGCGCGGGAACAACCGCTCGAACAGTCGGTAGGCGTCGCCATAGCAGTTGCGTACCGCAAGGATGCGTTCGCCTGCGCCGACGAAAGCCAGCAACGTCGCGCTGATCGCAGCCATGCCGCTCGAAAAACCACGTGCGGCTTCAGCACCTTCAAGCGCCGCGACGCGTGACTCGAATTCCATCACTGTCGGGTTGTCGCCGCGCGAATAGATCGGCTGCTTCCTGCGCCCGGCAAAGGTATCGGCCATGTCGGCATAGCTGGCGAAGGTGAACAGCGAGGTCTGGTAGATCGGCGGCACCACCGCATTGCCGGGGAACGGGTCGTCATGCGCCAGAAGCGTCGCCGCCTCGGCGAGATAGTCGCTGCCGGAAATGCCTGGGTCGAAGCTGTGCTCGTTCATGTGCGGACCGAAAGTTTGAGGTTGGCGGCGCCGCGCTTCAAATCGTCCTCGACCGTGGCGATCAGTTTCAGCGCTTCGGCCCGGGCGCCTTCCGGATCGTGCGCGGCGATGCAGTCGAACATGGTGCGGTGGTAGGGAAAGCTTGCGTGGCCGAAATCGCGCACGCCGAGCGGATGTTCCCAGAAGCGGTGGAACAGTTCGTGCATGGCGGCGATAATCTGCTCGAACAGCGGATTGCCGCAGGCGCGGTAGATCGCCTGATGGAATTCCCAGTCCTCTTCCGACGACATGCCGGCGCGGCTGAGAAACTCTTCCTCCATGATGTCGAGCTTGCGCTCGATCTCGGCGAGGTCGTCCCTGTCGGCACGAATGGCGCAAAGGGCGGCGGCTTCCGCTTCCAGCGCGCGGCGGATTTCCAGCGTGCGCATCAGGCCGGTGAAATCATTGCCGCCGGCAAGCGTCAGCGGCATGTGCAGCATGTCGAGCGAGACGGCGGCCTTGAGATAGGTGCCCGAGCCCTGCCGGCGCTCGACCAGGCCAAGCCCTTCCCAGCGCGTCAGCGCCTCGCGCACCGTATTGCGGCTGACCTTCAGACGCTCAGCGAGGATGCGTTCGGTCGGCAGCCTCTCACCGGGTTCCAGCTTCTCGCGCATGACGAAGCCGGCCAACGCCTTCAGCACCGCGTCGTCGCGGGCCGTCGTCTGGATCGGCGGAAGGCTGAATTGGGTCACCGGGGCTATTACCGAAGTGGTTCAATGGTCCAACCAATTTCTGCACAGACGAAGGGACCTGTCAACAGTGGAAACGCAGCAAGGCCGAAGGGCCAGGGGATGCACCTTCGGCCTTGCTGCTTCAGCCGTGGATGCGCGCCGGCGCAGCGGCGGCGCGAGCCTCGCGCCAGCGAGCGAAGATTGCCTCGCGAACCCGCCTCGAACCAGAGAGGCGCTTTTTTGCCTGCGCCAGCACCGCAGGCGACGCCTCGGCGGGCGTGCCGGACCGAAAGGGAGGAGCCGGGGCGTATTCGAGCGAGAGCTGCACGATCTCGGCCTCCTCCTGTCCAAGCAGCCTCGCAACCAGCGCCAGGCCGAAGTCGATCCCCGAAGTGACGCCGCCGGCGGTGATGAGCTTGCCGTCTTCGACGATACGCTCGTCGACCGGGATCGCTCCGAACTCCTCAAGGAAATCATGCGCATACCAGTGCGTGGTCGCGCGCTTGCCCCTCAGCAGTCCGGCCGCCCCAAGCACCAGGGCACCGCTGCAAACGGAGGTGATGTAGCGCACCTGCCCCGCGCGCTCCCACACGAAATCGAGGACTGTCTGGTCCTCCAGCAGCGCGTTGACCCCGCCCCCGCCAGGAATGCACAGCACGTCGAGGGGCCGGCAATCGTCAAAGGTCGCGGTTGGCGTCAGCGAGAGGCGCGTCGATGACGTCACCGGGTTGCGATCCTTCCAGATCAGTTCCACCTCGGCATCCTTGGCCGATGCCAGGACTTCGTATGGGCCGGTGAGGTCGAGTTGTTGGACGTCGGGGAATACGAGGATGCCGAAACGAAGGGGCATGGAAATCTCCGTGGGTTGACTTCCGGCAATCTACGGCATCATGGTTTGGCACGATTGCCATTCATCCCTCGCTTCGGGCCAAACCAATGCGCCGTATCGAAGTACTTGCCTATCCCGACATCCAGCTCCTCGACGTCAGCGGACCGCTGCAGGTCTTTGCCAGCGCCAATGATTTCAAAAGGCAGGCCGGCGAACCGGCTCCTTACGAGGTCGTGGTCGTCGCCGCCTCACCGCGCATCCGGACATCGGCCGGTCTCGTGCTGGAGGCAGCAGTGCTGCCAACCCACGGAGGTAAGATCGACACGCTGCTTGTCCCCGGAGGATGGGGCGTCAACGCGGCCTGCGACGATCCCGTGCTGGTCCAGTGGATCGCCGGTCGCTCGCGCGATGCCACCCGAACCGCTTCCGTCTGCAGCGGCGCCATGCTGCTGGCGACGGCTGGCCTGCTCGACGGCCGCCGCGCGGTGACCCATTGGGGACGCTGCGCGGAGTTCGCCCGGCGCTTTCCCGCGGTCCGGCTCGAACCCGATCCGATCTTCATCCGCGACGGCAATGTCTGGACATCCGCCGGCGTAACGGCGGGGATCGATCTCGCCCTCTCCCTCGTCGAGGCCGACCTTGGCAGGCACACGGCGCTCGGCGTGGCGCGCGAGTTGGTGGTCTTCCTGAAACGTCCCGGTGGCCAGGCGCAATTCAGCCAGACCCTCAAGCTGCAGCAAGGCGACGGGCGCTTCGACCGGCTGCATGGCTGGATCCTCGAAAATCTGGCCGGTGACCTGTCGCTCACGCAGTTGGCCGACCACGCCAATATGAGCCCGCGCAGCTTCTCGCGGCGCTATCGCGAGGCCACCGGCCGGACACCTGCCCGCGCGATCGAGGAGATCCGGATCGAGGCGGCGCGGCGGATGCTGGAGCGGGGCCAGCCCGTCAACCAGACGGCCCGCCGCTGCGGTTTCGGCTCGGAAGAAACCATGCGGCGCGGCTTTCTGCGCGTGCTGGGCACCAATCCGCGCGCCTATCGCGAGCGTTTCTGATCGCGACTGCTTGCTCCATTAGGCCGGCGGTCGATGCGGTAGAAATAGAGCCTCTCTAGCGTTCAGGCGGGATGCTGTAGCTGGCTGAGCCCGCCATCGACGACGAGGGTCGCCGCGTTCATGAACGGGCACTCCTCAGAAATCATGAACACAGCGGCCAGCGCGATCTCGCGCGCCGAGGCGATGCGGCCGCCGGGATGCAGCGCCAGCGTCCTGGCGCGCGCCGCAACCGGATCGGCAAAACTGTTCCAATAGTCGGCTGCCTTCTGCGTCTCGACATAACCGGGCGCCAGCGCGTTCACGCGCACGCCCTGCCCGGCATATTCCAGCGCCAGCGATTTGGTCAGCCCAAGCAGCGCGTGCTTGGCCACGGGATAAGGGAAGGTATGAGGGATGATGGTGAAGCTGTGCGTCGAGGCGATGTTGAGGATCGCGCCACCACCATTTGCGATCATTCCTGGCAGCACCGCCTTGCTGCAATTCCAGGCGCCCTTGACGTTGACGTCGAAATTGCGGTTCCACTCCTCCTCGGTCGCCTCGAGCGGCGTCGAGAACACATTCATCCCCGCATTGTTGATCAGCGCGTTGATCGGCCCGATCGCGTCGGTCGCCCGGCTGACGGCAGCGGCAATCGCGGCCCCGTCGCTGATGTCGGCTGCGGTATGTCCGACATGGCCCTGCGGTGCGGCAAGGCCGGCGACCGTTTTGTCCAGCAGCGCGCCGTCGCGATCGACCAGGAACAGTTTTGCCCCTTCGGCCAGGCAGGCCCCGGCGATGGCAAGCCCGATGCCTTGCGCGGCGCCGGTGAGGAAGATGCGTTTGCCGGACAGGCGCTCAGCCATGGCTGTCACTCCACTGCAAGATGGTCAGCGCCGGCCCAGTGCCGACGAACGCAGATTGTCGAGCAAAACGGCAAGCAGCAGGATCACGCCGCGCACAATGTACTGGTAGAAGGCTGGGATGTTGAGCAGGTTCATGGCGTTTTCGGCAATGCCCATGATCAGCACGCCGACGATGACGCCCGACATGGTGGCGCGGCCGCCGGCAAGCGAGACGCCGCCGAGCACGCAGGCCGAGATGACCGAGAGTTCAAGCCCGACCGCCGCATTGGGCTGGCCCGACGTGATGCGCGAGGCCAAAAGGATGCCGGCGATGCCGCAGACCACGCCTTGCAGAGCAAAGATCCAGATGCGCGTCCAGTCGACATTGACGCCGGCCAGGCGCGAGGCCTCCGGGTTGCCGCCGATGGCCAGCGTGTTCTTGCCGAAGACGGTACGATTGAGGACAAAACCGAAGATGCAGAACAGCACGGCCAGGACCCAGACCGGCGTCGGAATGCCGAACAGCTTCGACAGCGCCAGTTGGTAGAAATCCGGGCTGTTGATGCCGACGGCGCGGCCGTCCGATGCGATCAGCGCAAGGCCGCGCACGATCTGCATGGTGGCAAGCGTCGTGATCAGTGCGTTGATGCGGAATTTGGCGATGACGACGCCATTGATGAAGCCGACGAAGGCGCCGCAGGCGATTGCCGCGAGAAGCCCGAGCAGGATCGAACCGGTATAGTTCGACGCCATTACCGCGACCATGCCGGCAAAGGCGACGATGGAGCCGACCGAGAGGTCGAAGTCGCGCGCGGCAAGGCAGAACATCATGGTGCAGGCGACAATGCCGACGGTGACCACCGACTGCAGCAGGCCGAGCATGTTGCGGTCAGTCAGAAAATTCGGCACCAGCAGCGACACCAGCGCGAAGGCGACGATGAAGATCACGACGAGGCCCTGTTCGCCGAGCAGGATCTTCTTCAACTGATCGGTCATGGCAAAGATCCTCAGGATGCGATCGCGTCGGGGGTTTTCTGATCGGGAAGAGCGGCGGCCAGGATCGCTTTTTCGGCGAACTGGTCGCGCGCGAGTTCGGCGCTGACCCGCCCGCCGCACATCACCAGGATGCGGTCGCAAATGCCCATCACTTCCGGCAATTCGGACGAGACGACGACGATCGCCATGCCGTCTTCGGCAAGCTGGTAGAGCAGTTCGTAGATTTCCGCTTTGGCGCCGACGTCGATACCGCGTGTCGGCTCGTCGACGATAAGCACGCGCACGCCCTGCTCCGACAGCCAGCGGCCGAGAATGACCTTCTGCTGGTTGCCGCCGGAGAGGTTGATGATGTCCTGCTTGCGCGACGGCGTGCGCACCTTGAGCTTCTTGATGAAGGTCTCGGCGGTGGCGATCTCGCTGGCGCGGTTCAGGATTCCGAAGCGCGTGTGATGACGCCGCGACGAGATGTTGATGTTCTCCTCGATCGAGCGGCCCTGGATGATGCCGTCATGCTTGCGGTCTTCCGAGCACAAAACGATGCCGGCGCGGATCGCGTCATGCGGATCGGTGGCATGAACGACCTTGCCATCAACGGTAATGGTGCCGCCTGAGCGCGGGTCGGCGCCGAACACCAGCCGCATCAGTTCGGAGCGGCCCGCGCCGATCAGACCGAAGAAGCCGACGATCTCGCCCGCCCTCGCCTCGAAGCTGGCGGGCGTCGTCAGTTTTACTCCGCAAACAGCGTCGACCTTCAGCCGGACATCGCCAGCCGGGCGTGGGCGAAACCCCCAGATGTCGGAGATTTCGCGGCCAACCATTTCGGCGACGACCTGATCGCGCGTGACGTCTTTCAGTGACGCATGGTGCGCCGCGAGCTTGCCGTCGCGCAGCACGGTCAGGCTGTCGCAGAGGCGGAACACTTCGTCCAGCCGGTGCGAGACATAGATGATGACCTTGCCCTCGCCGCGCAGGCGGTCGATCAGGGCAAACAGAATTTCGCTTTCGCGCGACGACAATGACGAGGTCGGCTCATCCAGAGCGATGACGCGCGCGTCGAGCATGATCGCCTTGGCGATCTCGACCATCTGCCGTTCGCCGATGGACAGCGTCTTGACCTTGCGGCTGATATCGATGTCGATGCCCGCCGATTTCAGCTTGGCGCCGACGTCTTCCAGCATTCTGGCGCGGGCGATGATGCCGGCGTTGGTGGGGAAGCGGCCAAGGCTGAGGTTTTCGGCAACAGTGAGCTCAGGAACCAGCTGTAGCTCCTGGTGGATGACGATGACGCCATTGTCGAAGGCATCTCGCGTCGTTGCATAGGCTTGCATCTTGCCGTCGATGAGGATCTCGCCGTCATCGGCATGCTGGTCGCCCGACAGGATCTTGATCAGCGTGGATTTGCCGGCGCCGTTCTCGCCCATCAAGCCATGCACGGCGCCCTTGTCGACGCTGAACGAGACGCCGGACAGCGCCTTGACGCCCGGATAGGTCTTGGTGATTTCCGAGAAGTCGAGAAAGGACATGGGGCGCCTATCCTTTTGCCATGCCAAACAGGCGGCGACTGTGAGCCGCCGCCTGTTTGTACAGGGAGGATTATTCGATGCCGAGACCCTTGCGGACCGTCTGGTAGTCGTCGCGCTTGGCCAGCGCACCGGCGGTCAGGATGAGCTTCTCGGGTTCCTTGTTGTTGGCGACCCAGTCATACATGTTGAGCGCAGTCTCGTAGCCGTGACGCTTCGGCGAGATGATCACCGTGCCGACGAAGCCGGTGGCGGTCGGCTTCTTGAACTCGTTGATCGCCGAATCCGCGCCGCCAATGCCGACGCCGATCACGTTTTCGGCCGGGATGCCGACGCTTTCGGAAGCGCGCACGGCGCCGAGAACGGCTTCGTCGTTGAGGCCGAAGGAGACCCACTTCTTGATGTCGGCATGGGCGTTGAGTACCACCGTCGCCGCATTGAGCGCAGCCTCGGTATCGGTCTTGGCCTGCGGCGCGTCAAAGATGTTTTCGGCCTTGAAGCCGTTGGCCTTGAGCACCGAAATGGCGCCTTCGACCCGGTCGACGGCGGTCGGCAACTGATCATAGGAGACGCGGATGGCGCCAACCTCGTCGGCCTTCCAGCCGCGCGCCTTCATTTCGTCGACGATCGCCTGGCCGACGGCCTCGCCGATCTTGGTCGCCGAAATGCCCATATGCGGCACGTCTTCCAGCGCCTTCCCGTCTGCGCCGACCAGACGGTCATCAACCGTCATCAGCTTGAGATTGTTGGCGGCGGCCTTGGCGACGATGCCGGGGCCGAGCTTCACATCAGGCGTGCAGACGATGAAGCCTTGCGCGCCCTGCGCGCCGAGATTGTCGATCGCCGACATCAGCTTCTCACCGTCCTCGGCGCCGATCTTGACCAGGGTAAAACCCTTCTCCTTGGCGGCCTGGTCGGCGAACTTCCATTCGTCCTGGAACCACGGCTCCTCGGGCTGTTTGACGATAAAACCTATCTTGGTGTCCTGAGCATATGCAGCGATGGTCGTGACGGACAGCACGGCAAGGGCGCCCGCGACGAGCGCGGTCTTCAGAAGTCGCATGATTACCTCCCAGCGATGGCCGGGCGCTCAGCCCGGATGCAGAGTCTCTAATTCTTTTTATCATACTCGTCAATTGATCTGGTATGATAATTGAGCTACATGCTCTGACCAGGGATCGCTGGCGCAAATCATCCGCATCCGGTAAGGCCGGGGACGCGAGATCAGTGGTTTCGCCGCCTTGGAGGAGGGCTGAGGTGACCGACACTTCGAAGAAGGCATCAGGCGACACCCGCCGCCCGCGCGTCATGCCCGATGTGACCAAGGCGCTTGCCTCAGACATCTTTTCCGGACGCTATCCCGCCGGCTCGTCCCTGCCGACCGAAAACGAACTCGGCGTCGAATATGGCGTCAGCCGCACCGTCATCCGCGAGGCCTTGAAGGTGCTGGCCGCCAAGGGGCTGGTGCTGTCGCGGCCCCGCATCGGCACGGTTGTATGTGAACAGGACAACTGGAACATCATCGACCCGCAGGTGCTGGCCTGGCACGCGCCGCATGCACTGGACGACAAATTGTTCGACGCCATCCTCGAGACGCGCCGCGCCATCGAGCCGCTGGTAGCTGAACTGGCGGCGACTCGTGCGACGCTGCAGGAGATCGCCGATCTCGAAGCCGCCTGGCGCGGCATGGCCAATGCCGGCGAGGATCTCGCCGCCTTCTCGCGCTCGGACATCACTTTCCACCAGATCGTCTATGCCGCGAGCCACAACCCGATCTTCCGCCAGATCGGCAATCTTATCGACACCGGGCTGAAATTCTCGCTCGAAGCAACTGCGACCATTTCGCTCGCCCGGCGCATGGAAGCGGTGGCGGCGCACCGTGAGGTGGTCGAGGCGCTGCGCATGCGCGATGCCGCGGCGGCGCGTGCGGCGGCAGGCCGGATCCTCGACCTTGCGGCGCGCGACCTGGTCAGCGCCAAGAAACTCAAGAACAACTGAGACCAGCATGAAAATCATCTCGCTCACCACCTACATCGTCCCGCCGCGCTGGCTGTTCCTGAAGATCGAGACTGATGCCGGCGTTACCGGCTGGGGCGAGCCTGTGGTCGAAGGCCGTGCGCTGACGGTCGAGGCAGCGGTCAAGGAACTTGGCGATTATCTGATCGGCAAGGACCCGCGCCTGATCGAGGACCATTGGACGGTGATGCATCGCGGCGGCTTCTACCGCGGCGGGCCGATCCTGATGAGCGCCATTGCCGGCATCGACCAGGCGCTGTGGGACATCAAGGGCAAGGCGCTCGGCGTGCCTGTGCACGAACTGCTCGGCGGCAAGCTGCGCGACAGCATCAAGGTCTATTCCTGGATCGGCGGCGACCGGCCGGCGGAAGTGGCTGATGGCGCCAGGGAAGTGGTGGCGCGCGGTTTTCAGGCGCTGAAGATGAATGGCACCGAGGAACTGCAGATCGTCGACAGCCATGACAGAATAGATGCGGCTGTCGAACGAGTCGCCATGGTGCGCGAGGCCGTTGGGTCCAACATTGGCATCGCCGTCGATTTCCACGGCCGCGTCCACCGGCCGATGGCGCGCATGCTGGTCAAGGAGTTGGAACCCTACCGGCTGATGTTCATCGAGGAGCCGGTGCTGAGCGAAAATCGCGAGGCGCTGAAGGAGATCGCCGCCCTCGGCTCGACGCCGATCGCACTCGGCGAGAGGCTCTACAGCCGCTGGGATTTCAAATCGGTGTTCGAACAAGGCGCCGTCGACATCATCCAACCAGACCTGTCGCATGCCGGCGGCATCACCGAATGCCGCAAGATCGCGGCGATGGCCGAGGCCTATGACATTGCGGTGGCGCCCCACTGCCCGCTCGGCCCGATCGCGCTCGCCGCCTGCCTGCAGCTCGATGCCGTCAGCTACAACTGCTTCATCCAGGAACAGAGCCTCGGCATCCACTACAACGCCGCAAACGATTTGCTCGACTATGCCGCCAACAAGGACGTCTTCCGCTACGAGGATGGCTATGTCGCAATCCCCGATGGTCCCGGCCTCGGCGTCGAAATCGACGAGGACTACGTCAAGGAACGCGCCAAGGAAGGCCACCGCTGGCGCAACCCGGTCTGGCGTCACAAGGACGGCTCCTTCGCCGAGTGGTAGCTCGGCCGACCTTGCGGCCAGGCCTTCAGGACCTCGGGTTCGATTTCGCGGTGGCGCCAGCGTAACGCAGGCCTCTGATGGGCCGCAGCGCCGAGCACCAGCGCATGGGAACCGTCGGCGCCGGCAAGCCGCAACTCGCTGACCGCCTGGGTTGCCGCAAACGATCGAAAGCAGTCGCTATCCATGGAACATGGCGGATGTCCTGTTCTCATCGACCTTTTCTTGGCCCGCCAGCCGCGTCACCTGCCCGCGGCGTGCCGGCCTGCGTTCCTGCCGGAGAAGATGCAGCTGCCGAGAAATGTCCCTTCCAGCGCATTGTAGCCGTGATAGCCGCCGCCACCGCCGCCGGCCACCTCGCCTGCCGCATAGAGCCCGGCAATGGGTTCGCCATTGCCGTCGAGAACCTGCGAATTGAGATTGGTGTGCAGGCCGCCAAGCGTTTTGCGCGTCAGGATGTTGAGGCGCACCGCGATCAGCGGCCCGTGCCTGGGATCGAGTATCTTGTGTGGCTTGGTCACCCGGAAGATCTTGTCGCCAATGTAGTTGCGGGCGCCGCGGACGGCTGTGACCTGCGCATCCTTGGTATAGGCATGGTCGACCTCGCGATCGCGCGCCACGATCTGCGCCTTGAGCCGGTCGTAGTCGAGCAGATTGTCGCCTGACAGCGCGTTCATGCCGGCGACCAAGTCGGCCAGGTTGTCGCGGACGACGAAGTCCTCGCCCTTTTCCAGGAACGCTGCCACCGATGGTGGCGCCTTGCCGCCGCGCCGGTTCTTCAGCACGGCCCGCCAATCCTTGGCCGTAAAGTCTAGGTTTTGCTCCGAACCCGACAGCACGAACTCCTTCGAAGCGATCGTCTTGCTCAGCACGAACCAGGAATAATCGTGTCCCGTCGACAGGATACGCTTCAAGGTGCCGAGCGAATCGAAGCTCGGGAAGAACGGCGCCTCCATGCGTTGTCCCAGAGCATCGAACCATAGCGGCGACGGCGCCGACAGGATGCGGATGCCGTGGTTCGGCCAGATCGGATTCCAGTTCTTGATCCCCTCGACATAGTGCCACATGCGGTCGGCGTTGATGACGGCCCCGCCGGCGTCCTGGGTGATCGCCACCATGCGGCCGTCGACATGGTGCGGCACGCCGGCAACCATACGCTTCGGCGCTGGCCCCAGCCGCCCGACCGGCCAAACCTTGCGAACCAACTCATGATTGCCGCCGATGCCGCCCGAGGTGACGATCACGACACCGGCCGAAAGGTCGAAATCGCCGACGGCCGTGCGGCTCGACTGCTTGCCGCGCTCGACATCGGATGCCTCCAGGATTTCGCCCGCGACGCCGGTGACCGCGCCGTTGGTCTTGATCAGCCGGCTGACCTGATGACGGAATTTCAAAGTGATCAGCCCTTTGGCGACGTGCTCGCGCACGCGCCTTTCGAACGGCGCGACCACGCCCGGCCCAGTGCCCCATGTCAGGTGGAAGCGCGGCACTGAATTGCCGTGGCCATTGGCCAGCGCGCCGCCGCGCTCGGCCCAGCCGACCACCGGCCACCAGCGCATGCCCATGGCGTAGAGCCACGGCCGCATCTCGCCGGCGGCGAAATCGACATAGGCTTCCGCCACTTTCCTTGGCCAATGGTCCTCGGGCCGGTCGAACTGGGCAGAACCCAGCCAATCCTGCCAGGCGAGGTCGCGGCTGTCCTTGATGCGCAGGCGGCGCTGCTCGGGCGTGTTGACCAAAAACAGGCCGCCGAGCGACCAGAATGCCTGGCCGCCGAGAAAACCGCCACCCTCTTGCTCGACGATGATCACGCGCTTTCCGGCATCGCCGAGTTCCGCGGCTGCGGCCAGGCCGGCCAGCCCGCCGCCGACGATGATTGCATCCGTGTCAGCCATTGTCGTAACTCCTGTCCCGGCTTGTTGTTTTTGACATCGGATGCTCGTTGCTAGCCGCGCAGCGCGTTCCAGATGATGCGCGGCAGCTTCAGGAAGCTCGGCCGGTAGTTGAACTCGGTGATCAGGCGGCCGACCATGTGTGCCCTTTTGTGGGTCAGGAACCAGGCCGGCTTCGGCATGATGCGGAACGGCGCTTCGAGCACGCTGCGCTCCGGTCTGTCGAACAAATAGGTGTTGTGGACGACGCCGATGCCGCTCTGCACATCGTCGAGCGTGTGGCCAGGGAAAGCACCCCAGGTCGGGCGCAGCAGCGCGAACAGAACGCCGCTCCAGGAATTGATGCCGATGCCGCCATAGCGCAGTTCGGCAATGATTTCCTCGAAGCGCTGCCGGCCGATCTCGGCGATCGTCCTGGGATGGATGAGGATGTTGGCGGCAAGCGTGCCGTGCAGCTTTTCATTGGCGTAGGCGGCAGCGGCGCGCAGATAGGATTCCGCATTGCCCGCCGGCAGCCGCATGACGCTGAGCGCCGGCGCGAACACCTCGGCATTTTCGAGATAGGCGTCCGTGCCCGGCCGGAACGGCACCACAACGCAGGCGGGCCCGCCAGGCCGCTCGAATTTTTGTGCCGTGTCGGCGTGCGCCTCGAAGGCGGCGAGGCGCTCGGTCGCGCCGGGATAATAGGCCGGGCGCGACGGGGCTTTCTGCATCACCTTTTCGAGTGCTGCCAAAAGCGCATCGGATTTGCCCCAGCCTTCGGGCAACACGAGCATTTGGCAGGCGATGCAGTTGAAACCGGAATTGTTGAGCTTTTGGGTAGCGATCAGTTCGGCGTGGTAGGTGATATCGGCATCCGACCACGGACCGGGCACCACGATGGTGGGTGCCACGCCGCCAAGCTCCGAGGTGATACGCCGGCTGTTGCGCGGCGTGCCCGCCGCCTTGTTCTTGCGGCCCTCCTCGCCAGGCCCCCAGACGATCGCGTCATGCGAGGCGGCGGCACCGGTGATGTGGATGTCGTCGACGAGATCGTGGTTGCACAGATACGCGCCGACATCGGCGCTGCCGCGCACGATGCGCAGCGCACCGAATTCGATCAGCGGCCGCAGCGCCGGCCGCAGGAAATCAACGAGGTAATCATTGACCGGGTTCATCTTGAGCAGGACGACCTGATGTTCGACGAGCAGCTTGTGCAGGCAGTCGAGCGGCGCGATCGAGGCGACGTTGCCGGCGCCGAGCACGAGGCCGATCTTGCCCTTGCGGCTGGTGCGCGGCGCGTCATAGGCCGATGCGGTGTTTGCGGCGAGGTTCGCCTTGGTCACGCCGGGCTGCATCCAGATCTCGGCCTTCAGCCCGGTGAACAACACCTTGTCCCAGAGCGAATTCGGAACCACCGTTACCGCCACCTGTCCGCTAGGCAAGGTGCGGACCGGCAGTCTGTCGAGAAACTTCTTGCCCTCCATCAGGCTGAGCGTGTGGATGAACTGGTTGCAGCCATCCATCAGCGCCGCCGGGCCAGCCAGCCATTCTTCGCCTTCCAGCGGCGAGCCGGTCGGGATGCCCTTCTTGCGCGTCGCGGTTTTGACCCACGCCTCGGCGACCTCGCGGATGTGATCCTTGACCTGCCGCAGCAAGGCGATCCGCTCGCCATTCGAGGTCTGCGCCCAGTCGTCCTTCCTGGCGTCGAGATCGGTGAGGGCGAGGTCGAGTTCGGCTGCCCATTCAGGCTGCACGGGCTGAGTTTTGACTGCCTTGGCGACCATCCTATCCTCCTCCACTTCGGTCTCTTTGTTTGACGCAACTCCGGACGGAACCGCTTCACACTTTTCCTGGAATTGCTCTACGAAAACGGCAGTGCGGCCCATTGCTCGACGAATTTCCCGCCGGAATAGACCTGGATCGAACCGAACTGCTGTAGCACGAATTCGCTCTGGGTCGGACGCAGGAAGGCGTAGTCGTCAGGCCCGACATTGACGTTGTCGGGCAGCGCCATGAATTGCTGATTGGTCGAAAAGCCGAACGTCTTGTCGGTCTTCATCCCCACGGGATGGACGGGCTTCGCCATCCATTTTCCGCCATAGAGAAAACAGCCGCGCCGCGGCAACAGCCCGAGCTTCTGCAGCAGCCAGGAGCGCTGGTCGAGGCCCGGCACCTGGACATCGACCACCTTCAGGATCGGCGTCGCGATGAATGCGGCAGGCCGCAATTGGCTGAGGCTCGGCACATCGAAATCGGTCGGCAGCATAAAAGCCGATCCGATGGACAATTCATTGGCGCCGACCCAGCTGTCATAGAGCAATGCGGTGCTGCTGCCGCCAAGATTGAGGATCTTGCGCTGGTCGGCGGCAAGGCAAGCGACATACTGGCGAAACAGGCTGATCGCCTTGACGCGCGCCTTGGCCGGTCCTCCCAGCAGTTTGGGGATATGGCCGATATGCGCCTCGTAGGCCATGACGCCTTCGCATTTCAGCCGCGGGTAATTCGCCAACGCGGAAACTGCCCGGGCCAGTGAGTCGGGATCGCTGATACCGCCGCGATGAAGGCCGACATCGACCTCGAAGCAGACGCGCAGCTCGCGGTCGAGCTCGGCGGCAAGCGAGCCATAGGCGGCCAGCCGCTCCTCGGTATCGATCAGCCAGACGATGCGCGACGTAGCTTCGCCGAGCCCGGCGAGAACGCCCTTCGTCAGCGCGTGCCTGGCGCCGGCAACCGGCATCGGCTTGCCCAACAGGAGATCGACTTGGGGAAACACTTTCAGCATCTCGGCGCTGATCGGCAGATGAAAGGTCATCAGCCTGTCGGTCGCAAACGCAGCGCGGATATGGTCGATCAGCGGCAGGCATGGCAGCGACTTGTCGACGAGGCGCAGATCGAGGCCCGTGGCGAACTTCGCCTTGATCGCAGCGATGTTGTGATCGAGCCGGTCGAGATCGAGCACCAGGCAAGGCTGAAAGATCCCGGCTGCCCTGAGCGCGCCCGACATTTCCGCGAAATAGGTGTCGGTCAAGCTCATGCCGCGACGCCGAGCAGCCTGGCAATATAGGGCGACACGAAGCGGTTGTCCGGGTCCATCTCGCGGCGGACCGCCATCGCATCGTTCCAGCGCGGATAGAGCGCGCTCAATTCCCTTGATGTCAGGCTGTGCATCTTGCCCCAATGCGGGCGGCCGCCGCGCTTCCTGAAGATCGGCTCGGCGGCGTTGAAGAACGCCATCGGATCGCGCTCGACGCCGTGATGGATGGCGATGGAACAGGTTGGGCGCTTGTAGAAGGGGCTGAGCCAGACATTGTCGGGCGCGACGACGCGCACCTCCATCGGAAAATAGACCTCTGGAAACCGCGTCTCGAGCAGCGCAATGATTTCGCTGAGTGCGGGCGCCCCTTCCTCGAACGGCAGGTGGTATTCCATCTCGTTGAACTTGACGTTGCGCTCGGAGGTGAAGACCTTCAGCCACTCCTCGACATAATCCTCGGCCGGCACCTTGGCGAAGGCCGAGCCGATGAGACGGCGGCGCAGCCAAGGGAGCCAGCTGAGATAGTCGCGCAGTTTTCTCAGCGTCGTCACCGCATCGTCGTCTTCCGTCGGCGGACGCACCGTCGCCGGCGCCTCGGTGATGTCGCTGGCAATCAGCAGCGCCTGGCCGGAAAACGGCACATAGTAGAACTCGGCCGAACGATGCGCCGTCATGGTGCTTTCGAATTGCGCAAGCACATCGGCAATCGGCGCCGTCCAGCGGCGGTGCCGCATCCGGTAACTCGCCACGTTGCGGATCGTCACTTCGGTGACGGCGCCGAAAGCGCCGAGCGAAGCGCCCATGGCTTCGATCATGTCGGGGCTCTTGGCACGGTCGAACTCTTTCACGGCGCCACGCCCGTCGACGATCTGCATCGCCTCGAGCTGGGTATGGTAAGCGCCGAGCGTGATGCCCGAGCCGTGGGTGGCGGTGCCCAGCGCCCCGCCGAACGCCTGCTTGTCGATGTCGCCCATGTTCGGCAGCGCCTGGCCGACGCCGTGCAACAGCTTTGCCAGCGCGCCGATCTTGGTGCCGGCGCCGACCCGTGCTGTCAGCCTTTCGGGATCGTGCGACCTCAGGCCCTCGAAGCGATCAAGCGACAGGATCGTCCCGTCATTCTTAACCAGAGGCGTGAAGGAATGGCCCGTGCCAGCGAATCGAACTGGTCCCGGCGCGTTGCGAATGGCACCACTCAGCTCATCGAGACTCTGCGGTTCGGCAAAAGCCTGCGGCGTGGCCGTGACATAGCCCGACCAATTGCTCCACTGGCTGATAGCCTCTCCCAAAATTGCCTCCCTGGGACGCCGGCTTTGCCGGTCTTTCTCCTAGCGCTAGATAATATGATACATAGTCAGCTTTTCCGGATATGATACATTGTCAGCTTTCTGTCAAGCTGGCAATCGGAGGTGTCTTGCGTCCGCGCCGGCCGCATGGATCTACAGCGACGCACGCTGAGCCGGCGTCGGCATTGAACGCAGTTCGTTGCCCCTTCAAGCCAGCCCAAACGTTTCCACGGCCCGCATGATGCCGCGCAATTCGGCCAGGCCCTTCAGGCGGCCGATCAGCGAGTAGCCGGGATTGATCCTTGTCTTGCCGATATCGTCGGCGAGCAGGTGGCCATGGTCCGGCCGCATCGGGATTTGCCAGTCGGCGCGGCCCTCCTTGCGGCGGCGCGCCTCCTCCTGCATCAGCGCCAGGATGACATGCGCCATGTCGGTGCCGCCCTCGAGATGCTCGGCCTCGTAGAACGAGCCGTCATCCTCGATGGTGATGTTGCGCAGATGGGCGAAGTGGATGCGGTCGGCGAATTCCTTGACCATGGCGACGATGTCGTTGTCGGCGCGCGTGCCGTAGGACCCGGTGCAGAACGTCAGCCCATTGGCCTGGCTGTCGACGGCATTGAGAATGAAACGCGCATCCTCGGCGGTCGAAACGACGCGCGGCAGGCCGTAGAGCGAAAACGGCGGATCGTCGGGGTGGATACACATGCGCACCCCCTCCTCTTCCGCCACCGGAATGATCTCGCGCAGGAACCACGCGAGGTTGTCGCGCAACTCCTTCGGCCCGATCCCGTCATAGTCCGCAAGCGCCTCGCGAAAACTGTCGCGGTCATACTTGCGCTCTGTAGCCGGCAGGCCGGCGATCAGATTGCGCTCGATCTGGTCGATCTTCTCGGGCGGCAATTCCTTCAGCCGCGCTTCCGCCTGCGCAATACGCGCCGGCGTGTAGCTGTCAGCTCCGTTCTTGCGCTTCAGCACGAACAGATCGTAGGCGGCGAAATCAACGGCATCAAAACGCAGGGCGTAGCCTGTCGTCGGCAGACGGTAGGCTAGATCGGTGCGGGTCCAGTCCACCACCGGCATGAAATTGTAGCAGATCGTGGCGATGCCGGCCTTGGCCAGCGCGCGGATCGAATCGCGGTAATAGCCGGCATAGCGCTCGCGTTCCGGCGCGCCGATCTTGAAGGAATTGTGGACCGGAATGCTCTCGACGACCGACCAGGTCAGTCCTGCTTCCTGGATAATGCGCTTGCGCTCCAGCACTTCGGCCTCAGGCCACGCCCGGCCGTCATAGATATGGTGGAGCGCCGAGACCACGCCGGTGGCGCCCGCCTGCTTGACATGATCGAGCGTCACCGGGTCGTCGGGTCCATACCAGCGCCAGCATTGTTCCATTTTCGGCTTTCCTTCTGCGAGAGGTTGGCAACTTATTGTTGGACCGCGATGGGAGTCGATAGAAAATGGAGGAGTTTTTAGAAATGACGGATTTCGACGGCAAGGTCGCCCTGGTGACGGGAACGACCGGCATTGGCCTGGCAACCGCCAAGCGCCTTGCGGCCGGTGGCGCCGCAATCATCGCCTGCGGCATCGACCGCACCGCCAATGCGGCGATGAAAGCGCAACTAGAAAGTGCTGGTGCCGCGGTGCTGGTCATCGACACCGATGTGTCCGTCTCCGACCAGGTGCGCGACGCGGTGGCGGCTGGCGTCGCAAGGTTCGGCGGCCTGGATGTGATCGTCAACTCAGCCGCCGTCCATCCCTATGGCACCGCGACGACGACCGACTGGGAAACCTGGAACCGAACGATGACGGTCAATGTCGGCTCGATCTACCTGACCGCGCATTTCGGCATCCCCGAAATGATCAAGCGCGGCGGCGGCGCCATCGTCAATGTCGCCTCGGTGCAGGGCTTTGCCTGCCAGCAGAACGTTGCCGCCTATGCCACGACCAAAGGGGCCATCCACACGCTGACGCGCTCGCTGGCGCTCGACTACGCGGCATCAGGCATCCGCGTCAATTCGGTCAGCCCGGGCTCGATCCGCACGCCGATCCTGGAGAAGGCTGCGCGCGGTGACGGCGGCAGCGATGCCGATGTCGAAGAGGCCTACAAGCGCTTCGGCGCGGCGCATCCGCTCGGCCGTATCGGCGAACCGGAGGAAGTGGCGGAACTCATCGCCTTCCTGTGCTCGTCGAAGGCCGGTTTCTGCACCGGCGCGGACTACAGGATCGATGGCGGCCTGACGGCAGGTATTGGCGTGAAGTAGCGCTATGATGGCGTTCTGCGCGCTTGCAGGCAATCGGTGTCCGACCGCGCCGCGCTACAGCTTCCACATCCGCTTGGCATTGCCCGACAGCAATTTCGTCCTCTCCTCAGGGCTGGCTCCCGCAATCAACGCATGCGTCGCCGCCACCCAGGTCGCAAGGCCACCGCCAAGCGTGCACACCGGCCAGTCGCTGCCCCACACGACGCGGTCCCAGCCGAAAATGCCGATCGTGTGCTCGACATAGGGGCGCAAGGTCTCGACGGTCCATGAGCCGGCATCGGCATAGGCGACGACACCGGAGATCTTGCCGATGACATTGGGACGCCGCGCGATCTCGGTCATATGCTCGCGCCACGGATGTTCCGCACTGGCCTTGATGTCGGGCACGCCGCAATGGTCGAGCACGAACTGCACATCCGGCGCCAGATCGGCGAGCGCAACCGCCCTTGGAATCTGATGCGGCAGGACGACGAGGTCGAAGGTCAGGCCGGTGCCGGCAAGCCGCTTGATGTTTTCGCGAAACAGCGCGCTGTCCGAAAGCTCGTCCGGCATGACATGCAGCACGCGGCGGAACCCCTTGACGAAACGGTCGGCTTGCTGGCGCCCGAGATAGGCGGCGAAGCCGGCCTCCTCCGGGCGGCAGGAGGCGATCGCCCCGCGCAACAGACTGCCCTTCTCCAGCGACTGCGCCTTCACATGGCTGGTCTCGGCCTGGATGTCGGCTTCATCGACGTCGACCTCCATATGCAGCGCGGCCTCGATACCGGCGCGGCGGGCCTGGATCGCATATTCTGCGTGCGGGAAATCGCGGTTGAGCGCCGGCTCGCGGCTGAGCCAGGGATAGCGCAGCGCCGACAGGTCGATCAGGTGCAGATGAGTGTCGATGATCATGGCTGTCCTCCTCGGTGATTTCAGATCATCGCCAAATGCCTAAACCCAGCGCATGACACAAGCTTTGGCTCAGGCCCGCTTCGGGATCTCTTTGTCCTCGAGCAGCAGCGTCAGCCCCATGGCGACGAAATAGAGCGCCGCCACCCAGATGAACATCACGTTGAAGCCACTGGAGTAGTGGTCGAGCACCACCTCACGGATCGCGTCCGGCAGGCTCGATGCGAGGTGCGGGGTCAATCCATTCAGGCCCTGCGGCAGCAATACGGCGGCCTCAGTGGGAAGCTCTGACGTCTGCCGGTTCAGCGCCCAGATCATCACCGCGCCGTTCAGCGCCAGACCCAGCGATGCACCGAGCGTCCGCGCCTGGGTGATCAGCGAGGTCACCGCGCCGATATCCTGCAGCGGTGCCGCCGCCTGGATCGCCACGATCAGCACCTGGAACTGCAGGCCCATGCTGATGCCGAACACAGCCATCATCGTTGCCAGCACCCAGATCGGCGTGTGCTGGTTGGTGAGGACAAAGCCCAGCATCAGAAACCCGCCAATACCCATGGCGACCACCGGCATCCATTTGTAGCGTCCGGTTGCGGCAATTACCCGCCCGGCGACGATCGAGATGACCATCGATGTCAGCGACGCCGGCAGGAACAGGAAGCCGACTTCGGCCGGGCTGAGACCCGTCAGCGTCTGCATGTAGAGGGCGAAATAGAAGAACATGCCCAGCGTCACCGTTCCGGCGACCAGCGACACGCCCGAGACGATGCTGACCGTCGAATTGCCGAACAGCCGCAACGGCACGATCGGCTCTTCGGCCCGGCGCTCCACCATGATGAACAAGGTGATGGCGACCAGCGCGAGGAGTGGCAATACGAAGGTGAGCAGGTCCGGCCCGCTGGGGTCGAGCACATGATAGCCCCAATAGACGATCGCCGTCGTGCCGGTGGCGAGCAGCACGCCGCCGAGATAGTCGATGCGGTGCCGCTTTTCGTTGAACCGGCTGCGCATGGCGAAGGCCAGCACCGCCAGCACGATGATCCCTATCGGCAAATTGACCAGGAACACCCAACGCCAGCCGAACAGGCTGGTGATGTAGCCGCCGGCCAGCGGGCCGAGCACCGACGACAGCGCGAACACCGCCGAACTGTAGCCCTGATACTTGGCGCGGTCGCGCGGCGAAAACAGTTCGCCGATCATGGCGAAGGCCGAAACCATCAACCCACCCCCGCCGATACCCTGCAGCACGCGCGCGGCGATCAAGCTCTCCATCGACCATGCCATGCCGCAGACCAGCGAGCCCAGCAGGAACAGGCCGATCGCCGTCAGCACGACATTCTTGCGGCCATACATGTCGCCAAGCTTGCCGTAGAATGGCGAGACCGCGGCGGTCGAGAGCAGGTAGGCGGCACCGACCCAGCCGAACAAATGCAGATTGCCGAGTTCGCCGGCAATGGTGGGCAAGGCGGTGACGACGATCTGCATGTCGATGGTTGCCATGAACATGGCGATCAGCGCGCCGAAATAGACGATCAAGGTCGTAAGGTCGGGCCTGACTTGGGCCTCCACGGGCGCTGTGTCCGGCAGCGTCTGCTCGACAGTCATCGGTGTCTCCGTAGCTTGGGGCGCGATTTATGTGCCCACAGCCGAGAGGTGTCAAATAGGCGAAAACGCCATGCCTGGAGGCATTCCGTCCGGCTAACGGGAAGAGCCTTAGCGGACGTGCAGCCGTGGATGATGGTCGTCGCGACCAGTTCCGCGGGGTCGCGTGCAATCGGGTCGACGATGCTGTCGATGAAGGCAGTGTGATCGAGCGCCAGCGTCGTCAGATTGTGGCTCTCCACACAGCCATTGCGCAGATGCTGCGGAAGGGCGTCTGGAGGCCAGAGTCAGAGCTTCGCCCCTCCTGGCTTGCCTCTTCTGCAATGCTCTACTAAATCGCAAATAAACCTGTGGATATTTGGTTTGTGACCGGATCGTGTCGTATCTTTGAAGTCAAGCAGGAGTAACTTCAAGCAACTTGACGCGGGGGGACTCATGAAGCGGCTGCTTTTGGGTGTGACTTTTCTTGTCGCGGGTGTCTTTGGCGCGGATATACCTTTTATCTCTGCCATCTCATATATTAGCAACAATGCAGGAATAGAAGCCTTTGCGCAGAATGCGCAAGGCGCTTCGCCTGAGGCAGCAGTGCCTGCCAGGCGTCTCGGCAATGGTGGGGCAGCATTTGGTGGCAGCGGTTCGCCGCCCGCACAGCCGGCGCCGGCGGCCGGCGCGACAGACGGCACGGCAGCCGGAACATCAGGCAGCAGTCCGGACGCGGCGGCCGAGGTTGGCGCCAAGCCGGTAGACTCCAAGGCAAACAATGCCAAGGCCGCGGACACGAAAACAGGCGGCAAGGCCGCAAAAACGAGCGACACCGAGGCTGCACCCGAGGAGCCCGCAGCGGCGATGGCGGCAGCGGCTGCCGACGGCGACAGCAGCGACGACCCCCAGGCGGTCAGCACACCGAAGGCGGATCTACCCAAAGCAGGCGGCAACGGCAATCTGGCTTATGCCATCGGCATTGATGTATCGGACTTCCACGGCATTGAGCCGAGGATCGCGCTGACCTATGATTCCTCGCGCAAAACCAAGATCGGCGGCCTCTATCAGGGCTGGCTGGGTTATGGCTGGGGTCTCGACGGTTTCGACGTCATCGAGCGGGCGACGCCGGGCTATGGCATGCCGGCATACGACGCGAATGACATTTTTCTGCTTGACGGCGAGGCAATGGTGGCCTGCACGGCCGGCATGGTGTCGCCATCCTGCTCGACTGGCGGCACGCATGCGACCGAGAATGAGAGCTATCGCCGCATTGCGCTGAACAGCACCACCAATGAATGGAAAGTGACCGATCGCGACGGCACTGTCTCTACCTTCCGATCGGTGGCGGCGGTCGCGAACCTCACGCCGACCGCCGGCACGCCGGCTTATGACCTGGCCCAAAACTATCGTTGGCTCTTGACCTCGGTTACCGACATCAACGGCAACAGCGTTGCCTACAGCTATGCTTGCGTCAGCCCCGTCTGTTATCCCATTACGATCACCTACAATGGAACGATGATCGGGTTTCATTACGAGACGCGGCCCGATACGATCCTGATGGGCAATGGGCGCGACATCTCCGAGACGACCCTACGCGTCAAATCGATCAGTGTCTGGACCAGCAACGTGCTGCGCGGCGCTTACAGCCTGACCTACGACCAGGCGCCGCTCTCCAACAATTCGCGGCTAACCGCCGTCACCCGCTTCGGTACCGACGCGACCATCGCTGCCGACGGCACGATCTCCGGTAGCACCTCGAAGTCGCTCGGCCAGATGGTGTATCAGGATGCATCGCTCTCTTACGTTGAACGCGATTCTGCAAATACCTCAGACCTCCTCGGCATCGCGTCAGATCAGAACAATGACGGAAAAGACGAGCTGTATACAAGATCTGGGCCAAGCAGTGAAAACCAGAAGATCATTTCCGTAACAGACACCACAATCGCCTCAGGTTCATCATCAAAATACATAAATTGGTATGTTGGAAGATTCTGGTCAACGCCTGATAGAACTTTTGCTGTTGGCGGACGCTCAGAAACTGTACCAGAACAACGAGGTCACTGGGTAACCTACACGTTATGCGACCCAGTGCCGCCGATTTGTACTTCAAGCGGCAATCCACCTGTTACACATTGTTACCCGCAACCCGATCGATGCTATAGTCGACAGAGATATGAATTAGAATGGGTTGATGTTACTCACTATTACCCATACGGACGCTATTCCGAAATTCCCACTTCACTAATTCAAACACCAAGGGACTGCACTGCATCGCAAGCTGCGTGCGCAAAATTTTCGGGTGACCCGGAAGAACCTACTGTCGTAGATACGAACGGTGACGGTCTCGACGAAGTTTATGAGATGTCCGGCAAGCGGCTGATAGGGGTCGCCGATCTTGCGGGAAATGGCCAGCAGCAGCCCATCTATTCCGCAAACTCGCAGAACATCGTCGCCGGCTATCGACACAACAATGCGTGGCAATTCACCTCCCTCTTTTCGGCGCTCGATTGCCCGAAGCGCGTAAATGCAGGTGAGCCAGGATGCTACTTCACCGATCTGAACGGCGACGGCGCGACGGATCTGGTCAGAACGACCTTGGCAAGTTCGATCGCAACTACAACAGTCTATCTCTCGACGGGACAACAACTGAAACAGGTCCTAAGCACGCAGCTGGCCTACACCGGCACCTATCGTCTGGAGTTCGCGGATATCGACGGAGATGGGCGTGGCGAATTTGCAGTCGGCCTTCCTAGCGTCAAGCTTTACGCGCTGGGTACAAGTACGCTCGGGTTGGTGGGTTCCCTGGATTTGGGAAGTGTCAACACCAAAGACCTGGCAAAGCGTGGTCTCGGCGGTGTTGGCGACGTAAATGGCGACGGGCTGACTGATTGGATCAAAGCGAGCCGAAATATTCTTCTGTCCAACGCGGGCGCCGGCAATCCGAACCTGCTTCGGCAAATCATCACCGAACTCGGCGGCACAGTTGCCGTTGAATATGCACCATCGAGCGGATGGGCGAACACCTACCTACCACAGGTGACGCATGCAGTGACAAAGCTATCGATCAGCGATGGCCGCGGCCAGACGGCGATGAGTGGCTACGCCTATGCTGGTGGCAAATATGATCCGGTGGCGCACAAGTTTCTGGGCTTTGCCTCGACCGTCGAGACCAGACCGCTTGCCAATGGCGAGACGGCGCCATCGAAGATCGAGACCACTTACAGGCAGGACTTGGCGAGCTATGGCATGCCGTCGCTGACGGTGTGGAGGGATGGCGCTGGCACAGTGCATAAGCAGGTGGCCGAGACCTATGCCGTCAATACAACGGCAAAACCTTACACGGTGCAAAACACGCAGACCGACACGATACTGATCGAGAACGTTGCGCTCAGCCTCAAGGTGCAACGCTACTTCGATGCCTACAACAACATCTTCGTCCAGGACGATTATGGGCGCATCGATGTCAGCGGCGACGAGACCCGAACGGGGCGATGGTTCGCGCCCAATACCAACGCCTATATCGTATCGTTGCCGCGCCTTGAGACGGTGCAGGCGGGTTTTGACGAGACATTCCCGCTCATCGGCTACAAGGCGCTGTTTTACGACAATCAGCATGCCGACAACGCGACGCCGCCGACCAAGGGCAATCTGACCTGGTCCGTCGACTTTGCCGATATCAATTCGACCCCGCAGAGATTTTCCTATCAGATCTTTGCCTATGACAGTTTTGGCAACAAGATCTCCGCCACCAATGCGCTCGGCCACAGGACCGAATGGGATTATGACGCGACCTATCACCTCTATCCCGTAACCGAGCGGGCGCCTCGTTATTTCGCCACCGGCGGACAGACGGCCGACACGCGCTTTGTCTCGACCGCTACCTACAATTCAGTCTGCGGTCTACTGGCCACAAAGACCGATCCCAACGGGCTGGCGAAGACCTTCACCTACGATGCGTTCTGTCGGCTCGACCAACTCTCGCAGAGCGTCACCGGCGCCTATGCCAAGACCCGCTTCGAGAATGAAGGCAATCCGGCAACACAGGCTTTAGTCAAGTACACGCCACTCCCTAATGGCGCCGGTGAGGATCTTACCCGCTCGTACTATGACGGGCTGGGCCGGGTCTATCGTGTCGAAACCCCCGGAGAGACGGCGGCCGGCGCCAGGCGCGTCGCCGAGACCGACTACGATCTTCGCGGCAATGTGTTGCGCACAGCTTTTCCGCGTTTTGTCGGCGAGGCCGCACAATGGACCACCAATTCCTATGACTGGACCGACCGCCTGATATCGACTGTCAATGCCGATGCCAGTCTGACCACCTATTTCTATGTCCTTGTCGACAGCACGACAGGATTTGCCAACCCGCCCCTAGCCGCTGTGTTCAAGACCGAGCAGGTGAGCAACACCGTGGCGAGACAGACCGTAACATGGTCCTCCACCCGTGGCGATGTCGTGCTCATCCTGCGCGACTATGGCGGCCTGAATCTCTTCGAGACGCGCATCTACGATGTGCTCAGCCGACTGATCGGTGTCAAGGATCCAGGCGGCTCAAGCTGGACCTACACCTACGACCTAGCCGGCAACCGGCTGACGGCGTCGGATCCCGATCTCGGCACATGGTCCTACACCTACGATGCCGCCAACCGGCTGGTCAGCCAGACCGATGCCAGGGGTACGGTCACGGCGCTCAGCTATGACCAGATGGACCGGCTGACGCTGAAGACGGCAACAGCGCCCGGCGGCAGTGCGGTGACGCAGAGGCAGACGCAGAACACCTACGACCAGGCAGCCGCCGGCTACTACAACATCGGCCAGCTGACCACCGCGACCAATCCAGCAGCCACGCAGAGCTACAAGTACGACGGCTTCGGCAAGGTCGCGCGTCAGGATGTCACCATCGGCACGCTGACGCATGTGACGACCAGCGTTCGCGATGCCTCCGGGCAAACACTGGCGACGCAATATCTGCCGGTGCAGCTCGACTTCGGCACGTCTGCCGCGCCGCTGCAATACAGCGCCGGCAACAGGCTGGTCTCGGCACCTGGCTTCATCACCTCGACGCTCTATGAGGCCGATGGGCAAACCAAGGAGATCACCTATGCCAATGGCGTGAAGACCTCCTTCAGCTATTCGCCGACTAGGCGCTGGCTGACAAGGATAACCACCGCCAAGGACGCCACCGTTCTAATGGATCGCCAGTACATGCGCGACAATCTTGGCCGCATCACCAACATCGTCGGTATCGACCCTGCGGGCCCGGGCAGCTGGACTTATGGCTATGACAATGCCGACCGCCTGACCTCATCCGACAATCTCGGCGACAACACGCTTGACGAGACCTTCGTCTATGCCGCCAACGATAACATGGTCTCGCGCACCCGCGTGGCTGGCACCTATGTCTATCCCGCGGCGAGCTCCGCTCGTCCGCATGCACCGATCACGGTCGGCGCCAATGCCATGGCCTATGACGCCAATGGCAATCTCACCTCCGACGGCAGCCGCACGCTGACCTGGGATGAAGCAAACCGGCTGAAGACGGTCACGCGAGCCTCCAACACCGTCAACCTAACCTATGGCCCTGATGGCGCGCGGGTGAAGAAGGCTTCGTCCTTTGCCACCACGCTCTATCCCGACGCCTCCGTCGAGATCAATCCGGCAACGCCCGGAGCGGAGATCTACACCCGCTATCCTCACCCAGACATCAAGGTGGTCGGCACGACCAAATACTTCCTGCACCGCGAGCACCTGGCCTCGGTGCGCAACGTCACCGACATGTCGGGCGCCATCGTCGAGGCCACGAACTACGCCACCTATGGCGAGCAGCTGAACACAGGCTTCCAGACGCAGAAGAGCTACATCGGCGAGCGCTTCGATCCCGAGACCGGGCTGATGTATCTCAACGCGCGGTATATGGATCCAGTGCTGGGCAGGTTCATCTCACCGGATGACTGGGATCCGACAAAGGAAGGTGTAGGCACCAATCGGTATGCCTATGCGCAGAATGATCCGGTCAACAAGAGCGACCAGAATGGGCATGCAGGTGTTGCAGAAAGTCACTTACCTGTCCAACTCCCCCCAGGGAGCTCGTCGGCTATAATTACAGGGCCAGCTAAAGCCCTTGCCAATCTCTTTCTCTTCTTATCGCAAGGAAGAGGCTGGTCTCCCCCTGAACAAGCGGCAAAAATGAAACGCCCTGAGTACTACTATGCAAGCAGCGCCGCCGAAAAATCGATGATGTTTCAGACTTATGAGCTCTTTACCGGGCTAGTGACATCAAAAATACCAATTAAAGGCCTAAAGATAGGCAGTTCTGCATCCGCAGACAGTGAGGCGCTTTCGCCATTTACGCGAAGGTATCTAACGGAATCAGGAGGACGATGGGGCAGCACGACTACCCGACAGCAGAATTATGCGATATCTCAAGAAATGGGTACGCGTAGTTATAGCTTCCCAGCGAGGCCAGGCGGCGGCATTGGCTCCGAGGAATACATTCCAGGCTCTGGACCTGGCTCAAGCGGAGGAACTTATGTTGACATCACCGCTACGGCACCGAATGGTCGAACCGTGCGAGTTCAGACGGTTACGACCCTTCCTGATGGTGTAACACCAACACCAAGTGAAGCGGCGGCGGCAGCTCGCATTAGAGCTGCTTTCCCAAATGACAAGCTCCTGATCGTGCCGAAACGCTAGCTATGAAGCAAATTCTCTTCTTCGCCACTCCCTCCGATATCGCGCCGGTTCTCCGTCGATTCGAATCGAACACGCCACTAAAGTTCGTCGAGATGGGAACAGCCTCAACCCCTAATAGGCCAATCTATCTGGAATCTTCCGAAATCCCGAATCCTGGAATTGCAACCCATGAGACAGGCAGTATGTCGCAGGGCTACCTGGTGTCACATAGGGACACCATGAATCATATGCGAGCTTCCGTCTCGAAGAAGGGAGAGAAGTTTTGGAATTTATTTAATAGTGACAATGAGGACGCAACCACTTTAATTTTAGCAGGTATCTGGAAGACAGGAACTTTACTGCCAGGCAGCATGTCGACACTTCATCAAACACCTACCGCACAGAAACTGATGAAATGGTTTAACTCCGCGTTGAAGCAGGAAGGCTTTACGAAGGTCCGAGAGTGGTGGGTTGGCACGGAGGCGCTGCAAATGCTGAAGTCGGGCAAGAGATTGACTACAACTGCGGAACAGTCACCTCCTCAATTCGATTTGAAATTTTAGAAGCAAATGGACAGAGGATGCAATAGACAGGCCCGTCTGTTTTCGGCAGATCTATTGCACTATTGTTACCGAAGAGCGCCGTTTATATAGAAAGTGGTAGATTGCAGTGCTCTGTCTGGGACTCCCAAGGCGGATCAAATCCGCGCAAACTTTGCTTGCTCGAGTCAATACACCCGACAACCCCCACCCCCCACCACCAACCCTGTGGATAGACTCCAAATCCCGCCATCAATCCAAGCGCTCAACCTCAGGACGTCCTAGTCTAAGGCCCTTGGGGAATCGGGCGTATGGCAATCGGGTCAAGCAATCGCGTCATCTTGTGCCTGATGCTTGCACTTGCCGGTTGCAATTCCACGCCGGGCAAGGAGTTTTTCACCGAGACCATCGACAGCCTGCATGCCAAGAACTCGCCCTTGCGGGCAGGATACACCGGACCATCCACCGTCACCTCGGCCGCAACCGCCGGGCAGCGCTTCAACGGCGCGCAGTATCAGGGGTCCGGCCAGTTCGTCTCGTCCAGCGCCCCCGTCACCCAGGTAACGACTGACGGCTCGGGCCAGTTCGAGCTCAATCTGGTCAGCGCGCCGATCGCCGAGGCGGCCAAGGCAGTGCTGGGCGACGCGCTGCACCTCAACTACATCGTCGATCCGCGTGTGCAGGGCACGGTGACGCTGCAGACCTCGCAGCCGGTGTCGAAGGATGCGCTGGTCGACATACTGGAATCAGCACTTGCGGTGAATGGCGCGGGTATCACCAAGCGCGCCGGCACCTACCAGATCGTGCCGCTGTCCGAGATCATGTCCAACACGCCGCCGGTCAGCGTGCCCTCGGTGTCGCCGTCAGGCCCCGGCGTCAAGGTGCAGGTGCTGCAGCTGCAATATATCGCCGCCGACGAGATGAAGACCATTCTCGAGCCGATCACCCGCCAGGGTTCGGTGCTGCGGGTCGATTCCACCCGCAACCTGATCACCGTCGCCGGCAATGACAGCGACCTCAATGCCATCAGGGAGGCGGTGTCGGTGTTCGACGTCGACTGGATGCGAGGCATGTCGGTGGCGCTGCATCCGCTGAAGACCTCCAAGCCGGAAGCCGTCGCCGCGGAACTCGATTCCATCTTCGGCACCAAGGACGGGCCGGGCGCCAAGCTCATCCAGTTCATCCCCAACGACAGGCTGAATTCGGTGCTCGTGATCACCTCGCGCCCTGCCTATCTCGCGCGCGCCGCAAGCTGGATCAACAAGCTCGACCGGCTGGCGGAGTCCAACGAGGACCAGCTTTTCGTCTACCAGATCCAGAACCGCCCGGCCAAGGAACTGGCCGCGGTGCTGAGCTCCGTTCTCGGCACCTCGGTCAAGACCGAGGGCGGCACGGACGGCTCGAACGTGTCGCCCGACCAGACGCCGATCGCCATGCAGTCGGACGGCATTACCCCGGTGCCGTTGACCGGGCCGTCGCCGTCGTTGCCGCAGCAGGACGGACAGCCGCCCGCCCGCGCCACCGTCGTCGCCGACATCGAAAACAACGCGCTGCTGATCCAGACCACGGCGCGCGACTATGAGCGCATCGAGCAGATCCTGACCAAGGTCGACATCTTGCCGACGCAGGTCATGCTGGAAGCGGTCATTGCCGAAGTCACGCTCAACGACGAGCTGAAATACGGCCTGCGCTGGTTCTTCGAAAATGGCGGCACGAAGGTATCGGTGACCGACGTGGCCAAGGCGGCTGCAGCTGCAACTCTGCCGGGTTTCAACTGGAGCTACGCCACCGACAACATACAGGTGACGCTGAATGCGCTGTCCTCGATCACCGATGTCAACGTCATTTCGGCGCCGACCATCATGGCGCTGAACAACCAGAAGGCGATCTTGCAGGTCGGCGACCAGGTGCCGATCCTGACCCAGCAATCGCAGGATACCGGCAGCGGCACGGCGCCGATCATCAACTCGGTGCAGATGAAGGACACCGGCGTCATCCTGACGGTGACGCCGCGCATCAACAATGCGGGCCGGGTGATGCTCGACATTCAGCAGGAGGTCAGCAACGTTGCCGAGACGAAGAGCTCCGGCATCGATTCACCGACCATACAGCAGCGCAAGATCCAGACCCGCGTGCTGGTCAATGACGGCGAGAGCCTGGCGCTGGGCGGCCTCATCCAGCAGAACAACAGTGTCGGCCGCACGCAGGTGCCAATTCTCGGCGACATCCCCATAATCGGCAATGCGTTCAAACAGAAAAACGACAAGATTGTGCGGACCGAGCTGATCATCTTCATCCGGCCGCACGTCGTGCGCGACATCAACGAAGCGCGCGAGGTGACCGACGAATTCCGCGGCAAGATCAGCCTGCAGACGCCGATCCAGAAACGCCGCGGCGGCACCAAGCTGCAGCAGGATTTGAAGAGGCTCGCTTATTGATAACGGCCGCGCACCCGTTTCTCCTGCTGACTGCCACGTTCGCCCTGGCGGCAATTCTTGCTGCGATTTCGATTGCCGATTTCCGCCGCCAGATCATCCCGGACGCGCTCAACCTGACGCTGGCGGCGATCGGCCTTGGCTATCTGCTGGCGGCAGCCGGAGCGGACGGCCTGCCGCTGCATCTCCTGTTTGCAGCTGCCACATTCGCCGCCGCCTGGCTGCTGCGGCGCGGCCATTTCCTGATGACCGGCCGGATCGGGCTCGGCCTCGGCGACGTCAAGATGCTGGCCGCCGCCGCCTGCTGGATCGACCCTCTGCTCCTGCCGGTGCTGCTGTTCATCGCCAGCGCCACGGCGCTACTTTTCGTCGGAGGACAAGTGGTTGCGACCGGGCCGGCGGCCGCGCGCGCGCGCGTCGCCTTCGGTCCGTTTATCGCCATCGGCCTCGGCTCCAGCTGGGTGCTGGAACAATTCGCCGGTTTGAACATGGGACTGCTCTGATGATCACGCTGCGCTTTAACCAAGCTTCCGAAAAGTCCTGCCGCAACCGCGACACCGGTGAAAGCGGCTTCACGCTGGTCGAGCTGCTGGTCGTTCTCGCCATCATTGCCTTGATCGCGACGCTCGCCGCACCCCAGGTGCTGCGCTATCTCGGCTCGGCGCGCACCAACGCCGCCAAGGCGCAGATCCGCAACATCGAAAGCGCGCTCGAACTCTATTATGTCGACAACGCGAAATACCCGACCGACGAAGAAGGGCTCGCCGCCCTGGTCACACAGCCGGCCAGCGAAGCGCGCTGGAACGGCCCCTATCTCAAGGGCGGCCTGAAGGATCCCTGGGGCAAGCCCTATTCCTACGAGGTGAAGGCCGATGCGAGCGGCGTCGTCATCCGCACGCTTGGCAAGGACGGCAAGCCCGACGGCACCGGCGAGGACCAGGACATCACAAACTGATGGCCGTCGGCTGAAACGAGGCGGGACGCGTTATGGGTCAGGCTCTTCAGCTCACCGGCGGCGGCACGGCAGTTGCCAGATCGAGGCGGGCAAAGCCCGTCGACGAGTAGGTCGCGCCGTCCCTCACCACCGAGATGGTGAACCGCACGGCAGCAGGCAGACGCCGTGGAGCGGACCAGCTCGCCGACCATGACGGGACTTTGGCCGCAGCGTCGAGATATTCGAACCTGACCGCGCTGACGTCGGCGATCAGCCGCACCGGTTGGCCTCCGGTCGATTTGGCGGCATCGCTGCCACGTCGGATTTTCTGCACGATGGTCAGCTCACTTCCGAGCGAAACGGCAATCTCGCGCAAGGCGGAGGATTTGAAGCCGATGGCCTGAACGGCGTTGAACTCGATGCGCGCGCCGGTGCCGCTGAGATAAAGCACCATGTCGGGCGTCGACTGCGACAGCGGCAGCGTCTCGGCGCTGCCGATCGCCGTTTCGAGAAACCGCGATGCGGCGTCGACCTCCATCTGCATCTCGGTCGTCTTCTGGATCCGCATCATGGTCCGCGCCTGTCCGAGAAAGACGATCATCAGCGCGGAGATCACGCCGATCATCGCCACTCCGACCAGCACGTCGATGAGCGCGAAGCCTTCGACCGATGCCGATGATTTGGGGCGCCGGTCGGTCCCGAATATTTGCTTGAGAACACGCTGCCCGGATGGCCGGCCCCCACGACGCGCATGGGCTTGGACCAGCCGCCGGATCATCGCAGGTCCTTCGCGGGCACGAAGGTCAGGAACGGCTGGCCGGCGCCGTTACTCCTGCCAATGACGACGGCAACCATCTTCGTCTTCGACACCACGATCGGGCGCGTCTGCAACTGCCAGCCGGATCGCCTGCTGTCCGTTCCGGCCTCGTACTCCGACAGCATGATGCGCGCGGCCCTCGCCGCTTCGATCTGCGCCTTGGCGATGGCGATGCTGCGGCTGGCCAGCACGATCGACTGGCTGGCGATGCCGAGCACCAGCGCCAGGATCGTCATGGCGACGATCATTTCCAGGATCGAAAACCCGTCTTCTGACGAAGGCTCTGTCACGGCAATGCCCGCCATGTCGGAAGCCCGGTCAGCCAGTTGACCGCAATGCGCGCGGTCCGCGCCTTTTGCTGCAGCGAAATATCCATGCCCGACGCGCTGCCGTCGGGCAGGAAGGTCAGCACCGTTTGCCGTCCGGCGACGACTGTCTCCCGGCCGGTAACGACCGTCAGTTTGACGTCATCCGGCAATGCGAAAACATCGCGCTCGCCAAAGCGAATGGTGCGGGCGCCGAGATCGACGAGGACCTCTCTCGGCCGCGCGGTGGCGATGGCCGATGTGCGCGACAGCCGCAGCCGCATGGTGATCTCGCCGGCCAGCGTCTCCAGGCTCTTGCTGCGGTAGTGGCTGACCAGCCCCGGTGCGGCGATGGCAGCCACGAGCGCCATGATCGCCAGCACCACCAGCATTTCGACCAGGGTGAATCCGGCTTCCGCCTGCTGGTCGGCTTTCGCGGCGGCGGCGGTCATTGCAGCGCCAGATCGTTGATCGAGAGGATCGTGGTCATCACCGAAATGACCAGGCTGCCGACGAGGAAGCCAAGCGAAATCGTCAGCGCCGGCGTCAGCAGCTTCAGCACCGTGTCGATGCGCCGCGTCAGCGTCAGCTGCAGCATTTTCGCGGCGCGATCCAGCACCACCGGCAGCGCGTTCGCCTCCTCGCCGAGCGAGACCAGCGACATCGTCGCATGATCGAAAATCCCCGCCTTGACGACCGCGCCATGCAGGCGCGCGCCGTTGGCGACATTGTCCTCGATCGAGGCAAAGCTTGCCGCGAGCGAGCTTTGCCTCGACACATTGGCGGCGAGCCCAAGCGCCTCGGTCATCGCCACGCCATTGCCGAGCAGCAAGGCCAGCGTTTCAAGGTAGCGCGCGATGACGGCATCCCTGACCAGCGCGCCGATCAGCGGTATCTTCAACACCGCGTGCGAGAACTGTTTTCTGGCGCCGGCAGAGCGAGACAGCACGAGATAGGACAAAAGGCCGAGCACTGCCGCCAGCGGGAAGACGAAGGGGTAGTCGCGGAACACCGTGCCGAAGACCGACAGCATCTTCATGGTGAACGGCTTGGGCGCGGATGAGCCCTCGAAGATCGGCTCCAGCGCCGGCACCAGCACGGTCGCCAGAATGACCAGCGCCCCGCTCATCACCAAAAGCAGAAAGGCCGGATAGGCCAGTGCCTCGCCGATTGCCGCGCGGCGCTTGGCGGTGGCCTCGAACGTGTCGGCCAGCCGCTGGCAGATATAGGCCATCTTGCCGCTGCGCTCACCGCTGGCGAGAAGTGCCGCGACATCGGAGGTGATGCCCGGCAGGGCGGCAAAGGCCTCGGCGATCGGCCGCCCGCCCGTGGTGAGATCGAGCACCGATTGCAGCTGCTGGCGCCGTTGGCGGTTCGCCTCGCCGGCGATGACCCCGCCGAGGGCGCGGTCGACGGTGAAGCCGGCGTTGAGCAGCACCGACAGCTCGGAAAACAGCCGGCTGAGATCGACCTTCCGGGTAAAGGTCAGCGCGCTTCGCCCCGGCAGGCGCAACTGCGGTCTGTCGCTGCTTACCGGGGCGAGGTGATAGGAACGGCGCCCTTGCTGCGCCAGCTTGCGGGCGGCCTCCTGCTTGGTCGAGGCATCGAGGACGCCGCTCTCCGTGCTGCCGTCGACGAGATAGGCGCGATAGGCAAAGGCCGGCATCAGCCATCCCCCGCGAGATCGATGACGCGGCGGACCTCGTCCATCGTGGTAACCCCGGAGCGGGCAAGCGCTGTGGCATGGATCGACATCGGCACCAGATCGTCTTGCGCGGCTATGCGGCCGATCTCCATTTCGCCGGCGCCCTGGTCGATCAGTTCGGCAATGCGCGGCGAAACCTGCAGCATTTCGTAGGTCACCGTGCGGCCGCTATAGCCCGAGCCATTGCAGGTGCGGCAGGGCGAACCGGGCGGCTCAACGCCGTGGCAGGCCGGACAGACATGGCGCAGCAGCCGCTGCGCGATGACGCCGCGGATCGTCGCGCCCAGCAGGTAACCATCGATGCCCATGTCGCGCAGCCGTGTCAACGCGCCCGCCGCGCTGTTGGTGTGCAGCGTCGAGAACACCAGATGCCCGGTCAGTGCTGCCTGCACCGCGACCTGCGCCGTCTCGCGGTCGCGGATTTCGCCGAGCAGGATGATGTCGGGGTCCTGGCGCAGGATCGACCGCAGGGCCGCGGCAAAGTCGAGGTCGATCGCCGGATTGACCTGCAGCTGGGTGATCCCGGCCATGCGGTATTCCACCGGATCCTCGACGGTGAAGATCTTGACGTCGGGCCGCGACCGTTCGGCCAGGATCGAATAGAGCGTCGTCGTCTTGCCGCTGCCGGTCGGCCCGGTGACCAGCACGATGCCGTTGGCCGATTGCGACATGGAGCGGATCTTGGCTTGCGCGGCGCTGTCGAAGCCGAGCTTCTCCAGCTTCAGCTCGACCCCGGCGCGGTCGAGAATGCGCAGCACGATGGCTTCGCCATGGATGGACGGGATGATCGAGACGCGCAGGTCGATATCCCTGCCGCGCACGGCAATGCGCATGCGCCCGTCCTGCGGCAGGCGGCGCTCGGCAATGTTGAGCCGCGACAGGATTTTGATCCGCGTTGAGATGCCCGACAGCATCGCAATCGGGGCGGTGTCGACGGTGGACAGCATGCCGTCATGGCGGAAGCGGATGCGGACATGATCCTCGAGCGGCTCGATGTGAATGTCGGTGGCCCTGGCATCGACCGCCTTGTGGATGGTCTCGGCGACGAAGCGCACGATTGGCGCCTCGCGGGCGAAATCCTTCAGCCGTTCGAGATCGTCAGGACCGAAATCCATGATCCCGCCGGTAGCACCGCCATTGGAGACGGACGCCAGCGCCGATTGCTCGATGCGGTCGATGCATTCGGCGATCACGCGCCTCGGCAGAATGCGCAGCGCCAGCGTCCGCTCATAGTGGAAGGCAAGCGCATCGATGGTTGCCGACGAGAACGGATCGGCGACGGCGACAACCAGCCGCTCGGCGTCCATCTGCAAGGGCAGGATGGCGTTCTCGCGGAGATAGGCGAGCGGCACGCCGGCCAACATTTCGGCGCTGATCTGTTCGGGGACATCCACCGGCGTCGGCGCTTCAAGGTAACTGCTGAGGCTGTTGGCAAGCTCCTGCTCGCCGATCAGTCCGAGTTCAGTCATCACCGTATCGAACGGATGGCCGGATGTTCGCGACGCCCCCAATGCGCGCTGCGCGGCATGCGCGGTCAGTACCTTCTCGCCTTCGAGAAAGGTGAGGAACGCCTCGATCCCCTTGGCCTGGACGGAAGCGTTCATGCGGTCCACCTCGCCAGCAATTGCGCGGCCTCAGGGCCGAACAGCATCTCACAGCCGGCAGTGGCCGTGGACGGTGGCAGTGCGGCGGGGGAGCCGGCCGGGCTGCGCGAGACGCGTGAGAATGGCGACGAGCTGTGAGATTTCTCGATGATGAAGCCGGCCTCGCCTGTGATGCCGGAGCCGTCCTGCCTGACAACGATGTCAACCGTGTAGGCCGATACATCGCTCGCGCCCGCAACGACCGATGCGTCGGGGCCGCCGACGAGAACAGCGCGCAGCCGGCGCGGCGCCCGATCGGAGCTGACCGTGCCGCGCTTGGAGTTGACGGTGAAAATCCCCTGCAGGTTGCGCAGCGGGATTTGCGCAAGTGCAGAAAATTCCTGCAGCTCGGATACGGATTCGAACGGCGCCTGCTTGTCCTCGGGCGGCCCGACCGGGCTTCTGGCCTGGGGCAGGCCGGCGAACAATTTGGCGCTGTCGCGAAACCGGATCGCGGCCCTTGCCAGTTCGTCCGCCATCTGCTGCTCGAAGCCGAGCGCGGCGAAGCCCAGCCCGAGCAGGCGGTCGTCGGCGGCATTGAGATCGATCAGCCCGCCATGATCCTGGACGCGCAGGCCAAAGCTGTATTTTCCCGACCGGCACGCGGCTGGCGTGGAATCCAGCGGCAGCTTTTCAGTGACCTGGTCGCCGGTCAATTCGCTCGCCACCACATTGCCGAGACCCTCGGCAAGCAGCGACAGGCGCTCCTGCTCCAGCTCGTTGTTGGCAATCATCAGCCGCGTCCTGGCGGTGACCGCGAAGGGAACGACGATGGCCGAAACGATCAGCATGAACACCAGCACCGCGACCAGCGAAAAGCCGGCGCTGGTGCTATCTGCGTCTATGGCTGGGAGAGCTTTGCGTTTTAAGAATACCCCTACCCTTGGCCCCTTCCCGCAAGGGGAAGCAGGGCAATCGCATATGGCGTTCCCCCACTCCGTCTCGGCTTCGCCGAGCCACCTCTCCCCCACATTCGTGGGGGAAGAGGAAATGCCAATCGCCGAGGTCGCGGCCTTGAAACGCTTGGGTTTCCTCTCCCCCATGGACATGGGGGGTCCGAAGGACGGGCGAGACCCGTGGCTCGCCCCGGCAAGGTGGCCGCGCAGCGGACGGAGTGGGGGACTGGCACCACCAAATGCGATTGCCCTGCCTTTACTCTCAGCAAACATGCGCGCGCTCATAGTTCCGGCTCAGGTGGCGGCGGTGGCAGGGCTGGCGCTGGCGGGGGCGCCGGCGGCGGGTTCTGCCATGGCGGATGCAGCGGGATGCGCGCCACCTTGCCGTTCCGCTCCAGCACGGCCTGGTCCTTGTCGATCACTGAGACCGTCCAGCCATCGACGGTCTCGCCACTGGCATACCAGAGCGCTTCATCTTTGCCGGCGACGCGCAGCAGGGCTTTTCCCGCCCCGCCCTGAATGCTGATGCCCAGCAGCGATGGCGCGGCCACTGGCGCGACGTCCACCGGCGGAGGCGCCTGTTCGACGGGCGCCACTGCCACCTCCACCGGCAGCGGTGCTGGCGGCGGCGGCACGATTTTCCGCCGCATCGGCGTGAACAGCGGCCGCTGGAACGTCTCGCTGAAATCGCCGGCCTCGGGAAACTGCAGCGCGCCCGTCGCCGAAGCCGGGCCGCCATCATGCCCCTTGCCGGAGGCGATCGGCGTGATGTCGACCGGCGTGTTGTAGAGCGCGACATTGACCAGCACGAGAACCGCGATACCAGCTGCAACCGCCAGGCCCGCGAATTTCATGGCTTGACCCCGCCTGGCGGACTTTGCGTCTGCAGCGGGCCGTAAAACAGGATCTCGGCAGACAGCTCGGGGTCGCCGGCCCGCCCCGCGGCAGGGCTGACATCGGTGGTGCGCAACGTCGCCTCGCGGATGAACAGCACCGGCAGCGAGGTCTCTAAGGCGAGCACGGCGTTGTGGATGCCTTCCAACGGCCCCGCCAGATTGACCCGCAGCCCGATGAAATCGACGCCGCCTTCGCTCAGCACCGGGGCATTGCCGGCCGACAGCACGCTCACCCCATTGGCGGCGGCGATCGCGTTCAGCCGCTTCTGCAGGCCGCCGCGAATGACCGCTTCGCTCTCGCCGGTGAGGAATTCGGGACTTGCCGTAGCCTCCGGGCTGGCGTCGCTGTCGAGGCGCTTGGCCAGCGCTGCCACATTTTGCAGCTGGCCGAGCAGCGCGCGCTTTTCCTCGATCCCGGCCCGCGCCGAAGCGACGCTGTCGAACGCCGCGAACACCAGCCAGGCGCAGAGACACGCCGCCACCACTGCCAGCGCCAGCGCGATCAGGCGGCGGAGCGGCGGGCTGGTGTTGAGGATGGCGGAGAGCATCAGAGCGCTCCGATCTTGGCCGAAATGGTGAAATGTTCGCCGTCCTGTCCGGGCACCTTGACCACGGGCGAAGCGAATTCAGGCGCCGAAAACAGCGGCGAGGCATCGATCGGCTGGATCAGTTCGGCGGCGGAAGTGGAAAAGCCGGTGATAACAAGGTCGTCGCCTTTGGCCGAGAGATCGGTGAGCCAGGCCGTGTCGGGAAGCAGATGCGTGAGTTCGGCCCAGACCCGCACCAGCGACGCCGTGGTCTTCTTTTCCTGGCGGATTTTCTCGACCCGCTCGATGCCGGCCTGGCGCTTCTGCAGCGAGGCGCGGGCCGTTTTTGCCAGCACCTGCGCATCGGCAATCTGCGTGTCGAGTTCGCCATCGGCCTGCCATATCAGCCAGTGCGCATGGACGAAGGTGATGAGCAGGGCTGCGGCCAGCGCCGAACACGCCGCGATCCAGGCGCTGCGCTTCCGCCGGTCGCGCGCCGTCGGCGGCCAGATGGCGGCCAGGCTGAGCGGATCGGCGCGCAACGTGTCTTCGGGCTGCGCCAGCGACAGGCCGCGCACCGAACCGCCGGCGCGGCGCACCGCGTCCAGCACCGGGACAAGAGTCTTGCCCTTGACGACATGGTAGGTGCTGTCCTGCCCGGCAGGCCTGGCCCCGGCATCCCTGGCAAACACGACATGCACCTGCGCCGGGTCGAGCGGTGTCGCGGCCAGCAGGTCGAGCTCCGCCATGTCGCACGCCTGTCGAACCGGCAGAAGCCGCGGTGCCAGCTGCCTTGTCAGGTACAGGCCGGGCTGGACGACAATATCGAAGCGCGGCCGCCTGACGCGCCGCCCACCCTGCAGTAGCGCCAGGATCTCGTCGGAAGAGGCAGTGAGGGCCAACGGGATCGACTGAAACTCCGGCGCGCCTGCCTCGCGTACGCGAATGCCATCATCGGCCAGGCTGACGATCCAGTCGCCGGTGGAAACCTGCTTCGGCTTCGGCGAAAGCCGCGCCCAGGCCCCTCGCAGCTCCTCGAGCCACCAGTCCCGGAAATCCAGACATTGCGCGCCAAGTCCAGCCACGGCCCACCCCGCCCCAGCTGATTCTCGGCCGAGGTTTTTCAGCATGAGATTACAGGGGCTGGTGTGAAGGGGATATCAGCGAGACCGCGGAGGGCGGATTAGCCACAGCTTTTGTTGGCTTGGTGTGAACGCCGCAGGCCATCAGGGTCGGCCAGCGTCAGGATCAGATGCACATGGTTAGGCATCAGGGACCATGCCCAGATACCGACGTCGGCGACGTGGCAGTGCTCCACCAGAAGGTTCTTGTAGAGCGTATAGTCTTTCGGGGCAAAAAACACCTTGGCGCGGCCGTTTCCGAGTTGCGTGGCGTGGCGCGGCAGGCTTGGCACGACTATGCGGGCAAGGCGGACATGTGGCTGATAAGAACACAGGTTCGGGAAAGCCAGCAAAAGGCGAAAGTAGACCGTCACCGTAATTCGAACCGAACCGTCATTCGTAGTAATTCGTAATCCTTAAACTTCCTTCGCACGCAAAGGAACGATCATATCCGGGTTACTTGAGCGCCGATCGGCCCAATGGCCCCAGATTATTTCAACTTTCATTGGCTGACCACGAACCGTGGTTTCCACTATATCGCCGACCACCGGAGCCTCCTCATCCACCAAAATGCCGCCCCCAAGGAGAGTGCGCTCAGTTAGTATCTCGCCGGTTTTTAGTAGAATTCTCTTGATTCGATAAGGCATTGCCAAGGTCCAGTTTTGGTTTCTCCTCGATCACCTACTTCGAACTAGTTCAACGGAACATAGGAAGAAGGAGAAAAATTTGTAGTGTTAGTATATTCTGTCACCGCCGCATTGTTCGTAAAACTTCCGCGCGATATAAAGGTTCCAACTCCTGGGCGGGCTGCAACGAACCCGGCAACAGGGTTACCCAAGCTGGCAGGCGCAAGGGTTCCCACCACATTTGCTTGGTATGTTGAGAGGGTCATATCAGAGACATCACCAAGTCGCGCAAAGTAAGTGCCCGGATCAACTCCGGCAGCAAAGGCCACCGGAGCTTCCGGCGTTAGGTGGATCATCGTATCAGGATGGTAGCCTTTCAAGATGCCGCCAATGGTTGGAACTCTCGGAGCGGCAACCGCCGGAACGGACGTTAAGCCTGTCGCTCCAAAACCGACTGCCCCCAAGGTAACCGCACCATGCTGCATGCCAAGGGCTTGTGAGGTGTTTTGTGGTGCATAACTGCCCATGTCAACTTTGCCACCGGTAGCAAATGAAACCAAACCAGAGACCGCGTCGTATGCTCCAGCGGCCATGCTCCCGTAGAAGCTTGAAAAGCTAAGCTTCTCGCCTTTTTTGAATTGAGGCCCAAGGTCTTGAGCAATTTGCATCCTGTCTTTGGCGCCCAATGTAAGTTCATTACTCAGCTCTTTCGACCTGTCGCTCGTTTTGTCGTTTATTCCCAGAGTTTTGCCCGTGCCTGAGTCAACCTTGGTCTCGCCTGCGTCCTGGTGTCCGTTCTGATCGCTCCTGTTGACCGGATCGTTGTGCGCATAGGCATACCGATTGGTCCCGACACCCGACAATGTTGGATCCCATTCATCTGCCGAGATGAACCGTCCCAGTACCGGATCCATGTACCGAGCATTGAGATAGACCAGACCGGTCTCGGGATCGAAGCGTTCGCCGATGTAGCTCTTCTGCGTCTGGAAGCCGGTGTTGAGACGCTCGCCATAGGTGGCGTAGTTGGTGGCTTCCGCGATATTGCCTGAGGCATCGGTGACCATGCGCACCGAGGCCAGGTGATCCCGGTGCAGGAAGGCCTTTGTCGTGCCGGTCACCTTGATGTCGGGATGCGGATATCTGGTGTAGATTTCCGCGCCCGGCGTTGCCGGATTGATCTCGACGGAAGCGTCGGGATAGAGTGTCGTGGCGAAGACTGAAGCCTTCTTCACCCGCGCGCCGTCCGGGCCATAGCTCAGGTTGACGGTGTTGGCGGCAAGCGTGACGGTCTTCAGCCGGTTGGCCTCGTCCCAGATGAGTGTGCGGCTGCCGTCGGAGATCAGATTGCCATTGGCGTCATAGGCCATGGCATTGGCGCCGACGGATATCGGCGCATGCGGACGCGCTGCGCTCGCCGCGGGATAGATGTACGTGCCGGCGACACGGGTTCGCGAGACCATATTGTCGTTGGCGGCATAGACGAAGGTTTCGTCCAGCGTGTTGTCGCCGAGATTGTCGGATGAGATCAATCGGTCGGCATTGTCATAGCCATAGGTCCAGCTGTCGGCAGCCGTCTGCCCTGTAGTGCCGGTGATGCGGCCGAGATTGTCCCTCGCATACTGATCGTCGAGCAGGATGGTGGCGCCCTTCGATGTCGTGACACGCGTCACCCAGCGCCGGGTCGGCGAATAAATGAAGGTCGTCTTCACGCCGTTGGCGTAGGTGATCTCCCTCGTCTGGCCATCGGCTTCGTAGAGCGTCGAGGTGATGAAGCCGGGGGCGGAAACGAGCCTGTTGCTGGGGCTGTATTGCAGCGGTGCGGCCACCGTGCCGAAGTCGAGCTGCACCGGCAGATATTGCGTCGCCAGCGTTTGCCCGGAGGCATCACGCACACTCGTCGTGGTATGCGTCAGCGTGCCGATGATGGCATCCTGACGCGCCACCTTGCCGAAGCCGTCATATTTGTAGGCTTGCGTGGCAGCCGGATTGGTCGAGGTTGTCAGCTGGCCGATATTGTAATAGCCAGCGGCTGCCTGATCATAGGTGTTCTGCGCCTGCGTCACCGCGCTGCCGCCGGGAGCCGTTGCCGTCTTCAGCGTCAGCCGGTCCATCTGGTCATAGCTGAGCGTGGTGACCGTGCCCCTGGTATCGGTCTGGCTGACCAGCCGGTTGGAGGCATCGTAGGTGTAGGACCATGTGCCGAGATCGGGATCGGACGCCGACAGCCGGTTGCCGACCATGTCGGAGGTGTAGGTCCAGTTTGAACCGCCGGGATCGGTCACGCCGATTAATCGGCCGAGCACGTCATAGCTGCGGCTTTCCACCAGGATGAGGCCCGTGAAATCGCGGACGACGGCCGCGATATCTCCATGCGTCGTCCACCCGGTTTTGGTCTGATGACCGAGTTCGTCGGTCGTTACCACCGCGTTCAGCCGCGGGTTGATGCCAGCACCCGTCGCCAACTCGTTGAGATAGGTGCGCTGGCTGGCATCCGGATTGACGGTCTTCACCGGCCGATCGGCCCAGTCATAGGAATTGGTGGTCCACTGCGCCGCCTCGCCGACAAACCTAGGGAAGGCGTTGCGCAGCACATTGCCACGAAGATCGTAATCGGTCTCGGCAATGCGCCTGGCACCGGCTGCCGTTTCTCCCGGGGTTTCGACGCGATAGACCCGGCCAAGCCCATCGTAATACGAGCGGGTAAAATCCTCGCCGGCGCCCCCACTCGCGCCGTTGGGCAGCGGCGTGTACTTCACCAGCGCCTGGGTTGCCGGATTGCCCTCATTCTCGAAGCGCGTCTTGGCATAGGCGCCGGTGACGCTCTGTGAGACCTGGTAGAGCCGGCAGAACGGATCGTAGGTGAAGGTTTTGACCAGGCCGTTGAGGTCAGTCTTAGTTGCCAGCAATCCGCAGGTGGGGTTGTAGGTGGCCGTCGAGACAAAGCGCGTGTCCGCCGTCTGTCCACCCGTCGCAAAATAGCGCGGCGCCCGCTCTGTTACCGGATAGAGGTGATAGACCGCGTCATAGTCCCACTCGGTCTTGTGGCCGAGCACATTGGTGGCAGAGATCTTGTTGCCATAAGTGTCATAGACAAAGACCTGGTAGGAATATTTCTGCGGTGTCGAGTAGACATCGGCATAGTCGATCGACCAGGTCAGGTTGCCCTTGGTCGGTGGCGCGCTGTTGTCGCCATGCTGATTGTCATAGAAAAACGCCTTGTAGCTGATGAATGGGAATGTCTCGTCAAGACCCGCTTGTATCGTCTGGATGCGGGGCAGCGAGACAATGTAGGCAGATGTGTTGGGTGCAAACCAGCGCGCCGTCCGGGTCTCGTCGCCGCTGACATCGGTGCGGCCGTAGTCGTCCTGCAAGAAGACATTGTTGTAGGCATCGAACCAGCGCTGGACCCGCAAGCTGCGGCTGATGTTTTCGGTCAGCGTCGTATCGGTCGCCGCGTTCTGCACGGTGTAGGGTTTTGCCGCGGTGTTGACGACATAGGTCTCGGCCACCTGCTTGTGCACGGTGCCCGCGCCATCCCGCCACACCGTCAGTGACGGCAGGCCGTAGCTTGCCAGATCCTGGCGGTAAGTGGTCTCGATCTTCGACGGCGCCGTCTCGCCATTGGCGAGCGGCTTTGTCTCGACGATCGAGGCAAAGCCCAGAAACTTGCGCGCAGCCGGATCGTATTTGCCGCCGGCATAGGCGTAAGCGCTCACGGCCGTCTGGCCACGCCCGTCGCTCACCGACAGCTTCGTCACCGCATGCACGACCTGCGGCAGGTAGTTGTTCACCCAGGTCGAGGACGGCGAATACTCCACCGCAACCGTGCCGCCGAGTTCCGTGGTAATCTGCTTTAGCAGATTCGGGTTGCCGGTGCCGGCATTCGAGATGAACATGCTGGTGTAGTTGGTGAAGTCAGGCAGGCCATCGCCGTTGAAGTCGCCGATGACGGTTCCAACATTCGCTGTCGCGGGCATTGTGAACTCCACCGGCGTCATCGCCGTCGAGGAGGGCCGCAACGAGTAAATCTTGATCGGGCCGGTCCAAAACGGCTGGGGTGGCGATAGCTGCCTGCCGCTTGTCGTGATGACATCCGTGCGCCCGTCATTGTCGAAGTCGCGCAGGATGGCAGATGTTCCCGACATCGAGGAAATAGAGTAATTCTTGAAGCCGAGGCCCGTCGATAGCCAAACCGCGACGCCGTTGCCGCCGAAGCGGAAAACATCCGTTGCCCCATCGCCATTGATATCGGCAAATACGCATGTGCCGGAGGTTTGCGATTCCTGCGCCGGGCAACTGATGCTGAAGGACGCTCCGCTCTTCTGCCAAACGCCGCTCGAAAGCGTTCCCTTCCTTGCCGTTCCGCCAGCGCCCCAGTAGAGCGGCTGCTGCCGTCCGTTGCCTAGAAAATCGCCGACGCCTATTATGGTTCTAGGCGCGCTGCCACCGACGGCGTTGACGGCGTCGATGCCATCGCCATCAGCGTCAGCAACAACGGGCCACAAGGATTTTGTAGCCCCACCAGTTGGCAGCCCGTCACAAATGGCTTGGTAACCGGCTGGTGCCGTTGGCGAACAAGGCGCTTTTGTCAACCCAAGCGAAGTGTCCGTCTTAAGAAGTGAATTTTGAGGGGTATAAGTAGAGCGGCCGGTGTGGCCGTCAGTGAAAGTATGGATCACCGAATCTGCAAAATCAGCCGTGTTTTTTCCTGCAATAAATCTTCCGGATTGTGAAAAATAATCTTCGTCTGCGTTGACGTCTTTTACAATTTCTTCAACAAACTCTCCATTTGAACTAAATTTGTATATATGTTTTTTTCTGAAATGGCTCGTTACTGTGTCGCCACCACTTCCTCCGGAGTGCGTTGTTGTTGTCCCCGCTTGGTCTCCAAACATTTCGTCGCGGCCGTCAAAATTGAGATCACCGGTCTCCTTTGGAGCTCCTTGAAATTTGGAGGGCGCACTATTGAATGTCGTGTAGACCCCATCGGTGTTCTGATAGGTCATCTGGCCGAGGATCTTTGCCGTGCCGCCGGTGATGGCGCCGTCGACAGTACCAGTCGCATCGGTGCCATAGCGCGTGACGACGGTCAGCCGCGAGGCGTTGGAGAACGGCGCCTGGTCATAGGTCAGCTTGTAGGCGCCGCGCACCGCACCTGAGACCGTAATGCCGATCGTCTTGATGCGCTGGCTGGTCTCGGAGATATCGCGGCCATTGCCCATCAGGATCATATCGGGCCGTGTCTCGTAGTAGAACTTGACCACCGTACCATTGTAGCTGACAGCATCGGGATAACAGACCGGGCTCGCCGGACAGGTGTAGGTATAGGTTACGCTATTGCCGTTGGTGTCAGCGACCGAGGTCAGCAGCCAGCGATAGCTCATCGCGAGGTCATAGGCCGGCGTACCGGCGGTCGGCGTCAGATTGGCTACCGCCGCCACCGAGCGGAAAGTCGAGACCGTGCCGTCGCGGTCGGTAACCCTCCATTCGTTAGTGGTGCCGTTCAGCGCAATGCGGCGATAGCTTTCATTCTCGGTCGCATGCGTACCGCCGGTCGCGCAGGAAGGCGACACCATGCCAGCCGCACAGGCCACCATCGCCTGGCCGTCGAGCAGATAAATGTCATTGGCGTCGTATGCCGGCATGCCATAGCCCGGCGTGGCCCGTTCGATGACATCGAAGCCGTCGAGGCCCCAGGCATAGCCGAGCCAGCCCTGGTAGAGGCCACCGGTCTTGGTCTTGCGTGAGGAATTGTAGTTCAGCGCGATCTGCGGCTCGATGCCGTGATAATCGGGGACGTCGATGCCTACAGCGTAACCCAGATTGCCGTTGCCCCCAGCCTTGGGTAGATCCACCTTCGGCGTGCCGACCGCTTCGGGATCGCCGCTCTCGGTTGCCGTGGCTGCTTCCACTGCCGCCGCTGCCGCGGCAGGTTCCTCCGGCGCTGCTTCCGTATCGGTCGTCTTCTCTGTGGCCTTGCCCTTCGCGTCGGTCGTTTTGGCATCGGCAGCCTTGGCGTCGCTCGCATCATCAGCCTTGGCGTCCGCCGGCTCGGCGCCGACCTTGGCCGCCGCATCGGGACTGCCGGTCGCCCCGTCACCCGTCGCGCCTGCGGCCGGTTGCTTCGTCGAAGAGCCGCCGCCTAGTGCGGCGCCGCCATTGCCAAGGCCGCCACTGGCTGGCGCCTCGGGCGAGGCGCTTTGTGCGTTCTGCGCAAACGCCCCGATCCCTGCGCCATCTCTAATATAAGAAACGAAATATATATCCGCGCCGAAGACGCCAGCGGCAAGCACAGCCGCGCCCAAAAGCAACCGCTTCATTGAATCCCCCGAGTCAGTTGCTTGACGCTACTCCGGCTTGACTTGGTTTATACGACGGCAACCCGTCACAACCCAGATATCCACAGCTTTATTTTGCACGCATGAGTTGTTCCGCATAGAGCGCCAGGCGCCCCTGCCAGCGGAGCGATCGCACAAGGGCGCTCCCCTCAGTGTCTCGACGTTGCCGAGCCAGGGCGGTCACCCGCATTCGTCGCAAGTGTGCCTGCGCAAAGCGACCAGAAGCCTTCCGACATCCAGGTAAAGGCTGTCGATGCCCGGCAGCAGCGGCGCCGCCAGGATAAAACGACGTCGCCGCCCGTCTGACAGCAGGCAGACCGGCTTGCTTGCTAGTTTGAAGCTTTATGCCACCCATTTTGGGCAGGCGCCCTGCCCTTGGGCACCGCTGGAGACCGCATCGCGGCAACTCTACAGGTCGCCGCGTCGGATCTTTTATTGGTCGAAGAAACCGGCGTCCTCTTCCGCAAGGTACTTCTTCGCTGCTTCGGCATCGATGTCGACACCCAGTCCCGGCGCTTCGAGCAGGTCGATCATGGAGTCCTTCACGATCTGCCCCTTGGGCAGGCCGACGACGATGTCCTCCCACCAGGGGTCGGAGGCGCTGGGATATTCGAAGGCGATGTAGTTGGCCGGCAGCGTGGCGCAGACATTGATCAGCGCACCGAGGCCCAGCAGACCGTTCGCCGTGCCGTGCGGCGCCATCATGATCGAGTGCATGTAGGCGTGCTCGGCCACCCATTTGAGCTCGGCGATGCCGCCGATGTCGGCGGGATCCGGACCGATGACGCGAACCGCCTGCGTCTCGATCAGTTCCTTGAAATTATGACGCAGATAGATCTGCTCTCCGGTGTGGATGGGCGTGGACGTCGATGTCGTGAGTTCACGGTAGGCCTGTGGATTGACCCATGGCACATAGTCTCCGGTCAGCATATCCTCCAGCCACATCAGATTGTACTTTTCCACGGCCCGCGCGAAGCGGATGGCGTCGGGCAGGAACCAGCCGGGGCCGCAATCCAGCGCCAGCGAGACCTTGTCGCCAAGCACCTCCTTCATGGCGATGACGCAGTCGATCATATGCGCCATGCCGCGCTCGCTGATCTGCCCCTGGTCCATCGCGCCGTGATAGGTCGGCGGCTGACGCACGCCGTAGTGGAAGTCGGGGACGCTGGTCTTCATGTTGGAATGAAAGCTGATGCCTTGCTTGACCATGAAGAAAGCTTCCGGCCGCTCCATCATCCATTTGACGTCGGCCGCGTAATCCTCCGGCCTGTCGCCGGTGCGCTTCTTGCGGATGGAACCGTTATAGACCCGAACCTTGTCGCGCACCTTGCCGCCAAGCAGCTTGTAGACCGGGACGCCGGCGGCCTTGCCGGCGATGTCCCACAGAGCGTGCTCGATGGCGCTGACGGCGGCGCCATAGGGCTTGAACGAACCGCGCTGACGGATCTTCAGCATGCAACGTTCCACATCCGTCGGATCCTCGCCGATCAGCGCGTCGCGGAAATGCAGCACCCAGGGTTTCAGATAAGGCTTGGTGTACTCGACCTCCCCGAGGCCATGGAGGCCTTCGTCGGTGACGATGCGCACGATGGGGTGCCTGCCGATGACGGCGCACCTGAGATCGGTGATCTTCATGATGTCCTCTATTTCACCGACGAGAAGGCGGTTGGCGCGAGAAACTGGCTGGAAATATTGGCCAGGATCGGGCCATCGCGCTCAGACTCGTCGCGGGCCTCGAGCCATGCCCGATCGGTGGTGAAGGCCTTCCATTTCACTTCGCGCTCGGCAAGGGATTCCCAGGCGATGAAATAGGTCAGTCGATTGCTGCTTTCGCCGACCACCGTGGTGAAGAACCCGGCCTGGCGGATGCCGTGCTTGTCCCACAGCGCCAAGGTATGGTCGTTGAAACGCTTGAGCAGCGCCGGGAGTTGGCCCGGCACGCAGTCGTAAATGCGAAGTTCGTAGATCATGGTCCATCCTTCTGTTCACCTCTCCCTCCGAGGAGAGAAGTGTAGAGTCAGCTCCAGGTGCGGTCCCAGGAATATTCGTCGTCCCAGTGATCGGTCGGTTGCCAGATGCCGGTGACGCCGGGCTGCAGGTGCTGGCTGATCACTTCGTCGACGATGTCGTCGATGCCCAGACCAGGCTTGTCGGGCACGGTGATGAAGCCGTCCTTGACCAGCGGCTTGGGCAGGCCGGTGACGATATCGTCCCACCAGTCGACTTCGACGCTGTGATATTCGAGCGCCATGAAGTTTTCCGTCGCCACCGCGACATGCGCGGCGGCCATTGCCGCGATCGGGCTTTCCGCCATGTGAATGGCCATGGCGACGCCATGCTCCTGCGCCGCGTCGCCGATCTTCTTGGTCTCGAGAATGCCGCCGGTGGTCAGCAGATCCGGATGGATGACCGAGATGCCGGCGTTGAGCAGCGGCTCGAAGCCTTCCTTGAGGTAGATGTCCTCACCCGTGCAGATCGGCACCGAGGTCGCCTGCTGCAACTGCCGATACTGCTCGGTGTACTGCCAGGGGATCACGTCCTCGAGCCAGGCCGGTGCGTATTTCTCGATCCGCCGGGCCAGACGGATGCCGTCCTGCAGCGAGATGTGGCCGACATGGTCGATGGCAAGCGGAACCTCGTAGCCGATCACCTCGCGGACCTCGTGGATATATTGGTCGAGCAGGTCGATGCCCTTTTCGGTGAAGTGGAGGCCGGTGAAGGGATGCGGCACGTTCTGCGCATCATAGGCGGCGTTGCGCGCCCGGCGCTCGTCCAGCGTGCGTACCCGGCCGCGGCCGGCATGGGTGCGGAAACCATCGAGCACGCCGGCGGGCGCGACCACCGCGCCGGGGATGTGAGAAATCTGCGCCAGGCCGAGGTCCATCTTGAGGAAGGTGAAGCCAAGGTCCATCCGCGCCTTCAGCCGCTTGCCGGTCTCGGTGCCGCTGGGTTTGTCCGCGTCGGTGTCGCAATAGACCCGCACCTTGTCGCGGAACCGTCCCCCCAGCATCTGGTAGATCGGCACGCCGTACGCCTTGCCAGCGAGATCCCACAGCGCGATCTCGATTGCCGAGACACCGCCGCCTTGCCGCCCATGGCCGCCAAACTGCTTGATGCGCCGGAACAGCCGGTCGACGTCGCAAGGGTTCTCGCCCAGCAACCGGCTCTTGAGCATCAGCGCATAGGTCGCGCTGGCGCCGTCGCGCACTTCGCCCAGGCCGACAATGCCCTGGTTGGTGTAGATCTTGACCAGCGCGGAGGTGAACGGCGCGCCGACGATCTCGGCAACGCGCAGGTCGGTGATGCGCAGGTCGCTCGGCCTGGAGTTCGTATTTACCCGATTGAGCGCCTCGCCGGCGCTACCCGTCTTTGCCATGGCTTATCCTCGTTCTGATTGGTGGCGCCCCGCACCCCCGGCCTGCATAAGCGTTGCTAGCCAAGCTCTATCTCGTGGGCCTGCAGGTAGTCTCGGTTCATCTCGACACCGAGACCCGGCTTCGACGCCAGCTTGAGGCTGCCGTTCGAGACATCGAGTGGCTCGTCGATGAGGTGATTATATTTGTCCAGGTTCCACTCCGACGTTTCGAGCTTGTAGAAGTTGGGAACCGTCATCATCACCTGCGCTCCCGCAACCACATTGATCGGTCCCGCGGCGTCATGGGGCGAGACCGGGATGTAGTAGGCTTCGCACAGGGCGGAAATCTTCTTCAGTTCGGTAATGCCGCCGGTCCAGGTAACGTCCGGCATGATGTAGTCCGCAAGCCTGTTCTCGAGCACCGGCACGAAATCCCATTTGGTGTGGCCGCGCTCGCCCCACGAGATGGCGGCACTGACCTTCTCACGCACTTGCTTGAGAGCATTGAGGCTTTCTGGCGGGCATGGCTCCTCGAACCAGTCGATCTGGCCGGCTTCCTCGAGGCTTCGGCAGAGGCGAATGGCGGTGGGGACGTCGAAGCGGCCATGCGCGTCGATGAGAATGTCGACATCGGGCCCCGCCGTTTCACGGATCAAAGCCGTTAGTTCGGCAGCCTCGCGCTCGTCCTTGCGGGTCATGCTGCCATCGAGGTAGCCGTCCCGCTGTTCGCGCGCCAAGCCATCGGCGATGCGGCCCTGGTGGGGGAAAGGATCGAACTTCAGCCCGGTGTGTCCGGATTCGACGATGTCTCGAATTTCGCGGACCACAGCCTCCTTGCTGGTAAACTTGGCCTGGTTGGGATGGGTATAGAGCGCGATTTCATCGCGCACCGGTCCGCCCAGCAGCTCGTAGATCGGCTTGCCTAGAACTTTGCCGCGAATGTCCCAGAGCGCTATGTCGATAGCGCTCACGCATTCGACCGCGGCGCCGCGGCTGCCCATATAGGTGAAGCTGCGGAAAATCTTGTGCCAGAGATGCTCGATGCGCGCCGGATCCTCACCTGTGACGGCAACACCGATCTGCCGCAGGATCGTGCACAGCGCGCGGTTGGCGAGCCTTGTGGTGGTGGTGATTTCCCCCCAGCCACTCACCCCTTCGTCGGTCGTCACCTCGACGAACAGGAACTCTCCCCAATAGGAAGCATCGGACTTGATCAGCCACGGCCGAACGCTCGTGATTTTCATCTCTCAACTACCTCTGTCTGATGGCCGGACCAATGATTTTCTGGGCTGGAAATTCTATCCGGCCCGAGCGGCGTTGCGCGCACGCATCTGTTCGAGAACGTGCCGGCCGGAACCCTCGACATGGCGGGCAATGAGCTCGGCCGCCTCGTCGGCATTTCCGGCTTTGATATGCGCGATGAGCTCGCGGTGTTCACGCATGATGGCGGCCCGCCGCGCGAGCGTGAAATTGAAACGCCGGCTCACGGCTCGCAGCACTTCGCGATGCTTCCACCAAAGCTCGGCGGCATGGCGGTTGTAGTGGCGCTGGTACATTACGGTGTGGAAGGCGGTATCCAGTTCACTGTGCCGCAATGTGTCGGTGAAGTTGTTCTCTTCGATCAGAGCCTGGATGCGTTCGAGTTCGGCGATGTCCTCGCCGGTCGCCATGTTCACGAACCATCGCGTCAGGGCCGGCTCGATCAGGACTCCGATCTCGTAGATATCCCGGACAAAATCCTGGTCTATGGGCCGGACGCGCGCGCCACGGTTGGCGACAAAGGTGACGAAGCCCTCCCCTCGCAACAGCTGCAGCGCCTCGCGTACGGGGTTGGTCGAGGTGCCGTGACGCCGGGCGAGATCGGTGACCACAAGCCGTTCGTTGGCGGCGAGCCGTCCCTCGATGATGTCTTCCCGGATCAGCTCATAAAGCGAGGCGCCCTCGCTGGACGCCCCGATGGGATCAATCCCCACGGGTGGCTCTGCTTTGAAATCGCTTGTTTCGGCCAAAGCCGGCTCCCCCGATTAGTACATCACATGCTCGATATCATACACGCGTTTTGCAAACAATGTACGATCGGGTGCGTTGACAGGCAATCCACGATCTGAAAACGTACCAGATGATCGAAGGGATACATTGAGCAGAAGGACACATCCCGCACGGTCGGACGAGCCCTTGGCGCACGGCGGCATGGGAGAATCTGGGAGGATACTATGACGAGGATTACACTCGGCGGTGCCGTCCTGCGCGGCACAGTCGCCACTGCTTTGATGGCGTCGCTCATGTCGGGATCGGCGCTGGGTTCGCCGCCGGTCGATTTGAGCAAGTGGTCGCCGGAATATGTGCGCTCCATCGCCGGCACACAGGATTTCGACACGGCCGCCGATTGCGGCAAGGTCACTCCGCTCGACTACAAGGGGCGACTGACGTTCTGGTATCAGGGCGTGTTCGAGGGCGACCCCGACCTGCTGCGTCAGTACTACAAGGATTTCTTCGAGACCTTCCGCAAGACCTATCCGAACATCCAGCTCGAGGATCAGGCCCTCACCTACAACGACCTTCTCGACAAGTTCCGCACGGCGCTGCTGGGCAATGCCGCGCCGATGGCGGTCCGCCTGCAAATCCTGGGTGGAACCGAGTTCGCCTCGAAGGGTTATCTGCAGCCGCTCAAGCCGGAAGATGTGGGCTATCCCACGGAGGATTTCTGGCCCGGCGCCATGAAGGCGGTAACCTGGGATGGCGTGACCTACGGCATTCCCACCAACAATGAGACGATGGCGTTCATCTGGAACGCCGACATCTTCAAGCGTGCGGGCCTCGATCCGGACAAGGCTCCGGCGACCTGGGACGACGTCGTCAAATATTCCAAGCAGATCCATGACAAGCTCGGCATTGCCGGCTACGGCCTCGTGGCGCGAAAGAACGCCGGCAACACGCCGTACCGCTTCATGCCGCAACTATGGGCCTATGGCGGCGGTGTCTTCGACGAAGCCTCCGCGAACCCGACCTATAAGGAGGTCGAACTCAATAGCCCGCAAAGCAAGGCGGCGTTGCAAGCCTCCTACGACATGTATGTTCGCGACAAGTCGGTTCCGGTTTCGGCGCTCACCAACCAGCAGGCCGATAACCAGCCCCTGTTCGTCGCCGGCCAACTCGGCATGATGGTCTCGCACCCGTCCGACTATAACGTCATGCTCGACCTGCAGAAGAAGGCAACGGGCGCCGACAAGGACAAGGCGCAGACTGTCATCGACAACATGCGCTATGGCCTGATTCCGACCGGCCCCGACGGCAAGCGGGCCGTCGTGTTTGGTGGCTCGAACATTCACATCCTGAAGCCCGAATATGTCGAGGGCGGCAAGGTGGACGAGCCGGCCGCAAAGGCCATCATCTGCATGTGGACAAGCCCTGAATGGTCGTTGAAGATGGCGTATGCCGGCTCGAACCCGGGCAACCTCAACGGCTTCAAGACCAAATGGATGAAGGAACGTCTGGACAACATCAAGTTCCTCGATGTCACCACCTCGATGTTGCCATACGGCATTCCGTTCCCGGCGCTGCCGCAATCGCCCGAGATCATGAATATCATCGTCCCGGACATGCTGCAGAACGCCCTGACCGGAGCGATGACCGTCGACCAGGCAGCGGACGACGCGGCCGAGAAGGTGAAGAACCTGATGGACGGACTCTAGTCCGGGCCTGACCTGCGATCCGACCGGCTGTGCCGATAGTGCGTGCAGCCGGTTTGCTCCGAACAACAAGGGCACGCCATCGTGACGATCGTGACCGGCAAGGCCGAGGCTCGCCGAAGATTGCAACCAGGTAGCTCCGGCGTGCTGCGGAATATCTGGGAGCATCGCGCCGACTACGCTTACGTGCTTCCAGCGATCGCCGTGATGCTCATCGTCATCGCCTATCCGATCTACTACACGGTCGAGCTGTCGTTCTTTAAGACGCCGCCTGGCCTGCAGCTCCGCGACAAGACCTTCATCGGATTGGACAACTACACGGCCATCCTCACCAGTCAGGTGTTCTGGAAAGTCACCTTGAACACCCTGATCTGGACGATCGCATCTACCTTCGTTGCCTTTGCCTTGGGATTTGCCGCCGCGCTGGCCCTCCACCGCGAGTTTATCGGCCGGGGTGTCCTGCGCGCTATCCTGATCATTCCCTGGGTCATCAGCGCGGTTGCCGCCTCCTATATCTGGAAGTGGATCTACCATTCGGACTTCGGCATCATCGGCGCGGTGCTGGTCGGCCTCGGATTGGCTGACCGGCCGCCGAACTTCATCGACAACGTCAGCACGGTGCTGCCCTCCTTGATCGTCGTCAATATCTGGCGCGAGTTTCCGTTTGCCATGATCATGATGATGGCCGGTTTGCAGACGGTCCCCGACCAGTTGTTGCGCGCCGCGGAAGTCGACGGGGCCAATGAATGGCAGCGTTTCTGGCACGTCACCTTCCCGCATCTGCGCAACGTCTCGACGGTGACGATCCTGCTGCTCGCAGTGGCCAATTTCAATTCCTTCATCATCCCGTGGATCATGACCGGTGGCGGGCCGTCGAACGCTTCGCACATCTGGATCACCCACATTTATGAGCTCGCCTTCGGCCGGCAGCGATGGGGCGTCGCATCGGCCTATTCGGTACTCCTGTTCCTCATGCTGATGGTGCTGGGCTACTTCTACGTCCGTGCGCTGGCCGGCAACGAGCGCAAAGAGGGGAGCGCATGAGCACGATCGTCGAGACAGTCCCTCGACGTCCGGCCCGGCGCCGCATGCGCATCGACGGATGGCGTTGGGCCGGGCGCATCTTCCTCGTGTTCATGCTGCTTTACACCGCGTTGCCGATGATCTGGATGCTGATCACCTCGATCAAGTCCGGCTTCGCGGCGATGCAGTTCCCGCCGCAATGGTGGCCGGAAGAGCCTACCCTGGCCAGCTACCAAAAGCTGCTCGATCCGCAAAACAGCGTCGGCCAGGACTTCCTGCGTTTTTTCTGGAACAGCCTCTACGTGTCCACGGTCACCACAATCCTTTCGGTGATCGTGGCCGTTCCTGCGGCCTACGCGTTTTCGCGCTTTCGTTTCCCCGGTCGAAACTTCCTGTTCTTCACCGTGCTTTTGCGCAACATGTTCCCGGCGGTGATCTTTCTCGTGCCGCTCTTCATCCTGATGCGCGCGATCGGGCTGGTGAACACGCATGGCTCGCTCATTCTCACCTATCTCACCTTCGGCCTGCCGCTGGCGATCTGGCTGCTCAAGGGCTTTTACGACAACATTCCGGTGCAGCTCGAGCAGGCGGCGCGGATCGATGGGGCGACCCGGTTCCAGGCCTTCATCCTGATCGTGATGCCGCTCTCGACGCCCGGAATCATCGCCACCGCGATCTATTCCTTCATTGGCGCCTGGAACGAGTACATCTATGCCTACACCTTCCTTTCCAAGAACGAGCAGTTGACCCTGCCGGTCGGCATACAGCGTTTCTTCTCGGAGAATACGACGGACTTTCCGGGCCTGATGGCGGCCAGCTTCATGATGAGCGTGCCCGTCGTGGTGCTGTTCCTCCTCCTGCAACGATACTTCGTACGCGCCCTTACAGAAGGCGCGGTCAAACACTAGAGCCGGATGATTTCAGGTCTGTTCGACCTCAAATCTGAATCCGCCTCTAAATCAAAGAGATAGAGCATGATGTCGTCCGAAAACCGCTTCACACTTTTCGGCATCATGCCGTAGGGAGTTGCCGATGGCCCACGTGGACCTGAGAGATCTCGTCAAGACCTATGGCGGCTTCAAAGCTGTCAACGACGTTTCGCTGACGGTCAATGACGGCGAGTTCGTTGCGCTCGTCGGCCCTTCGGGCTGCGGCAAGACAACCACGCTCAATCTTGTCGCGGGATTGATCCCGGTCACATCGGGCGACATCGTCATCGGCGACCGCGTGGTCAACGACCTCGACCCCAAGGACCGGGACATCGCGATGGTGTTCCAGAACTACGCGCTCTACCCGCAGAAATCGGTCTACAAGAACCTGGCGTTCCCGCTGCAGATGCGCAAGCTGCCCAGGGACGAGATCGACAGGAAGGTCAAGGAAGCGGCGCGCGTGCTCGACATGACGCACCTGCTCGAGCGCAAGCCGCGCGAACTTTCAGGCGGGCAGCAGCAACGTGTCGCCTTGGGGCGCGCCCTCGTCCGCGACCCTGCCGTTTTCCTCATGGACGAGCCGCTCTCCAACCTCGACGCCAAACTGCGCGTCCAGATGCGCTCGGAGATCAAGCGCTTCCACCAGGATCTCAAGGCGACCATCATCTATGTCACGCACGACCAGCTCGAAGCCGTGACCATGGCCGACAAGATGGCGGTGATGAACGGCGGCTACCTGTTGCAATACGATTCTCCGGCGCAGGTCTTTGCCCATCCGGTGAACATGTTCGTCGCCAGCTTCATCGGCAGCCCGGCGATGAGCCTTGTTCCACTGGAGGCATCGACAGCAAACGGCAACACTGCGTTGACCGGCGCGGAGGGCTGGAGCCTTGAGCTCTCGCCGCTCAACGCCCGGAAGGTTGCGGGGGCAACGTCGAGGAAAGTCGTGCTCGGCGCACGTCACTCGACCATCAGGCTCCACAAGAGCGCGGTGCCAGGCAGCGTCCCGGCCAGGGCCTATACAGTGGAGCCGACCGGAGACGTCACCTTCGTGCAGGCGTTGCTGTCAGGCGCCATCGTCAACATCAGCGTGTCCCCCAACATCGCCGTCGCACCTGACGAGCAGATCTGGCTCGAGTTCGACCAGGAGCGGCTGCATCTGTTCGATGGCGAAACTGAACTGGCCCTCAAGGCCGGCTGAGACAAGACGGGGGTTCATTGGGAACGTTGGGGATGACTGAAAAGCTTAAGATCACCGCGATCAAACCCTATCCTGTATGGGTTGGAACGCGTAATCAGATGCTCGTCAAGATCGAGACCGACCAGGGCGTCTTCGGCTGGGGCGAGAGCGGCTTGAGCGGGCGCGAAAAGGCCGTTGCCGGCGCGGTCGAGCATTTTCGCGAGTTTCTCATCGGCCGTGACCCGATGCAGATCGGGCGAATCTGGCAGGAGGCCTATCGCAGCCAGTACTTCGAAGGCGGGCGCGTTCTGCAGGCGGCTATCTCCGCCATCGACATCGCCCTTCACGACATCAAGGGCAAGGCGCTGGGGGTGCCGGTCTACGAACTGCTGGGCGGCAAGCAGCGCGACCGCATCCCCACCTTCGCCTCGACCGGAGACGAGGCCGAGGGCGACCTCGCCATCGAACGAGCCCGGGAGCTGCGCGCACGGGGGTGGCAGGCGATCCGCTTCTTCCCCGCAGGGCAAAGCAGCAGGGACATCTTCGAACCCCGCGAGTCGATCGGCGCTACCGCGAGCATGCTGAACAAGGCGCGCGAGGCGCTTGGCGACGACGTCGTTCTCGGCATCGACTATCATCATCGGCTGTCGGTGGCAGAGGCGGCGAGCTTCTGCAACAAGCTCGGCCGCGGCGTGCTTGATTTTCTCGAGGAGCCGATCCGCGACGAGACACCTGAAGCCTACGAATCCCTGCGCAGGATGACCGACATTCCCTTTGCCATCGGCGAGGAATTTGCCAGCAAGTGGCAGTTCCTGCCCTACATCGAGCGCGGCATCCATCAGTTCAACCGTCTCGATGTCTGCAATGTCGGCGGGCTCACCGAGGCGATGAAAGTCGCCGGCTGGAGCGAGGCGCACTATGTCGACCTGATGCCGCACAATCCGCTTGGTCCGGTGTGCACGGCCGCGACCCTACATCTCGCCGCCGCGGTACCCAACTTCGCGTGGCTCGAGACCAGGGAACCCGAGACGAAGCTGGGCTTCGACAATTCCGACTTCTTCCCCGTGCAGCCACGGCTCGACGGTCCCGACTATCCGGTCAGCGACCTGCCGGGCCTCGGCGTCGAGGTCAACGAAGCGGCGGTCCAGGCGGAGGCTTTTCGTTTCTGGGAAGCGCCTCACCTCAGGCGCCGGGACGGGTCTGTTACGAACTGGTAGTTCCATCTCAACCGGAGTCCACGATGACGCATATCCCTGACATCACGCGACCGCCCAAAGACCTCATTGACGCCCTGAGGGAAATCGGCGCCGCGACGGTCGCCGGCACGCTTGGCCATATGGGTTTCCGCAATCCTCACATGGTCGGTCCGGTGGCGCAGAACCATGGGAAGTCGATCGTCGGGCCGGCGCTGACGCTGCAGTTCCTGCCGCAGCGGCCGGACCTCTTCAGCGAGGGAGAATACGCCGACCCGGAAACGCAACTGCACCGGCACGTGCTCTATCACGCGCAGGAAGGCGATGTGGTCGTCGTCGACGCGCGCGGTGACATGAGCTCGGGCGTCTTCGGCGATATGATGTCGACCTATTTCAAGGGCAGAGGCGGCGCGGGCATCGTCATCGACGGCTGCATGCGCGACCGGCCCAATGTCGAGAAGCTCGATCTGCCCCTATGGCTGCGCGGCTGGACGCCCAACTACCATGTGCAAACCAGCATCTATCCGAACGCCGTCAACGTTCCGATCGCCTGCGGCGGTGTCACGGTGATCCCGGGCGACATTATCATCGCAGACGACGATGGGGTGGTAGTGCTTCCCGTCGCAATGGCCGCAAAGGTGATCGAAGAATCCCGGAAGCATCACGATTGGGAAGAGTTCTCGCGAGAGAAGCTGATGCAGGGAGCGCCGCTGCAGCGCTACTATCCGCTGCATGACGACGCCCGCGGCGAATATGAGGAGTGGCGCAAAGCCAATCCAGTGAAGGGCTGAGGCCCGGCAGCAACGGCATTCGGCATGCAGCTGTCCAAGAGGTGATTGTTGCCCCGCAATACGTGGGTTTTGAGACCCTTGCCTTCGGCTACATGCCTGGTCCCACTCGAAAACCCTGCCGACGGGCCTCCCGATCCAGAAAAACGCTTTCCTCGGGTGAAGCGGCGGCTCCGATACGGAAGGTGAAGGACGTCACATGCGTCGCATTGGTGTCGATCCCACAGCGAAAGCGCACATGATACCAAGTCGTCGCGGTACGAAAAGCGGTATCCGGGGCGTCCAGAAGATTGCCGACCTCTAGTGGAATGCTTGGGAGCAATACGGGGCGATAAGCGGCGTCGTTCAGTTGCTGACCCAGAAGATTGGAGCAAAGGTCGGCTACGCGTTGCCCCCGTGGCACGTCGGCCATCGAGTTCGTTGCGAAGGGATCGCCGGTAGCGCCTTTTGAAAAAAGCTTGCGAACACCCGGAAGCCCCGCATACGCTAGTGAGTTGGCCGTGGGGCTTGGCTCTACGGCCTTTGCGCGCGGCGGCTTCGCGGCCTTCGCCGGGCTGGGTTTCGGTGCAGTGTCGGGTCTGGCCTCAGGCGCCTGAGCCGACGCAGGAAGCTCGATCTCACCGCCATCATCAGCCGAAGGTATTGCAGCGGCCGATTCGTGCCTGTCGGCGTCAGGGGCTCCCGCCTCCTGTTTGTCAGCTTCCGGCTTCTCGTCGATGCTGGCTGGCTCCGCCGGCTTTGCAGCGTCGGGCGTCGGTTCAGATCTGCTCTCCGCATCAGTTGGCGTGGCAGCCGGCTTGGGCTCGCTATCCTTGGTCGTGGACGACGCTTGGTCCTGAGCGCTTCTCCCATCCAGCGATTTCCTGGGGCCGGTGTCTTTGTCACCGAACTGGAATGCAGGCTTCAGGACTTTCTCTGACGGCAGGTTGTCCGGCACCGGCTTTTCGACCTTCTTTTCAGGCTGACTTTTGGCTTCGGGTTTCGGCTTCGGCGGTTCGGGCGGCGGGACGAGTGCGACATTGACCGGTTCCTCCTCCTGCGGCTGCTGGGCAGGAACGGGCAGGCCATAGACCAGGAATGCGGTGATGAGCGCATGCAGGACCAGCGATGCGGGCAAGGCCCACAGCAAAGTCCGACGCCGCTCGGATTTCTCGGTCTTCATCCCTCACGATGTGGAGCGAAACTGCGGCGGCATCAAGCGTGGCAACCGTATTGGCGCATTCAGCCGCAGCTCAACAGTGAGGAGACGACGCCTGATTGCTTCTCGCCGCCGGCTCCATTCTCTGCATGCCCGCCTCCAATCTCAGCGTCGCAGGCTGGCGTCGCGGGCACGCTCGCGGAGCTCTTCGCGAGAAAGGCCCGCATCCGCCAATATGCTGTCTGGAAGCCGCCTCAAGCTCGCAAGCGTCTGGCGATAGGCAAGCCAGCGGGCGAAACGGTGTCGAAGTTCATGCAACATGATCGTCTCCTTGGCGAGCGGGATACCCACGTTCTTGGATTGGTCGAAAACGCAAAGCAATCGCGCAAAGCGTATGCACGATCGAACGGATTGCGCTGACTGCCTGGCCAACCGAGGTGCCTGTCATTGTCCCACCAGGGCAGGAATTTCCAGCGCCTCCAACGGCTGCATACTTGCGCGTGATGGCCGCTTCGCGCTACAGCCACGGTCGCAAGGAGTTTTTCATTTCTGCAAAATGGATATTGGCTGGGACGATCTGAGGTTGTTTCTCGACGTTGCGCGGCTGGGTGGCCTGAGCGCGGCGACGGCAACCACGCGCCTCAGCGCAGCCACACTCGGACGACGCGTCACCGCGCTCGAAAAGCAGATCGGCGAAGCGCTGTTCGTACGTCAGCAGACCGGCTACCGGCTAACCCCGGTCGGTGAAGAACTGCTGCGGCGCGCCGAAGACGTCGAAGCAGCAATGCAGTCGCTAACCCGCTGGCGCGAGGGAAACCTGCCCGACCGCATTGTCCGCGTCTCGGCCGGGCCATGGACCTCGGCCTTCGTTTCCACCCATATCGGCGAAATCTGGACCGTCGATGACGGCATCAGGGTGGAACTCGTCACCACCACCGACCGGGTCGACATCGGTCGCCGCGCCGCCGATATCGGCATCCGCAGCGAGCGCCCGACCGAACAGTGGCTGGCCGGCCGTCAGAGCGGCAAGGTCGCGTATGCCATCTATTCCGGACGCCACCTGATCAACGGCATCGCCGCCGGGTTGTTCGTCGGCGTCACCGGCGAAGGGGCAAACATTGCCTCGGCGCGCTGGCTGCAAGCCCATCACGGCGATCGCATCGCCGTGCGCGGCAACAACACCCATTCAGTGCGCGAATTGGTGGCCGCAGGCGCCGGCCTTTCGATCTTTCCGTGCTTCGTCGGTGACAGCGATCCGCGGCTGGTTCGCGTCGCTCATCCTATCCCAGAACTCGAAACCGACCAGTGGATCGTCACCCACCATGAGGAACGCCACTCCCCGCCGGTACGAAAGATTGCCGACCGGATTGCCGCTCTGATGCGGGCCCATCAGCCGCTGTTTCGCGGCAAGATGCCGATCCGCTAAGCGTCAGGCGTCGATCGGCCGCCAGATTCTCAAGGTTCTGGCGCGTGAGGCGGGCGCGTGAAGCTTGGAGGGGTTGGATCCCGGAGATTGTGGATTTTCGCTGGCCAGAATCCGAGCCGATTCCGGAAGATTGAACTGGAGACCCGTTCAAAAGGTCGGCTCATTCAGGCGCATATGGTACAAGTCCCACATCTTGTCTTGCCGCAAAGTTCACCCTCTGATTCCCTGTGCCAAGGCGATAGAACGTGATTCTTGCACCTGGCGTGTTCAAGCGGCGCGTTCCGGGAACTTTTTTGTCGATCAATTCCAAGGAGACAAGACGATGAGCACCGCGGCAAGGCCCGTCATCTCGGAAATGCGGCCGAAGATAACCGTTATTGGTGTCGGCGGTGGCGGCGGCAACGCGGTCAACAACATGATTGCCGAAAATCTGCAGGGTGCGGAGTTCATCGTCGCCAACACCGATGCCCAGGCACTGACCATGTCGAAAGCATCGCGGCTGATCCAGCTGGGTGCCCATGTCACGGAAGGCCTGGGCGCCGGGTCGCTGCCGGCGGTCGGCCGCGCGGCAGCCGAGGAATCGATCGACGAGATCAGGGACCACCTAGCGGGAACCCATATGTGCTTCGTGACCGCCGGCATGGGAGGCGGAACTGGAACCGGTGCCGCGCCCGTCATAGCGAACGCTGCACGGGCAGCCGGCATCCTGACGGTGGCGGTCGTCACCAAGCCGTTCACCTTCGAAGGGAAGCGCCGCATGCAAGCCGCCGAAGAGGGCATCGAGCAGCTTCGCGAATGCGCCGATACCGTGATCGTTATTCCGAACCAGAACCTCTTCAGGATCGCCGACGCAAAGACGACTTTCGCGGACGCCTTCGCCATGGCTGATCGCGTCCTTTATTCCGGCGTCGGCTGCATAACCGATCTCATCGTCAAGGAGGGGCTGATCAATCTCGACTTCGCCGACGTGAAGTCGGTGATGCGCGACATGGGCCGCGCAATGATGGGTACCGGGGAAGCCACGGGCGAGGACCGCGCCAGGAAGGCCGCCGAAGCGGCGATAGCAAACCCACTTCTCGACGAAGCCTCGATGATCGGCGCCAAGGGCGTCCTGGTCTCGATCTCGGGCGGCATGGACATGACGCTGTTCGAAGTCGATGAGGCCGCCACCCGCATCCGCGAGGAGGTCGACGCCGACGCCGACATCATCGTCGGCGCCATATTCGACCGGGCACTCGCCGGAAAATTCAGGGTCTCAGTCGTCGCGACAGGATTGCGGCAGGGCCTGGAGATACCGCAGTAGGCAGGATCCGGGCTGCTGATTTATGAGTCTGGTGGACCGTGGTCATGGGCTTCGCCACCGAAAAGTCGGCCCGCAAGCCCGCACCATTGAACTTGCCGGTGAATTTGCGTTGCCGGCCTAGGGACCGAATTCGTTTCGAGGCCGCTGCCACGAATGCGCGAACTCGCATCAGCGCCGCCGCGGAACCGCCCCCAACTGCAACCGCCGCGAATGCGCTTCGACCCGGATCCCCAACAGGAGGCCATACGGATTGACCACGGCAGACATTTCGCCTGCGATATGGCCAGCATCTGCTGACCACATGATCGGCCCTTTCTGATCGCTGATGCGGGCTCGCTGGATATGGCACAATAAAACCGGCATGGGTCAGGCGTCGGGAGCATCCAGTGGCGGCCAGCCTCGCAAGCACTATATCGAAGAAAAACTCAGGTCGACCCGACAGGAGCATACTCCATGGCTGACACGCCGACACCCGATGCTTCGTTTCTCGCGGCCCTGACGACAGAGCATTTCGTGCAGCAGACAGCGATCAGCACGTCCATAAGTGAAATGGCGTCGCGAACGACCATCTACATTATGTCTCTGTCGAGCGCTCTGGTGGCAACGGGCTTTGTTACGCAGTCCTCCGAGTTCTTCCTGCCGTTTGTCGCGGTTGTGCTGCCATCGGTCTTTTTACTGGGTGCCTTTACCGTCTTGAGGTTGGTCGACATCGCCGCTGAGAACATGCAGGCCCATATCGGCATTGCCCGGATCAGAGCCTACTATCGAACTTTGGGCGACGAGGCTGCCTTCCAGTTTTCCAAGGAATTCGGTCGCTGGCCCGAAAATGACGCCGAACCTTCTCTTCGTACTGGGCCTCTCCTGGCGTACCTGACCACCGCAGCGACTATGATCGCATTCATAAATGCCATCGTCGCTGCGGCGGGCGTTACTCTGCTTGCGTTTCGTGTCGGTGCAGAACTATTGCTCGCGCTGTGTCTTGGTGCTGGAACAGCAATCGGCTTGATGACGATTTTCTATTTATACCAGCGCCTTCGGACGAAAGGCATGGTCCGCATTGCCAAACCCTATGGTTCTGAAAAAAGCGTGCTTTGAGCGGGTAATGAATGTGGTGTTTGTCTGAACGCCGCCGGCATGGCAATTCCGATCTCATTGACGACCAATGCTCCACGCCCCTCGCAGGCTGTTCGCAATGGCGAGCCCTTTCGGGATCGAGATATTTGCGCAAACTTTTTTGCCCGGCATGCGTTGTTCGTTCTCCGAGCACAGGAGAAAGCCATGCAGACTAAGTCGCAGACTTCAGCCGAAGCCGCCAAGCAACGCCATATCCAGCGTGGTATCGACGCCAAAGACGAGACGAAGAGCAATGGCAAAATGCAACAAGCGATGCAAGCCGGCGCTCGCAAATATCCCGAGCCACCTTTTCCCGAGCAGCATCAACCCAAACCGGGGCATGAATGGGCGATCGAGCCCGCTCCGCTCTACGATGCGCCTTACTACCTCGGATCGAAAAAACTCGATGACAAGGTAGCGCTTATCACGGGTGGTGATTCCGGCATCGGCCGTTCGGTGGCAGTCTTGTTCGCCCGCGAGGGCGCCGACATTGCGATCGTATACTTGAGTGAAGACAGGGACGCCGAAGCGACCAAAAACGCCGTCGAAAAGGAAGGCCGGCGTTGCATACTGATAAAAGCCGATGTCAGTGAACGCGAGCATTGCCGCAACGCCGTGGCGCTGACGGTCGAAAAATTCGGCAGGATCGACGTGCTGGTCAACAACGCCGCTTTCCAAATCCATTCCAGTGACTTCAACGACCTGACCGAGGAACATTTCGACACGACGCTGAAGACCAATCTTTACGGCTATTTTCATATGGCGCAGGAGAGCGTGCCGCACATGGAGCCGGGCTCCGCGATCATCAATACCGGTTCGGTGACCGGCATCGACGGTTCCAAGCAACTGGTTGACTATTCGATGACCAAGGGCGGCATTCATGCCTTCACGCGAGCGCTTTCGGGCAATCTGATCGGCAAGGGCATCCGGGTAAACGCGGTCGCGCCAGGTCCGGTGTGGACGCCGCTCAACCCTTCGGACAAGGAAGCCGACGACGTCTCGAAATTCGGCGCGGATACGCCGATGAAACGGCCAGCGCAACCGGAAGAACTTGCCCCGGCTTACGTGTTCCTCGCCTCGTCGCATTGCTCGAGTTACATCACGGGAGAGATCCTGCCGGTGGTCGGTGGCTACTGAGGTCGCGGAACGTATTTCATTGCATTGGGCTACCGAGTAGACGGCACGCGACGACGTCGTCTCCAGGGAGACGCTTGCCGTGCTCGGTCGCTTCAAGAAACGCGTGATCGGTGCCGTGGGCCGCCGCTGCACGGCACCCGCCACGGCTCCGGAGCAATAGCGCTCCGCGTTGGTCGAAATCCTCGCCCGCGTTTTCAGTTTTCTGAATTTCCGCTTGGAACTCTCCCGCCGGCATCCCGTTCAAACATCATTGAGCCAGGAGAACGACCATGCCACGAGGCGACAAATCGAAATACAGTGACAAACAGGAACGCAAAGCCGACCACATTGCCGCAGGCTATGAGAAGCGCGGTGTTTCCGAGAAGGAATCCGAGCGCCGGGCATGGGCGACCGTCAACAAGGACGATGGCGGCGGCAAGAAAGAAGGCGGCTCGGGTCGTGGTAAACACACCGGACACCCCGCGGCCCACAAGGGTGGGAAAAGCGGCGGCAAGGCATCGGCTTCACGGTCAGCCGCAAGCCGATCGGAATCGGCAAAGAAGGCAGCGGCAACACGCAAGCGGAATGCCGAGCACCATGCCCATTAACTGCCCCGCAACAGGTTCGGAACGCCATGAAACTCAAGCTCGCTGACCGCCTTCGCAACCGACAAGAGCATCGCCGACAAGAACATCGGCAGTGCCTCTTTGACTGCGATCGGAGCGTTCGGCGCCGCCTTGATCGATCTTGATGCGTGAGGTTGGCAAGCGCCTACCCGGCTCCTTGGCCATCAAGGGCGGATGTCTCTGTGGCAGGATCCGATTCAGCGCCGGGATCGAACCGAGGGTTCACTACTGCCACTGCGATATGTGCAGACGAGCGACCGGCAGCGCGTTTGCAGTTCTTGCCTGGATGCCCTGCCAAAGCCTGAGCTGGAATTCCGGAACGCCAACATATCGAAGGTCTTCGCCGATCGCGCAAAGAGGCTTCTGCCCAGAATGCGGGTCGCCGCTCAGCCTTTGCTACGACGCGTCGCCAACCGAGATCGCGCTGCACGTCGGTACCTTCGATGATCCGGCTCACCTGGTGCCTCGGTACAACTACGGTTCAGCGCAGCGCCTTGGTTGGGTGTGCTGCGGAATAGACCTACCGGACCGCGACACCGAGGAGCGCTGGTAGCGCCGCGAACGACCCAGATTGCCGATCAGGAATGCGGCCCTTGTCGCCGTGCCCCGAAAGTGCGGTCTCGATCTGCCCGGCCTGCCGACGTCGCCAGACCGTCGACAATCCCTAAGCGCTAGCCGGTTTTGATCCTTTGGGGGGCCGCATTCTCTATCGCGAAGAAAATCGCTTCGAACAGATCCTCGTCGCGGAAGGGCTTGCCGAGCAAGGGCACGTCGGCTGGCCGATCGGCAATCTCCCGGGCATCGGCATAGCCCGTGATCATGACCGCTGGCCAGTCCGAGCGCAAATTGCGCGCGAAGCGGATTACGTCGACGCCGGATACGAGTGGCATGGCGAAGTCGGTGATAATGACGTCGAACTTGTCGGGAGTGCGCTCCATCATGGCCAGCGCCTCCGCCCCTCCTCCCGCGCAGGTCACCTCGAAACCGCGCTGGCGAAGGGACTCGGCGGTCAATTGCCGCAAAACATGGCTGTCGTCGATCAGGAGGATTGATGGGTGCTCCATTCCGGCATCGGCGAACGCTCGTTCAATGTCGGGTTCCACCGCAGGATCCACCGGCTGTTCGGTCGAACGTGGCAGCCAGAGTTGCATGGTAGTTCCGCGGTTGACGACGGTTTCTATGCGAAGTGTCCCACCTGACTGCTTCATGAAGCCGTAGACCGTGCTGAGACCGAGGCCCGTTCCCTTACCGACCGGCTTGGTGGTGAAGAACGGTTCGACGACCTTGGCGACAAGATCGGGTGGTATGCCGGATCCGGTGTCCTTGACGGCGATCAGGACATAGTCGCCCGGCGGAATATCCTCTGTTTGCGTCACGATCGATCGATTCTGCGCATGCACGGTTATTGTCCCGCCAGAGGGCATGGCGTCACGCGCGTTGAAAACCAGATTCATCAGGGCCAATTCAAGTTGGCCTGCATCGACATGCACCGGCCAGATCGTGTCATCGATCTGCCAGTCGAAACGGATCAACCCCCCCAGTACGGGCGCCACCAATCCGTTCATCGTGTCGTTCAGCGCAGCAAGGCGCACCGCTTCCGGCTTCAGGGTCTGGCGCCGCGAGAATGCCAGCATTCGCGCCACAAGGTCAGCGCCTTGTTTTGCAGAACGCCGCGTCAGGTCGAGTACCTGTTGCGCCTGATCATCCAACGTGGCTCGGCGTTCAAGCAGCCCTAACCCACTGAGAATTGCGGCGAGCAGGTTGTTGAAATCATGCGCCAGGCCGCCGGTTAGCTTGCCGATAGCGTCGATGCGCTGGGATTGAAGCAGCTGATCCTCAAGACCGCGCCGCTCGGTGATGTCAAGCAATGTGCCGATGATTTCCGGTTCACGGCCATCTGAGCCGTCCGACATCACCCCCTGGTCGAGAAAAATGCGATACTCGCCATTGGCGCATTGCCAGCGGAACTCGCACGTATAGGAGCCGGTGGTTTTTGCCGCCAGCAGCGCTTCCCTCAATCGCGGCAGGTCGTCCGGATGAACGCGGCTGAGACCGAACTCTGGATCCGATGTCAGGTATTCAGGCGCAAAGCCGGTCAAGCGCTCGACGCCCTCCGTAACAAAGCGCGCCGCAAAGGGCGGCTCGGCTGCCCGAGCATGAAAGCAGACCGGCAACGAATTCAGGATGGCGTCCTGCCGTTGCTCGGCGCTGCGCAGCGCGCGTTCGGCCTGAAGCTTGTCCTTGTGCGCCTGCAACGCCTGCGCCAATAGTCCCTGCTCGACCTCCGCCTTGCGCTGGATCTCGAGCGTCTTCTCGTGGAGTTCGACGAAAACCGCGACTTTCGAACGCAGCATGATCGGATCGAATGGCTTGAACACATAGTCGACCGCGCCGGCATCATAGCCGCGCAGCATATGCGCATCCTCCTTGTTGATGGCGGTCAAGAAGATGATTGGGGTGCGCTTGGATTGCTCGCGCTGGCGGATAAGTGCGGCCGTTTCATACCCGTCCAACCCTGGCATGAGGACATCCAGGAGAATGACGGCGAACTCCTCTTTCAGCAGAAAGCGCAGAGCCTCTTCGCCCGATTGGGCGCAGATGACCTCCCCGATAGTCGCGAGCACTTCGCTGATCGCCAGCAGATTGCGCTCATCGTCGTCCACCGCCAGGATACGGGCTCTTGCCGGCCCTTCGGCAAGAGCTGCGACCTCAAGTTTCCTTACCCTGTTTCTTGCCAGCTTTTGCATCGAACGGCCGTCAGTTCGCTGCCAGGAGAATTTTTTCCGGGCTCTCTACACGGGATCGGGCACGCCCGATCCAGACACGAAGCAGCGCCAGCAGGAGATCCAGGTCGACGGGTTTGGCGATATAGTCGGAAGCCCCGGCATCCAGACATTTTTGCCGATCCCCCTTCATCGCCTTTGCGGTGACGGAAATCAGCGGGATATGAGCAATCGCCGGTGTGCCGCGAATCCGCCGCATCGTCTCGTAGCCGTCCATCTCCGGCATCATGATATCGATCAATGCCACGTCGACATCGGGCGCCTGTTCAAGAAGCGCGATGCCATCACGGCCCCGCTCGGCATGCAGAACCTGTATGTCATAGGTCTCCAGAACACTGGTGAGCGAATAGATATTGCGAATGTCGTCGTCGACGATGAGAACCTTCGCCCCGGCGAGATCGGACTTGCCGTTGTGTTCAGTTCCTGCCCAGGCCTCTTGGCGACCTTCTCCCGGCAGCGTTGCCGAAATATGCAGCGCCAATTGAGCGAAGTTCTCCGCCCGCGGTGCTTCCGCCAAGGCCGGGTTCAATGCCAGTACCTGTTCAAGCGCGTCCGGGTGAGGCATAAAGAACAGCAGCTGCGGCAAGGCTTCGCCGAATTGGCCGGTGATCTCGTCCAGCGCCTTTGCGTTGTCCTTGGCGGAGCGTCCAAAGCCGAGCACGACGGCATCATAGGAGGCGAGGCCAACGTCTTCTGCATTTGCCGCAACACGACCGATCGCGGTGACCGACGTTACGCCGTCGCGGATTGCCTCGACCAGAGCCAGACGCCGCTCCGGGTCAGGGTCCACGACCAGAACGCGGCGCTGAACGCGGAGCTTCTTCGAGTGGATATCCTGAAACACCTTCATCAGCTCGTCCGAGGAAACGGGCTTGGTGGAAATGCTGGACGCCCCCTTGCGTGCGAGACTGTCGATGTCTTCGGCACCCGAGATGACATGGATAGGAATTCCCCTCGTCTTCTGGTCATGCCGCAGCAGATCGAAAAGCACCCAGCCATCGATATCCGAAAGTCCGAGATCAAGTGTGATTGCGTCGGGAACGAGCTTGCGGGCCAATGCCAGCGTGCCGGAACCTGCAGTCGACAGAACGCCTTTCAGCCCGGCCGACCGGGCGAGGCCAAGCAGCAACCCGCCAAAGGTCGGATCGTCTTCGACGATCAACACGATCCGATCGGTGGGTAGGATTGAATCGCGGTCGTCGATCAGCTCTGCCGAGGGCGGACTGCTGAGCAGAGCTGTCGCAGCAACCGCCTCCGCCGCCGGAGCCAAGGTCGACTGTACTGTCGTCACGCGGGGGCCGTCGAACGGGATGATGAGGGTAAATGTCGACCCCTTGCCCGGCGTGCTTTCGACCCGCAATTCGCCGCCAAGCAAGCGAGCGATCTCGCGGCTGATCGAGAGCCCAAGGCCGGTGCCGCCATACTTGCGGCTGGTGGTGCCGTCGGCCTGCTGGAAGGCCTCGAAAATCAGCTTCTGTTTGTCTTCTGGAATGCCAATGCCGGTGTCGGTGACGGCGATCGCGAGAGCCTTCACCGGCTGCGTCGCGCCATTGCGGCGGCCGGCCTTTTCAACCCGGAAGTTCAGGCTGACCTCGCCTTCCGAGGTGAATTTGAATGCGTTGGAAAGCAGGTTGAGGACAATCTGCTGCAAGCGTTTCTCATCTGTGCGGACCGTGTCGGGAAGCGCCGGATCGACCTTGATGGTGAAGCCAAGTCCCTTGTCGGCTGCCAGCTGACGAAAAGTTCGTTCCATATGCTGGCGAAGATGCGTCACCGGCATATCGTTGATGTCGATGGAAACAGTGCCCGACTCGATCTTCGACAGATCGAGGATATCGTTGATGAGGCTGAGAAGATCGGTTCCTGCCGAATTGATGGTGCGGGCGAACTCTACCTGTTTTTCGTTGAGGTTGCCGTGCTGGTTGGTCGCCAGCAGGTTTGACAAAATGAGCAGCGAATTGAGCGGCGTGCGCAGTTCGTGGCTCATATTGGCCAGGAATTCGGATTTGTATTTCGACGTGAGCGCCAGTTGCTCGGCTTTTTCCTCCAGCGCGCGTCGCGCCATCTCGATTTCGAGATTCTTGTTTTCGACCTGCTTCTTTTCGTTCTCGAGCAGCTGCGCCTTTTCCTGCAGCTCCTCGTTCGTCGCATGCAGCTCTTCCTGCTTTTTTGTCAGCTCGGTTTGACGCGCTTGCAATTCCGACGTCAGCAGTTGCGACTGCTTGAGCAGGCCCTCCGTGCGCATCGTCGCAGCGATGGTGTTGAGAACGATGCCGACGGATTCCATGAGCTGGTTGAGGAACGACTGGTGTGTGTCACGAAACTCGCCGAACGAGGCGAGCTCGATGACGGCTTTGACTTCATCCTCGAACAGGGCAGGCAGGATGATGACATTGGCTGGCGAGGCGCTGCCAAGACCAGATGTGACCCGAAGGAATTCTGGCGGCACATTGTCCAGCATGATGGCGCGCTTGTCGGCGGCACTTTGCCCAACCAGGCCCTCTCGCAGATCAAGCCGCTGCTTGATGGCAGCCTTGCTCTCGGCGCCATAGGAAGCCGCCAGCTCAAGATAGGATTCCTCCTCGTCGCGATTGGTGACGTAGAACACCCCATACTGGGCGTTCACCAGAGGAGCGAGTTCGGACATGATGAGCCGCGAGACGGTGGCAAGGTCGCGCTCGCCTTGCAGCATGCGCGAAAACCGGGCGAGATTGGTCTTCAACCAGTCCTGCTCGGCATTCTTCAGCGTCTGATCCTTCAGATTGCGGATCATTTCGTTGATGTTGTCTTTCAGCGCGGCGACCTCGCCGGAGGCTTCGACGCTGATCGAACGGGTAAGATCGCCCTTGGTCACCGCCGTCGAAACCTCGGCGATGGCACGCACCTGGGTGGTCAGATTGGCAGCGAGTTGATTGACATTGTCGGTCAGGTCGCGCCAGAGGCCGGCGGCACCTGGCACACGCGCCTGACCACCGAGCTTACCCTCGATGCCCACCTCACGGGCGACGTTGGTCACCTGGTCGGCAAAGGTGGCAAGCGTCTCGATCATGCCGTTGATGGTGTCGGCCAGCAGGGCGATCTCTCCCTTCGCGTCGACCGTCAGTTTGCGCCTGAGATTGCCTTGCGCGACCGCCGTCACGACATCGGCGATGCCGCGCACCTGATTGGTCAAGTTCGTCGCCATCAGGTTGACGTTGTCGGTCAGGTCCTTCCAGGTACCGGCAACACCTTCGACGCGCGCCTGGCCACCAAGCTTGCCCTCGGTGCCAACCTCACGCGCGACTCGGGTGACCTCGCCGGCGAAGGAGTTCAACTGGTCCACCATGGTGTTGATGGTCGACTTGAGCTCCAGGATTTCGCCCTTCACATCGACGGTGATCTTCTTCGACAGGTCGCCGCGCGCCACGGCGGTCGTGACTTCGGCGATGTTGCGCACCTGGCCGGTCAGATTCTCGGCCATCGAGTTCACATTGTCTGTGAGATCCTTCCACGTGCCGGCAACGCCGCGCACCTGCGCCTGGCCTCCCAACTTGCCTTCCGTGCCGACCTCGCGTGCCACGCGCGTGACTTCCGAAGCGAAGGAATTAAGCTGGTCCACCATTGTGTTGATGGTGTCCTTCAGCTCCAGGATCTCGCCGCGGACATCGACGGTGATCTTCTTCGAAAGGTCCCCGAGCGCCACGGCGGTGGTTACCTCGGCGATGTTGCGCACCTGGCCGGTCAGGTTGGCCGCCATGGCGTTGACGTTTTCGGTCAGATCCTTCCACGTGCCGCCGATGCCGCGCACCTGGGCCTGGCCGCCGAGCTTGCCATCGGAGCCGACCTCGCGCGCCACACGTGTCACTTCCGAAGCGAAGGAATTGAGCTGGTCGACCATCGTGTTGATGACGTCCTTGATCTGCAAGATCTCGCCCAGCGCGTCGACGGTGATCTTCTGGGTCAAGTCGCCGGTCGCTATGGCCGTTGCCACCTTCGACACGTCACGCAACTGCACCGTCAAATTGCCGGCCATGGCGTTGACGTTGTCGGTCAGATCCTTCCAGGTGCCACCGACGCCTTCGACATGCGCCTGGCCACCAAGCTTGCCTTCCGATCCCACTTCGCGGGCCACACGCGTGACCTCAGAGGCGAAGGAGTTCAGTTGGTCGACCATCGTGTTGACGGTGTCCTTGAGCTCCAGGATCTCGCCTTTGACGTCGACGGTGATCTTCTTCGACAGGTCGCCGCGCGCCACGGCGGTGGTGACTTCTGCGATGTTTCGAACCTGGCCAGTCAGGTTGGCGGCCATGAGATTGACGTTGTCGGTCAAATCCTTCCATGTGCCGCCGACGCCCCTCACCTCTGCCTGGCCGCCCAGCTTGCCTTCGGTGCCGACCTCGCGTGCCACGCGCGTCACTTCCGAGGCAAAGGAGTTCAGTTGGTCGACCATCGTGTTGATGGTGTCCTTGAGTTCCAGGATTTCGCCTTGCACGGCGACCGTGATCTTCTTGGACAGATCGCCCGACGCGACCGCCGTGGTCACCTCGGCGATATTGCGCACCTGACCGGTCAGGTTCTCGGCCATCGAGTTGACGTTGTCGGTGAGGTCCTTCCAGGTGCCGGCGACGCCGCGCACCTGCGCCTGGCCGCCAAGCTTGCCTTCGGTGCCAACCTCGCGTGCCACGCGCGTGACCTCGCCCGCGAATGAATTCAGCTGGTCCACCATCGTGTTTATCGTGGATTTCAGCTCGAGAATCTCGCCCTTCACGTCCACCGTAATCTTCTTCGACAGGTCGCCCAAAGCCACCGCGGTCGTCACTTCGGCGATGTTGCGCACCTGGCCAGTCAGGTTCTCGGCCATGGAATTCACATTGTCGGTCAGATCCTTCCACGTACCACCAACACCCTCAACGCGCGCCTGGCCGCCAAGCTTGCCTTCAGTGCCGACCTCGCGCGCCACGCGCGTCACTTCCGAAGCGAAGGAATTAAGCTGGTCCACCATCGTGTTGATGGTGTTCTTCAGTTCTAGGATTTCGCCCTTGACATCGACTGTGATCTTCTTCGACAGGTCGCCCGACGCGACCGCCGTCGTAACCTCCGCGATGTTGCGCACTTGCCCGGTCAGGTTCGTGGCCATCGCGTTGACGTTGTCGGTCAGATCTTTCCACGTGCCGGCGACGCCCTTGACCCGGGCTTGGCCGCCGAGCTTGCCTTCCGTACCGACCTCGCGCGCCACGCGCGTCACCTCAGAGGCGAAGGAGGCCAACTGGCCGACCATGGTGTTGACGATCTTGCCGATGCGCAGGAATTCGCCGCGCAGCGGTCGGCCATCAATTTCGACCATCATGGTCTGCGAAAGGTCGCCCTTGGCGACGGCGCCGATAACGCGCGCAACCTCAGCCGTTGGCTGAACCATGTCTTCGATGAGATCATTGACTGAACGGACACTGGATTCCCAACTGCCGGTGGCATTGCGAACCCGGCCGCGCTCGCCTATCCGCCCCTCCTTGCCGACGACCCGGCTCAAGCGCTCGAACTCGCGCGTCACTTGGTCGTTGAGGTCAGCGATCTCATTGAAAGTCTCAGCTATCTCAGAATCGAGGCCTTCATAAACATTGTCGATGCGGACGGAGAAATCGCCGCGCCGGAAGGCTTTCAGAGAATTCAGGATGCTTCGACGGTCCAATTGCTTCTTGGATGCCTGCACGGTCACAGCGCCACTCCCAGCCCTATGGATTTATACGGATAAAGTTGCCCCCGCGGCCAATGGTGGATCGCGCCGCAAGACCCCAAACGCGGCATCTTCAATTTTGTTCCATCGTGCCGTGAATTCCAGGCCGACGGTTGCGCCTTGGTTTGAACGCCGGATTTTCATGATGCGGTTGTGGATTTATCGTGCTTCAGCCGACCACGACACGTCATAGCCGTTTGCCATTGCCAGAGAGGCATGAATTGCGTTGCGCAACTCGGAAGGCGAGGCAGCCACCCGGTGGTCGAAGCTCACGGCAATTTTCTTGCCGGACATGGCATGGACCATAAGCCCGACAATTCCTCGTCGTCGCAGCGACACTCAGGAAACTTGCGCGGATTCCATCGACCGCAAACGCCGTCGACACAATGTCGTCAGCGCGATTGCCAGCGACTAGGTTTCAAGGTCAATGACTTCGCTTTTCAGCAAATCACCCTCCCAGCGGAAGGCCGACGGCAGAGGCGCCGGATGTCTCGCAAAGATTGCTAGATGCCGGCATCGAGTCTTCGGCGCTGTATCCTGTCCATTCTATGACGGTTGGCCGCGCTGTCGATAGCTCTGCAAGGCTTTGTACGCTTCCAGACACTGATTCACGCGAGCGAGCAGATCAGGCAATCGTGCCGTTCATATACGTTTTCCGGTTCACTGTAGTGCCGTCCGCCAACTGAAACAGTCCGCCCGACCAGAATGACGATTGTCGGCCCTTTCACTTGAAGCCCCCCAGATCAGCGAGTGAGTTGTGGCCAACACTCCAACACCTCCGCCATGCTGGCCGCCTCAATCTGCTCACTGAAGCGGGAATGGTAGACTTCCATCAGTGCGTCATGGGTCTGGTCGGCAGAGCTGCAGATGGCATCGGTGACGAGAATGACGCGAAAGCCACGATCGATGGCGCCAAGCACGGTCGCGAGAACGCAAACGTCGGTTTCGCCACCGGTGATCACGAGCGCACGCACGCCGGAGCCACTCAGCAGCGCGTCGAGCCGCCCCTCGGTCCAGGGCGAATAGACATGTTTGTCGACCACCGTCGCCGGCGGTACAAATCGTGCAAGTTGAGGCATCAGCTCGATCAGGCGCGGATCGATGTTGGAAAGGGTTACCTCCGCCCACCGACGATAGTAGTTTGCCCACATTCCCGGCGCCTCGCCCGGGCGGGCGGCAGGAATGAAGCGCGTGAACAGGGTACGGCTGGCATGTCTGGCGACCAGTTCTTCGATCGCCGGGACCACCTTTTCAGCCCACGGCACGGGCCAAGGTCCACCCGGCGCAAACAGGCGCTGCATGTCGACGCACAGATGCAGGCCATCGTCGCCTATTGGTCCGTGAATCAATCCTTGGGCGGCCACTGGTGGATTCCGTCGGGTTTGGGTTACTGGCCTGCCTGCCGCGCTGCATCGGCCTCAGCCACATCAACAGTGTAAAGCAATTCACCGTTTTCGTTGGATACCCTCACAAGCCAGCCGGACAGAGCGTCCGTGCCAGGCTGCAGGTCGGCGAGAAGATCGATTGCGCAGCGGATAGCTTCGGACCGGGCCGCCTCAAGGCTCGCCATCCTCGACGGCGGTATGCGTCGGCTGGTTTCGCCATCGCGATACTCAAAGACATATACGTCGCCGGCGCCGTCGCTTGCAGAGGTTATCTCGACCTGGCCGAAATTGCCGTTGCTGCTCGCGTCATATTCATTGGCTGCGAGATCAAAGGTCGCTGTCTGGACCAGGATTGCCTTTGCGCGGGCAAGCACGTCATCTTCAGCTTGTGTCCCGACGTTTGCCATGTCCACCGTAACGCAGTCGCCGCCCTCGCCGCAAAATATCACCCGGCGAACCGACTGCCCGTCTGGCGCCCTGGCATTCACCACTTCGGTCCGAACGACTTGCATGACACTCTCCTGCCTGTGTCTGACAATGTTCATGGTGCGCTTTCGGTTCCTGCGGATGCAGGCGCCGGCCCGGCTGTCGAGACTGACAGGACTTCCCCACCGGACATTCACGGTGCACCGAGCCCCCGCCGCAGGAACAATTCGAACGGAAACGCGTTGCCCTAGCTGGAAACGGGATAAGCGCAAAATGGCCGCGCCACGTGCTGCTTGGAAGGGCTACTTGAAGGTTGGTTCGGTTACTTGCGGCGTGAAGATTGTCGGCGCAACCAGCGAAGCATCCAAGATCCATTTCAAGATTTTGAACCGCAAGGACGGTCTGCCGGTCAGGAGCGTCTACGCCGACGAGGAGACCGGAAAGCTGGTGGATGCAGCGGATCAGGTGAAGGGTTTCGAGATCGAAAAGGACGAATTTCTCCAGATCGAACCTGACGACATAAAGGCGTTGAAGCTGACGTCGAAGCACACGCTCGAAGTCGGCGAATTCGTATCGATTGACGATATCGATACGCGCTATCTCGAGAAGCCCTACTATCTGATCCCGGCCGACGGCGCCGCAATCGAAGCATACGGAGTGATCCGCGATGCCATGAAGAACAAGGGCGTGGCCGCTCGATCCTGCGTGGTGCTCTACCAGCGCGGCCGCGAAGTGCTGATTCAGCCCTATGGCAAGGGGATGGTGATGACCGAGCTTCGCAACCACAACGAAATGGTTTCGGAAAGCACTGTGTTCGATGGATTGGCCAAGCAGAAATACGACCCCGATCTGCTCGAAATCGCCGGCATGCTTATTGACAAAAAAGTGACGACCTTCGATCCCTCGAAATTTGAAGACACCTATGAAGACGCGCTGATCGCCATGATCGATGCAAAGCGCAAAGGCAAGAAGCTGCCGAAGCCCGCACCAAGGCCACAGGAGAATGTCATCAACCTCGCTGAGGTGCTGAAGAAGAGCCTCAAACAGGAAGGGCTGGCGAGATCCACAAAGAGAGCCTCACCGAAACGCAAGACAGCATAGTTGATAACTGCCCAGCCAGAAGGTCCGCACAGCAGCTCCAGCCGCCCTTAATAGCTCGGAACAATTCTCGCGGTTGCCCGTTGGCCACCAAGGACGATGCCTTATGGCCGAGATCAAGAACGTCGACAGGGCAGTCCTCAAAGAGCCAGAGGCAGCGGATGCCAACATTGCGCTCAAAGGAGCCGGAACGCAGGACTCTGATCGGGCGCCGACAAGCCCCAGGACCGCTGGCCATCGGTAAAAATACATGGGGTGTGAAAAGACCCTTTCGCCTCCAGACGCGGCGACGCGCGACCTGTGGCGGGCCGAACCCCACGCCCAAGCGAAACCCGGAGAATAGATGTGCCCCCCAAACCAGAGCCAACCGAAGAGCCGCCAGTGGATGCGCCGACGTGGACGCCGGACATACGCGAGCCTGAGCCGGATCTTCTTCCCGACGAAGTGCCAGTTCCTAATCCGGACGAGAACCGTGATCCGCCAAAGCGAGGCGTGGTGACAGACTGAACAACGAGTTTGGTCCGGCATCCTCCTGCAAAGGCGTTTATCTCGCCGCCGGGTTCAAGATCGCCAGTGAAATGCGACTGGATTTGGCTGCGCCGAATGCTTGACGGATTTGGTCTCGATGGTGTGGACCTGTCGACGCCTCGCCAAGCCTCATTTTCCAAGTATCTGTTCGAACGTGCATTGCTTCGGGCTTTTGTCAGGACGCCATCGCAGAAATTTGGTGCCATGACGGAAACCATCGCCGGTGACATGATCGAACCGCACCTCCGCCACCAGTTCGGGCCGCAATGGCTCCCATTGTCCGCTTCTTTCCGTGCTCCACCGACTGGGACCGCCCGGCGCTTTTCCCGTGAAGCCAGGAGCCGATCGCAAAGCTTCAAGTTGTCGCGTAAGCTTGGCCCTGTCCTCCCGGGCGATCGTCGAAGTGAACCCGACATGGTCGAGTTGCCCCTGGTCATTGTACAGGCCAAGCAACAGGGAGCCGACTTCACGCGAATTCGCCAGGTAGCGGAACCCTCCGACGACACAATCGGCCGTGCGCAGGCGCTTGACTTTGACCATGGCGCGCTCGCCGGGTCGATATTCGTCATCGAGAAGCTTGGCAACGACCCCGTCGGTCGAACCTTGTCCGGATTGGCCAAGCCATCTGCCTGCCGCCGCCAAATCACGCGTCGCCCGAGACAGTTCGAGATCCTTTCGCGCGGCCGACTTTACGAACAGTTCGAGTGCAGCGCGCCGAACCGAGAGCGGCTGCTGCATCAAGGCGCCCTCGGAGGTCGCCAACATGTCAAAGAGGATCAGCTTTGCCGGCGTCGCGACCGACAGTTTCCGGATCCTGCTTTCCGCCGGATGCAGCCGCATCTGCAAGGCGTCGAAAGAAAGAGAGCCTGCAATTTCGATGACGATCTCACCATCGACCACGAACTCTTTTGTTTTCAGTTCATGCAACATCGCGACGACTTCCGGGAAATACCGCCCTAACGGCTTGCCGGATTTTGCACGCAACTCCACGGCCGCGCCGGATTTAAAGGCCAGGCAGCGGAACCCGTCCCATTTGGGTTCGTATTGCCATCGGCCAGCATCGGCCGGCAACGTGTCGGCAGCCTTTGCTTCCATCGGCGCCGTGCTCAACGCCACGCCGAAAGACGATTTTACACTCGTCGGCAGATCGCGAGAGATGGCAGATTCGCCCGTCATGAAAGTTCCGTGGACAACGATGGAGATCGACTCAACGCAGCACTGGTGCCGGCTTTGGAAAAAATCATGCTCCAACAGGGTTAGGTCATGATGAGATTTCAACCAATCTCATCATGACCTGGGACGGTCTACTCGGCAGCCTGCATGTTGATCTTGCTTTCCGCCATTTCGGTGAGCTTGCGATCGGTCGCCTGCTCTTCTTTCAGGTTCTTGGCCAATACGTTGGCGCAGTCACTGCGGCCAAGCTGCTTGGCCCAGGCGATGAGCGTGCCATATCTGGTCATCTCATAGTGTTCGACCGCCTGCGCCGACGCTATCAGCGCCGCGTCTAGAACCTCCTTGTCGTCGACGTCGCCGCTCACATCGTCGGCTTCCTCCAGAATGCCGTCTATCGCCGGGCAGTTGACCTCCTTGGCCTTGACGCCATGCAATTCGAACACCTGTTCGACGCGCTCGATATGGCCTTTGGTCTGCTCGAGGTGTTTTTCGAATCCGGCCTTCAATTGCGGATCGGTTGCCTTGCCGATCATCTTCGGCAGCGCTTTCTCGATCTGCTTTTCGGCGTAATAGATGTCGCGCAGCGTGTGCACGAAGAGATCGTCGAGTGTCTTGATGTCCTTCGAAAAGAAGCCCATGGCCTTACCTTTCATTGTGCAGAAGTTCGGGTTCGGCGGCGGCTTGCCCGCCACCCGCGGAGGCCGGGAACTCGTCCCGGCTTGCTGGTCAACGCACCGGTGCTGGAGGAGTTCCTGATTCCGAGCCGGCCGTTACTCCTTTTGGAGACGCTGCGGTCCATCTCCGGAGGAGCTTTGACCCGATCACACGTTCCATGGTCCAGCGAGGACCCTCAGGCGCACGCCGGCGCGGAAAAACTGACGGCCAGGAGAGCCGAAACGTGCTGTGCGCCGCAAGCTCTCGCAGGCGATGGCTGCCTCGGCAGATGCAATGCCAGCGTCGGGCGCGCACTATTGTCGGGAGAACTCTTGGTCAAGCATGCGAAGGCCCTCTTCATATTTGGCCGCCGACGCTCCGACCTGCCTCGACTGCCAGATGTTGTCCTCCAGATCGGCGCGTTTTACGGGGAGCGCCACTGGGTTCGACGCAGCCCGCCGGACAAAGGCGAAATACTCCTCATCCGGCCTGCGCGACATGGCATCGACCGCCGCGGCAATTGTCGGTCCGAAGCCTGCTTCTTCGAGCTTGGCGCGGGTCCAGCCTTCGCCTTTCTCCAGAACGTCATGAAGGTAGGCAACAGTCTTCTGATCGATTGTCTCGACGGCGTCGACGATACGGCGGCAATGCTCGATGTAGGGCCGCCCGGTCTTATCACGCTGAGACGCGTGAACCTCCTCCGCAATCTTTGCCGCCTGGTAGAAAATGCTCATCGCGCCTGTTGTCTCTGCCTGATGAAACCTATTCGACGATATGTGGCGTGTGTCGCTTGTCCTCGGCAGGATCGACATCGATACGGGCCTTTTCCGGATCGAAAGCGCCGTGACCTGCAATAGCCAGAGCAGCCGCATCGGGCGTTTCGTAGGCCCACATGAAATCATCGGAAGAACTGCCGACGGCGTGGACACGCCAGTAGCTTGCGGTGCCTTTGAGCGGGCACCGGGTGGTGGTGTCGGTCTTTTCGAAAAGATCGAAATAGATGTCCTCGAACGGGATATAGAAAACGGGCTCGTGCCCGTCTTCACGCAGGACCTTCGCCCGCTCCGTAGCTGCGACGATGGCGTCGGAAAACCGCACCGTCACCGTGCCGGAAAACGGTTCTATGGCCAATCGGCCAAGGTTTTGCTGTGAAGTTGCGCCTGAAGTTTGCATCTGAATTTCTCCCTGGCGATTACCGCAAGATCGGTCATGCCTGGAGACGAAATGCGCGGCGGCGCTTCAGGTTCCGGCATGTCCGATGAAGCTGAATGGCAGCCGGCCTTAAAGCGCCTACCGCCTGCCGTATCCAGCAGTACTCGTCAGTAAGGCGCGGTAAAATGCACGTCCAACCCATTCGAAGATTTTGGAAGGACGACACGGTCGTCGCTTCCGTGGAGCGTCAGGGCTGGCACCGAAATGATCTTCGCCGCTACTTGCCGGCGGGCGAGTTCGTGGCTGGAGATGCTCCAGCTGTTTGGCCGTCGTCAGCTGCCGCCTCATGTACGGGCTCCGGGGCGGCCTCAGTTGCTGCCAAGTGGGCCGCAAGGTCCCTATAGACCTTGTCCCTGCCGCCATCGTGTTTAGCGATCAGGCCAAGTAGGTCATGACGGCTTAGCTTTGCAATCTTCATTAGGAATTCGAATTCGTGCTTCGGAATCGAGGCTGCTAAGCGATCGAGTTTGGCCCGCCGGGTCTCTTTGGACACATGTGCTCCTACGTATCCAGCCATGCGAGGCACGTACTCGGAGGCCCGCCATTGTCTTGATGGCGGGCCTTCGGGCGGCCGAAGCCGCTAGGTCCATCGGCTACTTGTTGCAATTTTGCACGGTCGAGGTCGTTGTGCCACTTGCAGTGTTGTTATCGATGTCATTGCCTGCGGCGTCCTTGCAACGGTCGGTCATGCCGTTCGATTTTGTAGTCGAGTTTGTGGAATTCGGATCGGTTGGCACGGCCGCATTCCCGCTGCCAGTGCCATTGCCAGCGGCGCCGCCGCTGCCAACAGTTCCAGTACCAGTTCCATTACCCGTGCCAGCCGTGCCGCCAGCACCCGTTCCATTTGTCTGCGCCAAGGCGGAACCGGCCAAGGCAATAGTTAGCACCGACGCGGCTAGAATTTTCTTCAACATTGGAGTCTCCGTGTTTGAATCGCCGAATTGCGATCGCTTTCCCAACGACAGGTTTTTCTCATTGTTCCCGGCGTAATGGATTGTGATCCGCAGCAGCCTTCGTCGAGGTGGACACTCTTGACGGCGCACGAATTGTGATGAGACCTGACAAGGGCAGGATGGGCTTTGTTCAACACCAAAGCGATATGTTGGGCGCGGCTGCATGCATCCGACGCGGATCGCGATGCGGAATGTGGGCAAGACGGGTTACAACAGAAGCGGCGATCAGAGCTGCGAGCGAACCGGCCGCCTTGATGTTAATCTGACGGTTGAATCTCAAGACCATTCCGACGCAGGAGCAGAACGCATGCCGGCTCGATCCGAAGGATTTACAATCGCTCTGGCTCACAACGGGGATGCACGAACGCAGGCGGCCGCTGCGCTCTATCGACACAACATCGAACAAACCGGAATCGATGACCGGGCAGTGATCGGCGCGGAGCTTACCGACCCCTCGGGAAAGATCTGGGGTGGAATTTGGGGCAGAACGGAACTGGGGCTCCTGTTTCTCGACATGTTCTTCTTGCCTGATAAATTGCGTGGCCGATCCTATGGATCACAGCTTCTTATGGCGATCGAGGAGGAAGCCGTTAGGCGTGGATGCAAGAGAGCCGTCGTCGAGACGAGCAGTTTCCAGGCGCCTCAATTTTACCGGCATCATGGGTTTGAGGAATTCGGCAAGGTCGAATTCGTTATTCCAGGACACGCCCGCATCTTCCTTCGCAAGAACCTGCAGTAATCTTTGCGGAGGCGCCATCTGCACGAACGGCTGTTCGCCGGCAAAACGCCGGCGCCTTAGCCCTCCCAGCCGTAGCCATCTACTCCCGAAGGTCCTTTTGCCCTTTCCATCCAGGAAGCTCGGTCATCGGGCATAGCAGCCGCGGTCGCGCCGGATCGGAGATATCGAGTTTATCCCAGGGAATGCGGTACAGGCCGTCGCGGCGGCGCAGCCGAAGCAGGTCGAGCATCGCGATGCCGATGGTCGAGGCCGACAGACGCTCGAACGCGGCGTAGATGCCAACGTGGAATTCAGTAACGACGAGCTCGTCGCCACGCTGTTCGGCGAGAATCTCTTCGATGTGACCGATGCTCTTTCCGCGCTGCGAGAGCACGCGTCGCCCGGCAAGATGTTCGAGGTTGACTGTCCTCATCATCACGCTCCTGGGATGCGCCCGATGACATGATCGCGCAACCAGTCCTGCCAGGCGAAAATCGACGTCTCGCCCACCTCGATGTCACATTCGATGTCGAGCCCGTTGTCCTGCACCTTTTTCCACGCAATCCTGTGTGGCACGGCGTGGCGTTTGCCACCCACCCTCGTCGCCAGTTGCGCCATCCATTCCCCGGGCCGCGCGCCAAGGCGGCGCGCCAAAGTGATGGAGCCGAGTTCTATCGCGACAATCCTTGGTGGTTTGCCCCGCCGCAACTCGGCCACCACTCCGTCGACCTTGCCGATCTTGACCCGCCGGCGGTCGAACACCTGCTTGTCCAGGAGATCACGCATCAATTCCATCATGTGCCTCCGAATATCTGCAGCGGAATCGTCACCACGGCGAGCACGAAGGCAAGCGCGATAATGAAGACAACGGCGGCATTCGAAATGATGCCGTTGCGATGTTCGCCGACATAGCGTTCGTCATTCAGCAGGAAGAGAAATGGAACTACCGTCAGCGGAAGGCTCGCCGCCGTTACCGCCATGGAAAAGATGGTCAGCCTCAGTGGGTCGAGGCCAAGCATGATCGGAATGGCGGCCAAAAACAATGATGCCGTATAGACGGCACTGAAGCCCGGATCATCGCGCGGCTTGCGATCCTCGCCCCAGGTCCAGCCAAAGCCCTGTGCCACCAGATATGCCTGTTGCAACCCGACTTCGAGTGCGGCGCCGAAACAGGCAATGGCGAGCGAGGCAACGAATAGAACGAACCCCCAGAAGCCGAATATAGGGATCAGCATCAACGGCAGTTGGTGATAGTCGTCCACCTGGTCGATGCCGCGCGTCGCGAGAACGAGAGCAGCGACGATCAACACGCCGATCGAAATGGTCCCACCGAAGGTCATGCCCAGCCCAGCGATGGCACGATTGGCTCCCAGGTGGCTTTCATCCCATTTGTCCTCGATAGCTCCCGAGGAATAGAACATGAAAAGATAAGGCGATATCGACGCGCCGAGAATGCTGGCCGCCATGAACCAGTAATTGATGGCATCGTGAGCCGGCAGCGACGGCACGGCGCTGCCAGCGACCGCTGTCCAGTCGGGCTTTAACAACACCGCACCAACCACGAAGCACAGCGTCACGAGGCCGAGGACCGAAACGCCTTTCTCGATAAAGCCAAACGTGCCTTTCCATAGCAGCAGCCATGCCAGCAACGCCACCGGCAGTGCCCACCACTGGAAGCCTATGCCGGTGGCAAGTTCGAGTGCGATGGCCACACCGCCGATCTCAGCGGACAGCACCATGAAATTGACGAGAAGGACGACGAGCAACGGCCATAGGAAGACGTTGAACCCAAATCTTTCACGAATGCCCTCTGAGATCGTGTGATGGCTCATCGCGGCGAACCGACCGGCCATTTCAACCAAAAAGATGATGCATATGGTGCCGAGAACTATGGCCCAGATTAGCTGGAATCCGAAGGCGGCACCCGCCTGCGCCGCCGTAGCCATCGACCCGACTTCGAGGAAACCTCCGACACTGGTGACGACGCCAAGCGATATTTCCAGAAGCTTCTTCACGGCTTTGGTCCGAAAGCGCTGGTGTAAGCGGCGGCGAGCGAGCGCATGGCCGCCCGAAGATCCTGTTGTGCGCTTTCCACCTCAGTGCGATTGTTCACCCGCAATCCCGCCTCGGCATGCGCCACCGCCACCGACAAACTGTTGACTGCTGCCGTCAGTCCTGCTCGCCCGGCTGGTTCAGCGGTCTTGGCCGATCGAATTTGCGCCTCGACATCGGCCAGCGTTTTTCCGACCGAGTGCAGTGCGGCCGTGGCATAGGCGGACGGTGCCGCTCCCTCCACCCAGGCATCCAGCACCATCGATACGGTCTGTGCCGCGGAGGCCGCTGTTCGTGATTGCTGCGCCACCTGATTGGAAGACGAGCATCCGGCCAACCCGGCTAGAATCAGAAGCAAGCACAGGCAGCCAACCGGAAAATGACGGTCGTTATGGGGTACAGCGCGCGTTGGATGCGCCACGCGGATTTCCTCCCCGGCCCGAACCAACTGCGTCCGGCATCAATGATCTAGAGCGCTCGGAGAGCTCGTCAAACGAAACCGACGACGAGCCTGTGAGGTCGGCTAGTCCCACGTAACAAAACGCTCCATCCCGGACAGCCGTGAAAGTGCGGGGGCCCGCGCTTCTCTTTGGCGCGGAGAAGCGCGGGCAGATCGGGCTGAGGGGATGACCCGATCGCGCAGCATCAACATGGGAGGGCAACAACGCTGCACGGTTCGAACTTCCAACTGGGCCACTTGTTCCAACTTCAACTGATCCGTTCTGAGTACTCAATCCATGCGTTCGGGGGGCCTTTTTTTGAAGGTAGGCCATCGCGAGTTCTCATGGCGTAGAACGGTTTTTGTCGCAACGGCTCTCTATGAATGCGCGCGACGACCGCGACGACGACCGTCGCCTGACCGTCATGACAGCGCACGATCAATCCAGCCCAAACGCCGCGGAACAATTGTGCCCGCTCGTGGTTCCGATGGCACGAAGATGGAGGATATGATGACGGACGCCAAACTCGCTGTGGTGACCGGCGCCTCGAGTGGCATCGGAAGGGAACTCGCAAAGCTGTGCGCTAAAGACGGTTACGACCTGATCATCGCCGCCGACGAGCCGGCTATCCGGCAGGCGGCAGAGGCACTTGAGACCCACAATGTAACGGTCGAAGCCATTGAGGCCGATCTGGCGACCGTCGAGGGCGCCGATCGGTTGATCTCCCAGATCGGCGATCGCGATATCGACCTGTTGTTTCTCAATGCGGGACGCGGGCTCGGCAACGGCTTCGTCGACCAGGACTGGCGAAAAGTCCGCCGGATCATCGACACCAATGTCACCGGAACGGTCTATCTGGCGCATGAACTCGGCGCCAAGATGGCCCGGCGAGGTCGCGGACGCATCCTGTTCACCGGGTCGATCGCCGGCTTCATGCCCGGAACATTCCAGGCCGTCTACAACGGCACGAAGGCATTCATCGATTCCTTCTCGATCGCGCTCCGCCATGAGCTGAAAGATAGCGGCGTGACGGTCACCGTGCTGATGCCTGGCCCCACGCAGACGCGATTCTTCGAGCGCGCTGAAATGATGGATACCAAGGTCGGCTCCGATGAAAAGGACAATCCGGCCGATGTCGCCAAGACGGGTTACGAGGCGATGATGGCCGGTGATGAACAGGTCGTCAGCGGTTGGAAAAACAAGCTGCAGGTCGCCGCCGCGCATGTCACGCCGGCAGGCACCTTGGCCGAACAGCACCGTAGGATGGCCGAGCCGGGGTCGGCGTCCAGCGACTGAGCCAATATTCGCGTCATCAAAAGGGCTGGCATTCCCAAGGCCGCATGTGCTGCGCGAGGCAATCTATCGCTGCCGCAGGGGCGGCACCATCTCGGTTGCCGGCCTCTATGTTGGTCTGGTCGATCACATCCCGTTTGGCGGCGATGAATAAGGGACCGGCTTTCCGGATGGGCCAGACGCATACGCAACGCTACCTGGAACCTTTATTGGCGATGGTCCAGAACGGCGAAATCGATCCCTCCTTTCTGATTACCCACCGGCCGATCTGGAAGCAGGGCCGGTCTGTACAAGACGTTCCGCTACAATCAGGAGGTTCTGTCAAAGTGGTGATGCGGCCTCACAGCTAAGACGGGCAAGGCGACCGACACTCACTGCAATCACAAGGGAACATTCGCGTCGACGGCCGGTTAGGTGCCACTTCCGTAACGGTCACCTGCCGTCAAAGCGAGCCCATGATGAACCACGACCAGCATGACAATGTACCAGACGCAGCGCGTAGACCTGTCGCTGGAAGCATGGCGGGAGGAATTCTCGCCGCTTATGCTTCCACGGCGTCAGCCGATACGGGAACAGTGCCTGCTAAAGCAGGCCCTGCGAGCCCGATGCTCAAACAGAATCCGGTGACGCAATATCCCCAGCCGCCGTTCAAGCCACAGGAACAGAAGTGGCCGGGTTTGGCCAGCAAGATGGTGCCGCGCCCGGATCACGGCGAAACGACCTACAAGGGATCAGGCAGGCTTGCCGGTCGCAAAGCGCTGATAACCGGCGGCGATTCCGGAACCGGTCGTGCGGCGGCGATTGCATTCGCGCGCGAGCGTGCGGACGTTGCTTTCGGCTACCTCCCCGAAGAACAGGAAGACGCCGACGAACTGGTGGACCTAATAAAAGCGGCAGGTCAAAAGGCTTGCCGGCGATATCCGCAATGAGGCCTTTTGCAGAAAGCTGGTCGATGAAGCAGCAACGCCCCTCGGCGGTCTCGACATCCTGGTCAGCAACGCTGCCCGCCTCACTAGAGTCCACGGTCCTCAAAAAGGGGCGCCAAGGCCACCGCTCCTTAGGCGTGGTGGGCTTTCAGACCGTCTACAGGAGGAACCAATGGCCGGCGATGAAATAGAAAGAAGGCGACTGCAGATGTTGATCGAACAATATCTGGAGACCCGTAAGCGACGGCACGATTTCGTGTCGATCGCGAATGCCGAACTCGCGATCAAGGCTGTCATGCCGCATTGCCCGGTGTCGAGCGCAGCGTTGGCAGAGATGATTGCCGCTGGCGCCGTCACTTACGGCCTTGGCGTCCTATTCGACGCGAGGAAAACCGAGGGCGAACTGCCCGTTGTTTGATAGGCTCACACGGCTGACCAATCGTCGCGCGGTGGCGAACTTTCGCCCAGCGCTGGAGTACGCCAGACCGCGAGCATGCCAATCGTGCCGGCCGGATCGCAGGCACTTGCCGGCGACGCCGGCTCGGGCCTGGACCCGAATGTCGTCTCATATCTGGTGAAAAACCAGTGTCTTTGTGCAGTTATCGGGCTTCTCGTTGGGTTGGCACCGTTCCGCTGTCCTGGTGTCTTGCCAAAGCTGTCGGTTGAACACCGAGCATATTTCGCACGGCCTCGACCAGCGCGGCAGCCCACACGGGTTTTGACAGCATCTTGTGATGACGCAAATCCTGCGGGATGTCGGATGCCGTGTACCCACTGACGAAAACAAACGGAATTCCGCGTTGCGCTAGAAGAGGGACAAGGGCAGCGCTGGTCTCGCCGCCGAGACCAATGTCCAGGACCGCGGCAGATATGACTTCACTCTCGATCAGCTTTTTCGCGCGAGCAACGGACGGCACTGGCCCGGCGATGGCGAAGCCGGCCTCTTCCAGGATTGCGCGGTGCTCCTCCGCGACCAGCCATTCATCTTCGACGACAAGGATACGAGATGCAGTCACGTTTCGCTCTCCCGATGATCAAACGGAAACTCAATCCGCAAGCTCAAACCATCGGAACCGAAAGATGTTTCAAAATTTCCGCCAAGCCGATACTCAATTTCGCCTTTCACCAGCGAAAGACCAAATCCCGTCTTCTCAGGCGGACTGACAGCGGGACCGCCGCTTTCTAACCATTCGAGCTGAAAACCGTGATCCGACGCCGACCAAGTCACGGACACCACGCCGTTTGGCACGGACAAGGCGCCATATTTTCCAGCATTCGTGGCAAGTTCATGGACCACCATGCCAAGCGACAGACCCTGCTGAGGCTTGAGCCGAATGTCCTCGCCTGTGGTGTTGATGCGTTCCAGCCCGAACGGCTCGACTTCCTGCCGCACGATTTCCTCTACCGAGACCTCTTTCCAGCTTTCGCGCGAGAGCACTCCGTAGGCCCGCGCCATGGCGCGCAGGCGACCGATGAGCGCTTCGGCGAAAGCCTCCGAAGAGGGAGCATTTTTCAGGGTCTGACTGGCAATGCTGACCGTAACAGCCAGCATGTTCTTGACCCGATGATTGAGTTCCGAGATCAATACCCGCTGGTGGGCTTCGGCTTCAGCCATGGTCGTCACATCGACAAAGGTCACCACCACACCCTGGATTTTCCGCACGCTGTCGCGGTAGGGGATCAGCCGCACGAGATAGTGGACGCCGTCGCTATCGCGCGGCAGCTGGTGCTCGATCATCTCGCCGGCTTTGAAAACCTGCGCGATATGGTCGCGCAGGTGCGGATAATCGAGCCGGCTGGCAAGATCGGTAAGCGGTCTTCCGATGTCGGTCGGCAGCAAATTGAAGAACGAAGACGCCGCCGGCGTGAAGCTGCGGATAACCAGCTTGGTATCGAGAAAAACAGTCGCGATCTGTGTGCTCTCGAACAGGTTCTTCAGATCGCTGTTGGCCCGATCGAGATCCTCGATCTTGGAAACCAGTTCGGCATTGATGGTGTTCAATTCCTCATTGAGGGACTGCATTTCTTCCTTGGAAGCCTCAAGCTCCTCATTGGATGACTGGGCTTCTTCGTTGACCGAGACGAGTTCCTCATTGGAAGATTTCAACTCCTCCAATGCGGTCTCATATTCTTCGATCGTCGATTGCAGGCGCTCGCGCGTATCGCGGAGCTCGCGCTCGAAATCAGCAATCCCGGATGGCTGTCGAACCTTTAGAGCCTCCAGCCGCGGCTGCGGCTGGCCCACCGGTTCGAACAGGACGAGAAACAGCGGCTCGCCGCTGCCGCGATCAACCAAGGGCTCGATCGTCAATGTGACGAATTGGACACGATCTTCATCTTCTTCAATGGCTATCGCTTCGCGCACAACCGTGCGCCGGCCTTCGGCCGCTTCCCGCAAAGCGCCGCGCAGTTCCAGACGCAGGCCGCTGCGTGCCATTGTGAGCAATTGTCTGCTCGGCACCCCTTGCGGCGGCTCGAGATATTTGCCGGTTCTGACCGAGTAATAGACGACATCTCCATCACCATTGATGACGACATGGGCCGGAGCGTAGCGTTCGAGAACATGGGCTTCAACGGTTTGCCTTAGGGAATAAGACAACCCGCGGCGGGCATGAGTGTCATTGGCGCTGGAAAAGTTGCTTGCAGGCGCAGCATTCAACAAGATCGGCAGCCGCGGCGGCGCCGTATGTTCTCGTGCCTTGAATATCCGTTGTTTCTTGTCGACCGGTGCAAACAGATCGGCATGCTGGCTTATGCTCTCGGAGGTGCCAAGGAACAGATAGCCGCCGGGCTTCAGCGAATAGTGGAAGGTCGGAATAACCTGCTTTTGCACATCGGGGCCGAAATAGATCAGCAGGTTCCGGCACGACACCATGTCCATGCGCGAGAAGGGTGGATCACGGATGACGCTGTGCGCCGAGAAGATGCAGAGATCACGTACGCTCTTGCTCAAGATGAAACTTGTGCCGTCATTGCTGAAGAAGCGTTCGCGACGTTCAGGCGAAACGCCCGCAAGCAATGACTCCGGATAGCGCGCCGAACGTGCGATGCCCAACGCCGCGTCATCGATGTCCGTGGCGAAAATCTGGATGCGCGGCACAGCCGAAAGTGTATCCATATGCTCGCGCATCAGCATTCCGATCGAGAAGACTTCCTCGCCGGTTGCGCAGCCGGGCACCCAGACGCGGATCGTATCGTTGGCGTCCTTGCCTTCGAAAAGTTTGGGGATGACGGTCTCTTCCAGGGTCTTGAAAGCGTCCGTATCGCGGAAGAAATTTGTCACGTTGATCAGCAGATCGCGAAACAGCGACCGCACTTCCTCCGCATTTGAACGAAGCAACTCTATATAGGCATCGATCGCGGTGTTCTGCGTTATTTGCATGCGTCGCCTGACGCGACGCAAGAACGTCTTGGCCTTGTAGCCCGAGAAATCATGTCCCGAATGGCTGCGCAGGATCGCGTAGATTTCCTCCTGGCCCTTGCGGAGTTTCAAAGCACTGGCCTTGCCATCGTCAGCTTCAAGCTCGTCGAGCAGTTCAAAGCTATGGGCAAATTCCATGAGTTTCGCACCCATCTCATCGGCCGGGATGGCGATATCGATCAGACCGGAACTGATCGCGCTGCGCGGCATGTCGGGATTGCTCGGACCCGACTCGTCGGAGAGTTGCGCCAGCGTCAGGCCGCCATGCTCCTTGATTGCCTTGATGCCCAACGTACCGTCGGAATCGCCGCCCGACAGGACGACGCCGACGGCGTATTCGCCCTGATCCTCGGCCAGCGCGCTGAAAAAGATATCGATGGGCTTGCGCTCCCTGGACACGGAATTCGGTTGGCGCAGCTTTAGGCTGGAATTTTCGATGGTGAGGATCGCATTGTGCGGCATCACGTAGACGGTGTCAGGATGGATATCCATTCCATCTTCAGCGACACGAACCGGAATTCCGGTGTAAAGCGCAATCACTTCGTGCAGCAGACTTTCCCGTTCCGGGCTGAGATGCGTGACGATCACGAACGCCATCCCGCTCGAAGACGGCATCCCGCGAAAAAATCCCTCCATGGCGGCAATGCCGCCCGCAGAGGCGCCAATACCGACTATGGGGAACCTCGGCAGCTTTTGCATCAATTGTCCTGCTTCAGTGAAATGCAACGCGGCAGCGCTGATTTCGATCCAATGTGTAAACCGTTCCTACTCAAATTCCCATCCCGCACCGCCGATAGCCACGGAACCGATGGACGCGACCGCCGTTTAAAGCCCGGAGGGCTGCTATGTTATTAGGCATGCGAATTCTGCTCGTCGAGGACGAATTCTTGCTGGCAAGCGAACTTGCCTCTTATTTCAGCGATTGTGGGGCGACCGTTTTGGGGCCGGTGTCGTCAGTCAGCCGGGCTCGACGATATATCGATTCAGCGGATGGGGCGGTGCTGGACATCGACCTCAACGGTGAGACTGTTTTTCCCCTCGCCGACGAGCTGACGGACAGAGGCATCCCGTTCGTATTCTTCTCCGGAAACGATCAGATCACCCTGCCGGAGCGGTTCCGATACACCCAAAACCTCTCCAAGCCGGCCGGGTTCAGGACGGTTGCCGGGATCCTCGCCGCGCAGTCAACAGCGCTTGGTGAAGACAACGTTTTCCGCGCTCTTCCAAAACTGAGGCTGTCCGCGCGGCTGCTGCTGGGCGACCCACAGGCGGCCGATCGCCTCGTCGAACGGACATTGAAGGCGGCGCTGGAGGAGCGGTTGTCGCGACATGACCTTCCCTTGAGCGAATGGCTCAACACACTCATGGAGGAGGTGCTCAGCAACGACAGGTCTGGCATTATGAATTAAGATTGTCCGATGGTTTGCCGCAGGCCGCCCTGTCGACCGCCCCCCGCCACGGTACCCTCCCCCAAGAGCGTTTCGCTTCGTCTTGCAAATACGGCCGCATTCCTGCTAGAAATCCTCGTGGCCAAACCTCCGCAAACCAAACCTGACTCATTCCGCGATCCTGTTGAGGGCGACGCACTCGCAGCGCTGCTCGACGAAATCGCGGAAGAGGAAACACCTGAACGGCTGTTGAAGCTCGCCCTTGAGCTGCAGCAGCAACTGCTGTTGTCAAAGCAGCTGAAAAATCCCAACTGAACGGCCTGCAGCTAGGCATCTTGATTTGCCTCGAGTTCCACGATGGCGTCATCGCCTCGTTCGCCAGACCGATGCTGCTGCGGTAATCTTTCTGCGCTCGATGTGGGCGAAACCCCAGTCTCAATAGCTCAGCGGTTCCTGCGCCCAGAAGGCCCTGATCCCATCATGACGCCGATGAGACGACCAGGAAGATCAGGCCAACTTGGGTCGCAGCCCAAGGTCGATCACTGCTGCCCTGGCATCTCGGTATTTTCTTGCGGGTTCTTTTTAACGCCGGGCGCGGGTGATGTCTCGGCGGGGGCATTGCCGCCTTGGTTCTGTTCCGGGGTGCGCTTTACTGGCGATGTCTGCCACGATCCGCCTGAAAGGGGTATGAACACAAAGAAGGCTAGCAGTGCGACGAAGATCACAGCCGCAATGACGACGCCCCACCCGAGTACATTTCGGGTGCCACGCTGTTCTTCCTTCCGGGACACATGCTCCGTCATCACTGGACTCCTTTGTGTCATTCGATGAAGTACAAATTTATCGTGCAGATCGACCGCACGGTCTGCTCTTCCCCGGCGCCGGCCACCGGCACAGCTGAAGAAAGCTGAAGCTAATCTTCTCCAGCTTTTCGGCTGCCTGGTTTGGCGACCCGCTTTGGCGTTTCCGGCACTGCCGGTTTCTGCTCGGGTGCAGGCGAATTGACCGCCTCATGCGCCAAACGGGCTTTGCGCAATCGCGCCGTTTTCTCTTCCCGCGCTTTACGCTCGGCTTCCATTGCTCCTTGTGCGTAGAGGGTGGCTCGTGCGTCTCTGTCGTTTGCGGATCCACTGGCCGCCATAGTCAGCCCTCCGCCTTGTAATTTCTTGCTTCCTTCTTGGCGCCGTCTTTGCCGTGCTCGGCTGCAAGCTCTTTGGCCTGCCCGGGTGACACGTCGGTGACTTCGGCCAACTTGATTGCCTCTTTTTCAGAGAGATCACTGTCCTTTCGCGTGGGGTTCCTTGTCATCGCAGATCTCCTATCAGAGCCCAAACGACCGGACCGGCGGTGTGTTCCGTGGAACCTTCGATAGCCACCGATTGAGGCGGGCTATCGCGCTTCCGGCAACGAGCGAAAAGTTTCTGATGCGGGCTGACAAGGTACATGATCAGCTTCAAGGCCTTTCGAACTGCTAGGCAAGCCGGGTTATGGCCGGGCTATGGCCGCGTGGGAACCCGTGACACACGGACTGATTCAGGCATCGATGCCAGGCGCTAGTTCTCGCCCGCGAGCGTGGCGAGAAATGACCGCCGCCATTCTGCTGCGTCATTGCGCGTGATGCGCTTGAGCAGTGCACTATGCCTTGCAATTCTTTGCCCAAGCGGCATCGCGAGCGCTTTTGCGATCGCGTCGGCAACCTCGTCGACCGCATACGGGTTCACGATCAAGGATTCGGCAAGTTCTTCGGCCGCACCTGCAAAACGCGACAATACCAGCACTCCGGGATCGGCTTCGTCCTGCGCGGCTATGTATTCCTTGGCGACGAGGTTCATTCCGTCACGCAGGGGCGTGACCAATCCGACCTGGCTAGCGCGCAACAGGCCAGCAAGCCGAGAGCGTGATACGGCACGGTGGATGTAGCGGATCGGGGTCCAAGCCAAATCCGCGTATCTTCCGTTGATCGCGCCGGCGGTTGCCTCAAGCTGGGCCCGGATGTCGGCATAGGCGCTGACCTCCTCGCGCGTCGGCGACGCAATCTGCAAATAGGTTGCCGCTCGCTCGTGTTCCGGATGCCTTTCCAAAAGACGAGCGAAAGCCTGCATGCGGCCGGGGAGACCCTTGGAGTAGTCCAGCCGATCGACGCCGATGATTTGCTTGAGGCCCAGAATCTGGCGGCGCATGGAATCGATCTGCACATCCTCCGCCGCCTCATTGGCCATGCGTGCGATTGAATCGACGTCGATGCCGATCGGAAAACATCTCGACAACACCGTGCGGCCGTTCATCTCAGCCGAACCATTGATATCAAAAGTAATGGAGTTGGCCGCCTGCACTGAGCGCCGGAAATTCCCCACGTCCGTTTCGGTCTGGAACCCCACGACGTCATATTGAAGCAGGTCATCGATGAGTTCTTTATGATCGGGCGTGGCTACAAACAGGTCAGGCGGCGGGAACGGTATGTGAAGAAAAAACCCGATCCGATTCCGGACTCCCAGCCGCCGCAACTGGGCGGCCAAGGGGATAAGGTGGTAGTCGTGAACCCACACCAGGTCGTCGTCGCCCGACAGCAGTCCTGCGAGCGCCTTCGCGAACCGCGCATTGATCTGCCGGTAAGCCTGTAGAAACTCTGCCCGGTGGTTCACGAGGTCCAGTCGGTAATGAAAAAGCGGCCACAGCGTGCTGTTGGCATAGCCATTGTAATAGAGCGAATACTCCTCATACGGCAGGGTAAGCGCAGCTGTCTCGATCTTTCCCACGCGTTCCAAGCGGATCAGCGGTTCGTCGCTCGCGGCGTAGTCCTGATACTCGGCGCTTGCTCCTAGCCATAGGCCTCCACGCTCGGCCAACGCATCCCCGATGCCTACAGCAAGTCCGCCGGCTTGCAGATCGCGAATGTTCCCCAGCCTGTTCGAGACGACAACCAGACGACGCGGGATGGCGCGATCGCCCGTTAGCTCAGCCTCCCCACCTACGGCGTCGCGCTCAAGGGGATCACCAACCGTTTGCGAGGCCTCGTTGAGAATTTCGTCCGGTCGCTGCAACAAGAGCAAATCCTGAGCGTGAAGATTCGCTTGGGGAACGGTCCGCGCGTGCGATTGTTCCCGACGTAAGTGTCCAGCCGGATTCGCTGGTTCTCGGCCCGCTCGGGCGCCTTTTTCAGCGGCTCTCGCAGGATCGTCGTCGGACGCACCGGTGATGAGGCCTTGATCCAGCATGCCGAGCAGCCGTGGCTTTGGCGACGGCCGGACTTACCGCTTTGGTATTCATGCTGCCGGATCTCCTGCCCTGTCATATCAACTCCCCACCTTGGCAAAAGCGTCAACTGACCAAACCGTCAGTCCACCTCGATTACCTTGCGCGTCGGCTTTCGTTGACGGGGCGGCGGCTTTACCGCTGCGGGCGCGGGCGGGGTCTGCGCTATCGATGCCTCCAATAACTGTCGCTGTTCTCTAAGCCGCGCCGTCTTGGCTTCCCTGGCATGCCGCTCCGCTTGCAACAGCAACTTGGCTTCTCGATCCGCCCTCTCGATCTTTTCCCTGTCGATGCGTCGTGTTTTCAAGGTCGCCTCCTTTGGTCAGACGGCGAACAAAGTGCGGACCTGAAAAAATGTTCCCAACAAATTAAGGCCTGACCTGCCTCAAATGATATTGACGAGCAGCCCGCCGGTTGCGCGTCTGCGGCTCTCTGACGTCCAAAGGAACTGCTTGCCGTCCGCGGCGTTACGCCACCACGCTGGCCGGAAGATTACCATGGACGACAAACCCCGAACGACGATCAGAAAACCGGCCCGGATTGATCGAGGGCGTTGCTTTTGCGGAGCCATCACAGCTGAATTCAGTGGCGATCCCTTTTGGATTTGTTTCGACCACGACGATGACTGCCGACGAGCGATCGGCAGCCCACTGACGATCTGGATTGGCTATCGTCCAGATCAGGTCGATTGGCTCGGCCCAAAACCAAAAACATTCTCGAAAACCAGGGGCGTCGTGCGCTCCTTCTGTTCGGAATGTGGCACCTCGATTGGGTACACCGATGAAGGCTTGCCAAACGAGTTCTACATCTCGATCGGATTCATGGACGCGCCCGAGAAGTTCCATCCCCAAGCTCAAGCCTATTGGGAAATGCGACTGCCGTTTATCAGGATGGATGACGGTTTGCCTCGCGTCGAGGGCTACACCCGGGCGCGCGACCCCGCCCTGGGCAATCCCAGAGACCGGTGAGGCAGGAGGTTGGACTTTGGGCCTCGTACCTGCAAGCCAGCGCGAACCGACGTCGTCATGCGGCGAGCTTTGCTGAACCGATCCGTTTGATGGCGATGCTGATCGACCGTTCGCCATCGTCGTAGTCGGCCCAGGCGACGGTCTTTTTCAGGTGGCCCGGAACCGTGCGAACGGTGTATTTTTTCGGATCGAGATCCGCCTTCACCTGACTCCAGGTCAGCGGCATGGATACAGTCGCGCCTTCCCTGGCGCGAGGGGAGAGAGGGGCGACGGCTGTCGCCATGCGATCATTCCTGAGATAGTCGAGAAAAATCCGGGATGTCCGCAGCTTCTTGGCCATGTTGACGAGGTAGAGATCCGGGCTATCTGCCGCCATCTGGATGCAGACGGCCTTTGCGAAGGCCTTGGCCTCGGCCCATGTCGTCTTGCTGCGTTCGGCCGCCAATGGCGTCACGACATGCAAGCCTTTGCCCCCCGTGGTTTTGCAGAAGCTCACCAAGCCCAGATCTTCGAGACGATCGCGCATTTCCTTGGCTGCCGCGACCACCTTCGCAAAAGGGACTTCCGGACCGGGGTCAAGGTCGAAGACAAGTCGGCCAGGTATTTCGGGATGACCCGGCTGGCAATTCCAGGGGTGAAGCTCAAGGCCGCCTATCTGGGCGATCGCGGCCAGACCCTCGACGCGGTCGATGTGCAGATACGGTTTGTGATCGCCGAAGACTTTTACCAGTTCCAGCAGATTGGATGTGCCTGGCATTGCGTGGCGCTGGAAAAACTGCTCGCCGGCGTAGCCATCCGGCGCGCGCACGAGTGAACAGGGACGACCTTTGATATGTCTGATCATCCAGGGGCCAACGGTCTCGAAATATTCTGCAAGATCGAGCTTGTCGACGGGCTGACCGTCGCCGGCATTCGGCCAAAGCGGCTTGTCCGGCTTGGAAATGATGACGCCCATGACAACCGGGCTTTTTCCTGTCTTGCCAGTCACCTTGGCAGGGTCGGCAATCGGCGTCTCTTGAGGATCAGCTGGACGCTCGGCCTCGACGTCTTTTGCGGGCTTGTCTTCACGCAGGCCTTTGAAGGCGGCCTGCCGGATATTGCCACCCCCGGTCCAGCCGGCGAACTCGATTTCCGCGACCAATTCCGGCTTCGTCCAGAAGACGGTTGAATTCCTTTTCGGTGCGCCATCGCCGGTAAACGGCGACGTCGCGGCTTTCATCTCCTGCAGCCTGGGCATCAGCTGCTTGACCTTTGCCTCGCTGAATCCGGTCCCCACACGGCCGATATAGGCGAAATGTTCACCGCGATTGACGCCGACGAGCAATGACCGGAATTTGCCGTTGGTCGTCGACCAGCCGCCGATGACCACCTCATGCCCGGCGCGGCATTTCGATTTGGCCCAGGTGTCGGTCCTCCCCGAAACATAGGTTGCATCGGCCCTCTTGGAGACAATCCCCTCAAGCGAAAGGCGACAGGCAGAACGCAGCACCGCGTCGCCGCCATTGCTGAAGTGCTCGACATAGCGGATGAGATTTTGCGCGCCGCGATCGACTTCGCCGAGCATCTCGCTCAGACGTTCCTTCCGTTGTGAGAGAGGCATCTTTCGCAGATCGACGCCATTTGCGAAGAGCAGGTCAAAGGCAAAGTAGATCAGGTCCTTCGTCCGGCGCTCCGACAGCGCTGCCTGCAGTGCGGCAAAATCGGGCGCGCCGTTCTCGCCAAGCGCTACGATCTCGCCGTCGATGATGACGTTGGGAAGACTGGCGGCCTCCTTTGCGATGGCGCCAAATTTCTCCGTCCAGTCAAGACCCTTGCGGGTCCTAAGCGCGATGTCCTTGTCTTCCACGCGCAACTGGACGCGATAACCGTCAAACTTGATTTCGTGAACCCAGTTCGTCCCGGCCGGCGGCCGGGAGAGCGTCGCGCAAAGCTGTGGTGGGATGAAGTCGGGCATCTTCGCCGCTGAGGCACCAGCGGCTCGCTTCGGCCGCGGAGCAGGCTTTGCCGACCTGGCGGCGCGCTTGTCGGCATGGCCGCGCTTGCTGTCCCAAACGGCATCCGCATCGGCCAACGATGAACCTTTCATCATGAACGGCTTCGGACCTGCCCCCTTCCCCGCTGCAATCCTCTCCATGCTCCGACCCGAGGCGACGGATCGATCCTGAGCCAGCACCGCATCGCCATTGCCCTCTGTCGCGTATTTGTCGCGGTGTTTGATCAGCAGCCAGTTGGTCCGCTTCCCGCCATTGCGGTCATGCTTCATGCGCACGAGGACGAAGCTTCCATGCAGGCGCTTGCCCTGCAGCGTGAATTTCAGGTCGCCTTTTTCCAACGCCTTTTCGGGAGACATGGCGCCTTCCGGTTCCCAATATCCGCGATCCCACAACTGCACCGTGCCGCCACCATATTGTCCTTTGGGAATTGTGCCTTCGAAGTCGCCGTACTCCAGCGGGTGGTCCTCAACCTCCACGGCAAGTCGTTTGTCGTGAGGATCCAGTGATGGACCTTTGGTCACAGCCCATGATTTGAAGACCCCGCCAAGCTCGAGGCGAAGATCATAGTGCAGCCGCGTGGCCGCGTGTTTTTGGATGACAAACCGAAGTCGATTCGAACCCGCAATCGAGCTTTCGCCGCTGGGCTCTTTCGTCTTCGCGAAGTCCCTTTTGGCCCGGTAGGTTGAAAGCTCGCCCGTTTTCATGGAAGTGCCCCGACTAATGACGCAACGCCGGACTCAACGCAGTGGGTGAGATTTGGTTCGGTTCATGGCCGAGACGGCGCCGATGCTGCTTTTCCGCTTCAGAGTGGCATCGCCGTCAAATGTAGGCCTTCACGGAGATTACACGTCATGTCGTCACCGCTGACGTTAAGGTTCCTTGGTTTGCCCAACCATTTTTGCAAGCTCTGAAAATGGTGGGATGTCCAGTTCGCCTTGCGCGTTGTTTGCGATCTGCAGAAGCCTGATCGGGAAGCAGATCGCGTCACGGTTGGCCGGTGACATGTCTTCGTAGGTCCGCTCGTCACCTGTCATGGACGCCTCTGCCTTTCGCAGGGCGGTATCGATCTCGTCAATTGACAGCAGACCTTTGTGAACGAGCAGGTTGTTGATTGACGCGACCGCCATCATCAACCCTTCAAGCTGAAGATTGGCAACGTTCATGGCTTAACCGTGTTTCCGCTGCCCGGCCTCGCCGGGGCGTTCTGGCCATCGGATTGGTGCGTCTTGTCATCCACCTCATTGACTGGCCGCGTCAGACCGACCCCACTCTTGGGTTTCTTGTTGCCGGCCGCATCCTGAGAGAACGCATCCGAAGGATCAGGACCTGTTCTAGCCGGGTACTTCGTTGCGCCGGTCTCGCGACGGTTTTCATTATCAGGCATTTTTGATCACTCCAATCGGATGACCGATAACCATTACGAGCCCGGCGAGTTCCGGCGCCGCATGGAACATTTCTGGCCGTTCGTGCAGAGACAAGCGGGCGTGTCTCTGCAATCGCGCCTCGCGCACTGGCGGCAGGTCTCGCTTTCGTTGCCGACAGCACTAGGTTGCTCGTGAGGCAAAAGGAATTCCCCATGCGGGTGGCACGCGAGGCCTGGGTTCTTGGCAAGGAGAGCATCCTCGGATTCATCAACGACAATGCCCTCAGCCACGGTGCGGCGATGGCGTTCTATGCCGTTACGTCCCTGGCCCCGATCTTGTTGATCGTTGTTGCGATTGCTGGACTTGTCTTTGGGCATGAAGCAGCTCAACTCGCTCTGTCGGCCGAAATCGCAGGCGTGATGGGATCGCAAACCGGCGACCTTCTGCGCAGCACCATCGAAAGCGCTTCTCACAGAACCGCCGGCACTGTTGCCACCTTGGTGGGCATCGTCACCCTCTTCGTGACAGCCTCCGGGGTGTTTGGCGAAATGCAGCTTTCGCTCAACACAATCTGGAAGATTGACCCACCACCCATGTCTGTGTCGCGATTGGTGCGGGCGCGGGCGGCCAGCCTGGGTCTGGTTGCAGCGTTGGGATTTCTACTGCTTGTGTCGTTGGCGGCGAGTGCCGCCATTTCCGCGCTTGGCGCTGTCATCAACGCCCATCTGCCGTTCGGCACGATCATTCTCGCGTCGATAAACGGCATTGTATCCTTCGTGCTGATTTCCGCTCTGTTTGCCGCGATCTTCAAGATCCTGCCGGACCGGTCGCTCGCTTGGCGCGATGTCGCAATTGGCGCGGCAGTGACCGCTTTGCTCTTCACCATCGGCAAGTCGCTGATTGGCTGGTATATCGGAACCAGCGCGATCGCATCCTCCTATGGCGCGGCGGGTGCACTGCTGGTCGTGCTGCTTTGGGTTTACTATTCGTCTGAGATCTTCCTGCTCGGCGCCGAGTTCACGCGGGCCTATTCCGTCCGTCTCGGCAGTCGGTCCGACCTTCAACCGATAGTGGAGGCAGAGAGCCCGTCGCGACAGACATCGAACCCTGGGCCAACTATCCAACGCGAGGTGCAAGCCTGGATTGTGATCACGGGTTTGCTGACCTTCGTGGCGACACGGGTCTGGCCATCGCGGCGATCTTAGCTGCTTCCCACCAATTCTGTTTCTTTGGAACGCAACCCGGACACCGGAATTGCATAGGAACAGGAGGTTGCCCATGCCAAAATTTCGCTTTGAGACGACAGTATCCGGCCAGACTACTGCTTTCCAGGAAGAGCTAGCGAGTGCGGAGATGGCCAGTCCAAGAGCAATAGAGATGGCGCGCGTAGCGGTGGCGGCGGAACCTGGGTCAGGAACCAAGCAATCGGGATCGACTATCAAGGTCTACGATGAAGCCGGATATCTGGTCGCCACAGTCAATTTTTCCGACGTGTTGCCGAGTGATCCGGACGCCGGACAGCATGGGACTGGCGACGCGGTTGTCGAAGAACCGGGTGTGATGCGGTCTGGCTGACCCGTGGTAGATCAGGGTTTCACGTTTCGCTCACGCGATCCCCGGCAGGGCAATTTGCTGAGATCGCGAGGTCCTCGGCCATCGTCGGATGCTAGAGCTGAGATTCGATCGGGAGGTGACGGACGAAGACCGCCAGGATACGGCGAAAAAATCCGGCTTCTGGTTCATGCGTATAGTCCTGAATCTTGCCTTCGCCGCATCCATGCCAATGCAGGACATTGTGTTTCAGTTCGAGCCGATAGCTTGTTTCCGGAGATATTTCCGATTGGAATCGATGCCGCAACTCGGCGACCAATTTCGGATCCTCAAACAGCACGCCCATTTCCGAGTTCAAGGACACTGACCGTGGATCGAAATTGAAGGAACCGACGAAGCCGATATTGTCGTCGACGGTGAAAGCTTTCGTATGCAGACTGGCGCCCTTCGAGCCAAACACCGAGATTGCCGAGCGCCGGTTGAACGGCTGAAGCTCGAAAATATTGACGCCATTCCTCAGCAGCCGCTTGCGATAATTTGCGTAAGCGCCATGGACTGCGGCGACGTCCGTGGCGGCCAGGGAATTGGTCAGAACCGAAACGTCAACACCGGCGCCGACAAGGTCCAGCAAGATCGCTGTGCCCCTTTTGCCGGGGATGAAATAGGGCGACACAATTTCCAGACACCCGCGCGTGGATTGGATGATCGGACGCAGCTCTTTCATAAGCCAGCTGCGACGTCTCCAACCACGAACCTTCTCCGGCGGATCGGAAATGACCCGCACGCCATCCACCCAATGAACGTCGTTGCTGGCCGCAATAAACTCCGTGATCGAGCCCCGGTTGCCGATGCCGTTCAAGAATTTGGGATCGGGGCCGGTATCGCTTCCTTCAAGCCATTTGGCATGCTCATGCTCAGCCACTGATCCCAAGGTTTTGATTGGCTTGGCTTCATTGCAAGCCCAGAAGGCATCGAATATCGCCGCGGTTTGCCGTACCGCAGGCCCCAGGAGCAGCAGATCGAGGTCCCGGAAATTGGTTTCTGCCGCATCGAAATAGGCATCGCCAACATTCCGACCGCCGACAATGGCAAATTTGTCGTCAACGATCCAAGCCTTGTTGTGCATCCGTCGTGTCAATGCAAAGAGCCGCAACAGCACTTCCACACCACGCATGATCCGGCCGCGCCTGATACCGCTCGGATTGAACAACTTCAATTCGATGTTTGGATGGTTGTTCAGCGCCAGATATGCCGCATCATTTTTACGCGGATTGACGTCGTCAAGGAGCATGCGCACCCGAACACCGCGCTCAGCAGCTCGAAAAACCTCGCGAAGCAGCAAGCGGCCGGTGTGATCATCATGCCAAAGGTAGTACATCAGGTCGAGGCTGCGCTCAGCGCTCCTTGCGGCCAGCACGCGCAGAGCGAAAGCGTCATAATTGTCCGAGACAAGCAGCAAGCCGCTCTTGCCGGTTTTGATGTTGTCGTCTGCGGTTCGCGAAAGTGATACGTCCATGAAAATTGCCACCTTTGGACGGCGCTCGCGCCATCCCGCTCAAATCATAGCTAGAACCATTCTGAGGTATTCTGGTTGCATACGCAGCCGTCCAATCACCCAATTCCTGGATGCAAGCGGGGCCCAGCAATCAAGCGGCTGCAGAGCGGTAAGGAGGCTTGAGAGGCGTTGCCCCGACTGCTCTGCTGCCGCCGCGGAACTTGCTTCTCCTGTAGTCCCAGCCCCTCACACCGTGAACTGTCAGCGAGAGCCCGATGGCGTGCGCCCCGCCGCGGCTCTTCGACGAGAATGACGTGGTCGTTGTTCTCACTGAAGCGCACGACCCTTTAAATTTAGATATCTCCATTATGCCGGAACCGGGTTCGGGTTTCCGAGTTAAGAAAATGCTCGCGACGGGCAATTTTCAACAGAGGAGACGGCACAATGCCCACTGCCAAGAAAGCCAATGGCAACAACAAGGACCTGGAGGACCTTTTCCTCGATGGCCTCAAAGACATCTACTATGCCGAGAAGAAAATTCTGAAAGCCTTGCCGAAGATGGCCAAAGGCGCATCCGAAGAGCAAGTTTCGGCAGCATTCGAGAAGCACCTCGCTGAAACCGAGGGGCAGGTCGAACGTCTGGAGGAGGTCTTCGAGATTCTCGGCGCTGCCGCGCGCGGCAAAACCTGCCCGGCGATCGACGGCATCCTGGAGGAAGGATCTGAAATCCTTCAGGAGTACAAGGGTTCGACTTCGCTCGATGCAGGGCTCGTCGGTGCCGCGCAAGCCGTGGAGCACTACGAGATCGCCAGGTATGGAACCCTGATCGCCTGGGCTACGACCCTCGGCAAGGATGACGTGGTTGCGCTCCTCAATGCGACACTTGAGGAGGAGAAGGCCACCGACGAGGCGTTGACTGCCCTCGGTGAAGCCGGCGTCAACGAACGAGCGGCAGAACGGAAAGCGGCTTGATTGATCGCCTACCGAACCGCCTCGGCGACCAATGTGCCGAGGCGGTCCCGGAGATGAAGGACATGATCACGCATATCTACAAAGGACTGGAAAGTTTCCTGCTTGAGTGTTCGGCCGCGCTGGTCAGGCGCCGCGCCCTTGGCGGTTCACGCAGCGATCCTCGGCAGCTGCGAGAACAGCGCAGAGATGAGTTCAGGGCCCGCAAAGTCGCCGAATGAGCGCCAAGATGGAGAGTCGGATGGGCTTCTTTGGAAAATATTTCTCAGGACTGTTGAGCAAGAAATCGACTGACGGCAAGGGGAGCGGCGATATGCGTAAAGCTACCGGCGCGGGTCCGGCGATTGCCGCGCATTCCAAAGATGCAAAGACATCCGCTGCTTCCGGTCAAAGCACCAATGCTTCGAGCAAAAATGCAGATGGACGATGACAAAAGGCAAGATTTGGCTACCGACCCTATGTCGCATCGAAGCGGCGCAAAGACGTTAAATCGTCGAGATGACCCGCATCGCAACCTTCAACGTCAATGGCGTCAACGGCCGACTGCCAGTGCTTCTCAAGTGGCTTGGCGAAACCGGCTATGACATCGTCTGCCTTCAAGAACTGAAGACCTCTGACGAAAAATTTCCCGTCGATGCGATTAGAAACGCCGGCTATGGCGCAATCTGGCACGGACAGAAGTCCTACAATGGCGTGGCAATCCTCGCTCGCGGGATTGAGCCGCTGGAACGTCGTCGAGGTCTGCCGGGCGATCCCGACGATTCGCACAGCCGCTACATCGAGGCAGATGTGAATGGGCTTGTTGTCGGCTGCCTGTATTTGCCCAATGGCAATCCAGCGCCGGGGCCGAAGTTCGACTACAAACTTCGCTGGTTCCGACGTTTGATCACCTATGGCCAGGTGCTGCTCGGCGATAGCTCACCGACCATCCTGTGCGGCGACTATAACGTCGTTCCAGGCCCGATCGACGCGGCGGTGCCGGGGCGCTGGGTTGGCGATGCCGTTTACTTCCCCGAGAGCCGGAGCGCGTACGCCGAAATGCTTGCTCAGGGCTGGTTCGATGCGGTTCGTCGCATTCATCCAGAAAAAGGAATTTACACCTATTGGAACTTCTCCTACCGCGGCGGGTACGATCGGAGTTCCGGGCTCCGGATGGACCATCTCTTGCTGAGTTCATCCCTATTGGATCGCCTGAAGAATGCCGGAGTAGATGCCGAAACGCGTGCATGGGACAAGCCGAGCGATCATGCGCCAGCCTGGATAGAACTTGATTGAGCTTCCTCGGCAAGGAGCCTGAAGACCTAGTGGCGCTCCTTCGTGATTACATTTCGCCGCGCATGTCTATCGTCAACAATGAGGACTGCCGGCGCCAAGCGATTCAAAGGACGCAATGATGACAAACACTCAAAAGGAAGCTGAACTGATTGCGCGCCTTGCACGCCAGCATGGCGTCACTGATGGCGCTGTCATGGCTGTCCTTGAGGCGTTGCGGCGTGGTGGTGGAACCATGGCCCAGTTCAGCCACGTCGACTTCGGAGGAATGTCACGATGGTCCTCCGGCATGACGATGGTCGGCGACATGTTCGATGACAGCCTCAAGGCGAAGCTCAACACTATCGCGGCGGAGCTCTCGGCCTACCTGCGCGAACATCCCGCCAAGCCACAACGCGACGACACGAATGTGAGCTATCGTTCTGCAGGTATGGCCCACGCCGGCTCATGGTGGCCTGAGGAGCTTGGGAGCCCGTCTGCCGCTGGTTCTCAAAACAATATGCGCTACGCAGCGTTTCCTGAGCGAAGCCGCCTGGTCATCGACGATCATGGAAAGACGGAGATTTATGACACAGGCGACCATCGCATATCCGGTGTTTCGCAGAGCCAGAGCACGGCCTCCACCCTGACCTTTGTCAGCCAGCACGGCGTGGTCCGCGTATCTGATCTCAAGCGCGTATCTGCGACGTAGGGCAGGCCGCTTCCATGCAGACAGTCACGCTCATCGGCTATCTCGCGACCGTCTGCTCGATGAGCAGTTTCACGCCGCAAGCCTGGAAAATCATCAGGACACGAGAGACAAGCGGCATCTCCGCACCGACGTATGCCATCACTGTGTTGGGGTTCGCCTTGTGGCTGGCCTTCGGCATCATGAAGGCAGAGTGGCCGATCATAATCACGAATGGCGTTTGTCTCCTGCTGTCAGCGTTCATTCTCACAATGACAGTCCTGCCGCAGGCTGAGAAAGAGGCGGTTGCCAAGGCTTTCGACCCCGACGACTAAATTAACGCTTCCAACTTTTCAGAAGCGGACCTTGGCTACCATATGCAGGATCCTTGCGCGGACGCCCCACCTTGGGGATGGTTGCGAGCGCATCGCTATGCTGATCCTTGCTCCTACATTCGTCATAAGTCCCAAATGGAGGATACGCGCCGACAACCAAAAAGTCATCGGATGCCGAGAGACATTGGTGCCCGGTGCCTGCCGGGAGGACCGCGACGTCGCCAGCCTTCAGCGACAGCGTTCGTCCTTTCTTGCCCCCAAACCGGACTTCAGCATTTCCGCGGGCAATGCCCAGAACCTCGTGTATTTGCGAATGATAGTGAACGTAATCATGGATGCCGTTTCGCCAGCTATCGCCCCATCCGTTTGCATCGAAAAGCACCTCCATGACGGCTGCTGGATCAAGTCCTTCGGGCAATTCGACGGCGCCTCGATAAACGACGAGCGCCCATGCTGGATGATTGGGTACAAGTCCATCATCCTTGAACCAGAACTCATTCGACTTTCGCTGCCTCACAAATCCGGCGACAGCTTGCTTGCGCGGTCTTGCGAAACCGGTGACGTTCTCGATCACTTTCTTGCTGGTTTCCAAAATGCTCATCGACGCTGCCTCTAAAGCAGAGGTTAGTTTAGCCGCTCGCTCAGAGCTCGACCTTTGCGTTGTCGCCCACATTCGGCTTGGCGCCGGTAACGGCCGCAAACACCATCGTTGCGGTAGCCATCATTAGCCCCGGGCTGTCCCACAATTCGCCTTCGTCGGGTTTGACCGTTATCAGACGAATCTCGGGATCATCGGCATTATCCCACCAGGCTGAGTCAGTTTTCTCCCAGAGCTCGGCGATCTTTTCCCTGTCATTTGTCACTGTGGCCGGGCCTGACATCGTGACGTATTTGTAGTGGCTGTTGTCACTCCAGGCCAATGTGACCTTTGGATAGGTCGACAGTTGCTCGCTCTTGGCGCTGTCGTCATTGACGAGGAAGTATATGGCGTTTTCTTCACGGACCACACGCGCAGATAGCGGACGGGCTCGATTGTACTCGCCGTCCCAGGTCACAAACATGCAGACGTCGATGTCCTCGGCGAGTTCCCAGATGCGGTCTGTTGCCTCGGCGGGCGTGAGGTCCGTCTGCTGCTCTCGGCGGTTAGCCATAAGCGTCCTCCTGCGGGTGAATATCCTCGCTTACAACTCACGTCCCGCCACGACGTTCCAACTCACTGGGTCCTTCGGCTTGCTAAAGCGGTGGAACTTTCGAAATTGCCGGAAGTTTGGATGGCAAACGCGAGGCCATGATGGCGGACAAGACGCTTCGAACATCAAGACGGACACCCGAGCAGGACGCTAAGGGTCAGTCGGAAAAGGACCACAAGGGCGGCGGAAACGATGGCGTCGCCAGCGCCGATCCGCGGGTGATCTCCGGCAAAAAAGACGGCGACGCGACATTCCCTGTCAAGGGACCGAAGAAATAGCTATGAGCCCATTAGTCGGGCATCTGGCGGTGTCATCGATGCGCGGAGACAATTGACGAACGGGCTGACATCATTTCGCGATGACACTTTGCTACCGTCACCGACGCGGATCACCTTCAACCCTCCGGAGTTCCATGGCCGCATGACGCGCATCCGCCTCAAGGCGCTAATGGCAGCCTGGAATCACGCGACCTTTGAAAAGAGAGCGACGTCGCATCTGGCCAAACCATAGCGCCATCGGTGATCGGTTGTGGCAACCCGGCTCTGGTAGAACAGTGAAAGCTGACTGCCATCGATCATCACTGTCGAGTGGCCGTTCTCGCCCGGTTGACCTGGCTCCAACACCGGGCCGATCGAAACGTAAGGGCCGCTGACCTCGTCGGCGATGGCAAAAAACACCCGTTGCCGGTTTCCCCGAAGGCCATTCGGAAGAAAGCAAGTGGCGTTGAGAAGCACCCGGCCGTCCGGCAGCTCGATCAGTTGCGCGCCCTCAATGCCCCATTCGTAGTCGGGATCATCTCTGGTGTTATGGTGGGGAACATCGTTGTGGTCGAGGATTTTGCCGATCCGCTTCCACGGACCGAACCACGAGTCGGACTGGCTACGTGCCAGATAGATGTCGGGCTGAGGCACCCTGGTGAATTTTGGCATAGCCGAATAAACCAGGTAGCGCCCACCGCCAATGACTGCTGGATGCGGATCGTAAATGCCGTCCTCTTCCGTGTCCGGGATGGCCAGAATGGCCGGACTGAGGACTACCCAATGGAACCCGTCGTTGGAAACCGCATGCTCGCAACGGCCACCCGACTTCATGAATTCTGTCTGGATGAACATGTGGAAGACGCCGCACTCGTGGGTCACACCGGGAGCCGCAACACCAGTACCGTTGATTGGAAGTTCGATCGGCTCATGCTCGGCCCACGGCCCATAAAGATCGGGCGCCGTGGCATGCAAGATTCTCCACGTCTCGGTGGTGACCGTGCCGCTTGACCCGAAGACGTGCCAGACACGGCCATCGAAGACAGGACACGGGTCCTTGAGATCATCCACGCTTTGCGGATGAAACAGTGGAAAAACGTTGGTTTCAAAGTTGATGTTCATGTCAGCCCCGGAATTCGCCTCGGCAGTCGGAGACGCGCAGAGATACAGGCGAATCATTGATGTTAGGCACATTCTATAGCCAACGAGTTCAACGCAAATACGGCAATGCCGCTGTCCACCAGCATTCGTCGTTCAACCACGCTTTCAGTGGCGGCCGGGTTCCGACAGCCGCCCTCGCCTCCGCACCCAGATCCCGCTTCGTGCGTGGACCAAGCGGGCGACCGGGCCTTCTTCATTTCAGTTGGAACAACTCACCTGATCGAAAGTTAGGAGCTGGAACTAAGTAGTTCTCTCCATTCGCGATTAACAAATGTTAATCGTAACATAAATAGTGTCACAGAGGGAGTATGTCAATGGAAGCGGCCTTTGGCGGGGTAACCGGCAGTCAATATGTTCGTCGCGAAAATATACTGGTTTGCTTCTCCCACTTACGATGGAATTTTGTTCACCAGCGTCCGCAGCATCTCCTCACTCTCGCATCCGCTCAGCAGAGAGTGGTCTACTTTGAAGAACCCGTTTTCGAAGAATTGCCGCAGCCGCTGATGCGGACGAGCGTGGGATCGGAAAACATTCTGATTGTCACACCAGTGCTGCCGCTTGGCACGTCGGCCGCGAAAGCAGATGCCGTCCAGCGGAGATTTGTGCAGCAGACCATCGCTTCTATGCCGCATAGCCGGCTGATCGCCTGGTACTACACCCCAATGGCTCTTCGCTTTACGGAATTCCTCGACCCAGACATATGCGTCTATGACTGCATGGACGAACTCTCTGCGTTCAGGAATGCGCCCCCCGAGCTGGGCCAGATGGAAAAGGAGCTTCTGCGTCGCGCGGATCTGGTTTTCACCGGTGGTCTAAGCTTGTTCGAGACCAAGCGTCACCTCCATCCCGCCATCGTTCCATTTCCGAGCAGCATCGATGTGAGGCACTTTCACACCGCAAGACGGCCAGGAAGGGACCCAGCCGACCAGGCGGGCATTCCTTCCCCGAGGGTTGGATATTTCGGCGTCATCGACGAGCGGCTGGACGTCGATCTCGTGGCGCTAGCGGCAAAGACAATGCCGGACGTGCATTTCGTCATGCTCGGTCCGGTTGTCAAGATCGACCCTGCAAGCCTGCCGCAAGCCGAAAACCTTCATTGGCTTGGCCCGAAAGCCTACTGCGATCTGCCCGACTATCTGCGCCATTGGGACGCCGGATGGATGCCGTTTGCCCTCAACGAGGCGACGCGTTTCATCAGCCCGACCAAGACGCCGGAATTTCTCGCGGCGGGTCTGCCGGTGATCTCGACGGCAATCGTCGACGTGGTGCGCAGTTACGGTGCTGCCGGGCTGGTGGAAATCGCCGACTGTGACGATCTGGAAATCAAGCTGCGCTCCGTCCTTTCGCGACCGCGTCAGATGCTCCTGCAGCAAGTCGATGCCTATCTTGCGGACATGTCCTGGGAACGGACATGGAATGCCATGGCAGCTCACATTGAGCGCGCCTACCAACGCAAGAAGGTCGTGCCCCTTCGCAGGAGTGCATAGCCATGTTCGATTGGCTGATCGTCGGCGCGGGTTTCGCCGGCAGTGTGCTTGCCGAACGGATAGCGTCGCAGCGTCAGGAAAGCGTTTTGCTGATCGATCGCCGCAGCCATGTGGGAGGCAACGCCTATGACTGCTACAATGAAGCCGGCATCCTCATCCATCGCTACGGCCCGCACATCTTCCACACCAACAGCCAAACGATCGTGGACCACCTTTCGCAGTTCACGCAATGGCGGCCGTACGAGCACAGGGTGTTGGCGGCCGTGGACGGGCAACTGGTTCCCATCCCAATCAATCTCGACACCATCAACCGGCTTTACGGGCTAGACCTGACCTCGGCACAGCTGGAGGATTTCTTCGCGTCGCGACGCGAAACGGTGGAGGATGTCCGAACGGCTGAGGACGTCGTCGTCAGCACCGTGGGGCGCGAGCTCTATGAAAAATTCTTCCGCGGCTACACAAGAAAGCAATGGGGCGTCGATCCCAGTCAGCTGAGCAAATCCGTGACGGCACGAGTGCCGACCAGGACCAACCGTGACGACCGCTATTTCAGCGACAGCTTCCAGAAAATGCCGGCCGGCGGGTACACGCGGATGTTCGAACGCATGCTCGATCATCCGAACATCAAGATCATGCTGCAGACCGACTTCCGTGAAATTCGTGAGAAGATACCGTTCAGGCGCATGGTTTATACCGGCCCGATCGATGAATATTTCGGCTGGCAGCTCGGGCACCTTCCGTATCGTTCGCTTCGTTTCGAGCACGTTACACTGGATTGCGAGCAATTTCAGCCGGTTGCCGTGGTCAATTATCCCCAGACGGAAGATTACACGCGCATTACCGAGTACAAACATCTGACCGGCCAGCAGAGTTCGCGGACCAGCCTGACCTACGAATACCCCACGGACATCGGGGACCCGTACTATCCCGTGCCCCGGCCCGAAAACGAAGTGCTCTACAAGCGCTATGAAGCGCTCGCGGCAAGCTGCCCAGACGTCTGGTTTGTCGGTCGGCTTGCAACTTACCGCTATTACAACATGGACCAGGTAGTCGGACAGGCTCTGGCCACTTTCTCGCGCATCCAAAAAAGCCTCCCGGCCTGGGCGCGCACGGACGAGCCGTTGTTGGCCGAGCCGAGAAGATAGTTTCTTTCAAGACGGAAGATCGGGCGGGTATCAGAAGGAGAAACTCGATGGATACAAACTTCAACTCGGAAAGCCGTGAGATATTTATCGTCGGCTTGCGCAACGCGCACGCCATGGAAAATCAAGCGCTGTCGATCATGAAGCCTCAGGTCGAGCGTATAGAGAACTATCCGGAGGTGGCCGATCGCTTGCGCCGGCACATTCAGGAAACCGAAGGCCAGATCACGAGACTCGAGTCCGTCCTGGAGGGCCTTGGCGAGGAGCACTCCACCCTCAAGGACACCGCCTTGTCGATGGTTGGCAGCGTGGCCGCCATTGGACATTCGATGGCCGGCGACGAGATCATCAAGAACAGCCTGGCGAATTTCGCATTCGAGAACTACGAGATTGCTGCCTACAATTCGCTGCTGGTACTGGCCGACGCTGGGGGCTTCCAGGATGCTGAAAGGGCCCTCAAGCAGAACCTGAACGAAGAGGAAGCCATGGCCAACTGGCTCAAGGAAAATCTGAGCGACGTTACCATGCGGTATGCCAGGCTGCGCGAGGCCGGGGCGACTGCAAAAAGCTGATGCACCGCACCGGCGCGGGCGGCGTTTCGAAACAGACGCTCGCCCGCCCCTCCCTCGTTTGAGGCCTCTTCAAGGCGTCGTGTCCGCCACGAGAAGAGCTTGCTGACGGGCCAGTTCATCTGCTGTGGGTTTGCGCAGGTGTCGCCTGCCGTCAGCCTGGATGACGGAAAACAAACCGACCTCGGCATGTCGCGAATTGTCCCAGCCCGGGTAGGCCGTTATCGGGTACAGGCAAATACCCTCGATCGGCGCTCCGAGACTGATTGCGGAACGCACCTCGTCGCAGACATAATGGAGCCAAGCCGGCCCGCCGGATCCCTCGGAGCCGGTCTCCGCAATGAACATCGGCTTGCCGTATCGATGAGCAACTTCTAGCAACATTTCCGACAGGGCGCGGTACTCGTGGTGTCCCATCGGAATCGTCGGCCCGTTTACGTACCATTGATTGTGCGGGTAAAAATTCAAGCCCACGACATCGACAACATCTTCGCTCCCGCCCAACTCAGGTTCGACGCGGCCCAGCAACATGTCGTAAGCTTCGAACTGCCCCTGTCGGGCGTTTTCGGCCCGGCGCCGTTCGCTGCGGGTTCGGTCGCGAGGGGCGATATGGATAAGCGGCTCGGCCCAGACAAATCTGCAGGCGGGGTCGATCTCCCGCATTGCACGAACACCCGCGATGGCGGCCTTCACGAGGTGCCGCTTGAACCATCCACGTTTGTTCGGCCCCACGCGCGGGAAATAGCCGACCTCGACAGCCCATGCGAAAAAGGAGATTTCGTTGATGGGACACAACAGAGGCGATGTTCCGGTGATCGAACGGTGTACCTTGACGGCTTCTGCCGCGAACGAGGCATAGGCGTCGATGAAATGCAGCGACCCCTGATCGACATGGTCCGGAGATCCGTAGTGGAAGATGTCCCAGATTACCTGAACACCTGCCGATCGGGCTGCCTCGACCATTGGCGCCCAACTTGACCAGTCATAGGCTCCGGGAGCGGTTTCGATCAAATGCCAACGCAGGCCGTCGCGGATGGTGCGAAGGCCGAGTTCGGCGCAGCCGCGGTAGTCGCCCAGGGCATGCAAATTATGCGAGGTCGCACGAATAAGATCGAGGCGAACGCCGTCCTTGCGCCGGTGCGAGGAGCATTCAAAGCCTGCCATGAAAAAACTGGCGAAGCGCGAAGCTTCCGGAACCGAGGCCTCCGTCTGGCGTCCCACTTCGCTCATTTTTCGAAGTCTCCTTTGGGCAATCGGCTTCGAACTCGGCCGCCTTGTCCGGACCGGGAACCGCGTTGGCGAAATACCGAATTCAGTCGGGCGCGCCCCATGTTCGTTGCTCAGTCCAGCTCGTCCTTGCGTGGCCGGGTAGTGCCGAACCCATTGGTAGAGCCTTTGTTCCGGTGGTGAACTGTCCGGGCGCCGCGTGCAAATGAGGAACAAGGAGGCCCGTCCCAAGTTCGGGGCGATGTACAGCCGCCGTCATCCACTCGAGCGGCTGCTCGGCAACAACAGAGGCATGGGATCACATGACCGTTCAGATTCGACTTTCCGAGATCGACCACGCCAGGCGCGAGGATCGTGGCGACGGCGCTTGGAGCATCGCACCGGACCTGGGTTACTTGCGGCTAGCAATCGTCAATGTCGTGTTCTTCGGCGCACCGGGCAGCGGAGATCGGAACTGGGTGCTGATCGATACCGGGTTGCCGACGTCTCGCAGCAGCATTCTAGCGGCCGCGGAAAAGCGGTTCGGCGTCAACGCACGGCCGGCTGCAATCATCCTGACCCATGGCCATTTCGACCATGTGGGAACGGTTCTAGAACTCGCAAATGGCTGGGACGTGCCTGTCTTCGCCCATCCACTCGAGCACCCCTATTTGGACGGCACCACATCCTATCCGCCACCGGATCCCTGGGTTGGGGGTGGACTGATGGCGCTGCTTTCACCGCTTTTTCCACGCGGGCCAATCGATCTTGGCAGCCGTTTGCAACCCTTGCCCGCCGATGGATCGATCCCCGGAATGCCCGGATGGCAATGGCTGCACACACCCGGACATGCCCCTGGGCATATCTCGCTCTGGCGCGAGCAAGACCGCTCGCTCATCGTAGGAGACGCTTTCATCACCACCGGTCAGGAGTCGGTCTATGAAGTCGCCATTCAGGATCTCGAGATGCACGGTCCGCCGCGCTATTTCACGCCAGACTGGGATGCAGCGGAAAGGTCCGTGAAGCATCTGGCTGCCTTGGGCCCCCAGATGGTCATCAGTGGGCACGGCGCGGCTGCTGCGGGAGTGGGCATGCGTCAGGCTCTCGACAACCTGGCTGAGCGGTTCAGGGTATTCGCCGTCCCGCCGAAATTGAAATTCGTGCGCGAGCCAGCGTCGCCGATAGCTAGGCCAATCGAGCCGCCATCGTTCTGAAATTATGGTCGGATTGGCCAACGCGGGACCATCGGACAGAGTAACTCGGTCCAGCGGAACAAACCCGGCCGGCGACAGTTGGGGCACTCGCTCAGGGGGCGACACCCTGCGAAGTGCCGCGAGGTTCCGCGCCATGGGGAGGCTCAGATGGAAACCCGATGAACGCATGCTTCTAACGCGCGTTCCCGCAAAGAGAGATTGCAGAACCGGTGTTGTTGCCATCCAGCCCTAAGTTGACACGCCAACTGCTCTGGATCCTCGGAGGCGCATTCTTGCCCGGTTGCGCGGGGGGAGTGCTCGATCCCCAAGGACCAATTGGCGTCGGCAATCGCACGATCCTTTTGAACTCGCTGGCGGTGATGCTGGTGATCGTTGTTCCCACGCTTGTTGCACTTCTGGCATTCGCCTGGAAGTTCCGCGCCTCGAACAGCAACGCCCGCTATAACCCGGAGTTCACCTATTCGGGACGCGTGGAGTTGATCGTCTGGTCGATCCCGACGCTCACCATCCTGTTCATTGGCGGGCTGATCTACTACGGATCGTATCAGCTCGATCCACGCAAACCGATCCCTTCTAGCCAGCCGCCGCTCGACATTCAGGTGGTGGCGCTCGACTGGAAATGGCTGTTCCTCTATCCCGAGCAGGGCGTGGGCGCTGTCAATCAACTGGTTATCCCCGCCGGTGTTCCAGTGCGTTTCAAGTTGACCTCGGCCAGCGTGATGAACACGTTCTTCGTGCCCCAGCTTGGCAGCATGGTCTACGTCATGAACGGCATGCAGACCGAATTGCATCTGCAGGCCGACCGCGAGGGCAGCTTTTTCGGCCAGTCGGCGCACTTCAGCGGCGACGGCTTCTCGGATATGAATTTCAGTGTGAGCGCGGTTTCAGCCGATGCCTTCACCCGCTGGGCGTCATCGCTGCGTGGCGGGGGCGGCGTGCTGAATGCCAACGCCTATCGCGAACTCGCCCGGCAAAGCACAAATGTGGCGCCGGCTTCCTTCGGTCATGTCCAGCCTGGGCTGTTCGAAGCGGTCGTTCAGCAGACGCTCGCACCGGGTCCGGGGCCTGCTGAGAGCGCAGCCAGCGGCGAGCCACAGGTGAGCCCAAGGGCATTACCCGCGGCGGCGGCAACGATGACCCATCATCCACAAGGCGCAGAATGACGATGCTGGGCAAGCTCGACTGGTCGGCCGTTCCTTTCGATCAACCCATCCCCCTCGGCGCAGCCCTTGGCGTCTTTCTGGCAGCAGCCGCCGTGCTTGGCTGGATAACGGTGAAGGGCTACTGGCCATATCTGTGGAGCGAGTGGATAAGCTCGGTCGACCACAAGCGCATCGGCGTGATGTACATTGTGCTGGCGATGCTCATGCTTCTTCGTGGTTTTATCGATGCTATCATGATGCGCACACAACAGGTGCTGGCGATTCACGGGCCGGGCTACCTCCCGCCGGAGCATTACGACCAGATCTTTTCCGCGCACGGCACGATCATGATCTTCTTCGCCGCGATGCCGTTCATGATCGGCCTGATGAATTTCGTCGTGCCGCTGCAGCTTGGCGTACGCGATGTCGCTTTTCCGACGCTCAATTCCGTCAGCTTCTGGCTGACGGCTTCCGGAGCCCTGCTGGTCAACATCTCGCTTGTGGTCGGCGAGTTCGCGCGCACCGGCTGGCTGCCCTATGCCCCTTTGTCGGAAACCGCCTACTCGCCGGGCGTCGGTGTCGATTATTATCTGTGGGCGATCCAGATCTCCGGCGTCGGCACGCTGCTCACCGGTGTCAACCTGGTGACGACCATCCTCAAGATGCGAGCGCCGGGAATGGGCTATCTGCGAATGCCGATGTTCTGCTGGACCTCGCTCGCGTCCAACCTGCTCATTGTCGCAGCCTTCCCGATCCTTACCGCCACGCTCGCAATGCTGACGCTGGACCGGTATCTCGGCTTCCACTTCTTCACCAACGAAGCTGGTGGAAATCAGATGATGTTCGTCAACCTGATCTGGGCGTGGGGCCATCCCGAAGTATACATCCTGGTGCTTCCCGCCTTCGGAATCTTTTCCGAGATTTTCTCGACTTTTTCATCGAAGCCGCTGTTCGGATACCGTTCGATGGTCGCGGCTACGATGTTCATCTGCATCGTCTCGTTCATGGTCTGGCTGCATCACTTCTTCACCATGGGTGCCGGAGCGGACGTTAATGCCGCCTTCGGCATCGCCACGTCGGTCATTGCCGTGGGAACCGGTGTGAAAATCTACAACTGGCTCTTCACCATGTATGGCGGGCGCGTTCGTTTCGACACGCCGATGCTTTGGGCACTGGCTTTCGTGACCACCTTCACCGTCGGCGGCATGACTGGCGTCCTGCTTGCCGTCCCGCCGGCCGACTTCGTGCTACACAATTCCCTTTTCCTCGTCGCGCATTTCCATAACGTCATCATCTCGGGCGTGTTGTTTGGAGCATTCGCCGGCTTCACCTACTGGTTCCCCAAGGCGTTCGGTTTCCGTTTGCACGAAGGCTGGGGAAAAGCGGCATTTTGGGTCACCTTGGCCGGCTACATGCTGGTCTTCGTACCGCTCTATATCGTCGGTCTGCTCGGCATGACGCGGCGCCTGCAACATATCGATATGGACCTTTGGGCACCGTGGCTGGTGGTGGCCGCTTTCGGAGTGGTGGTGATGATCGCCGGCGCGGCGCTGCAGATCACACAGCTTTTCGTTTCGATCCGGCATCGCGACAAGTTTCGCGACGAAACCGGCGACCCGTGGGACGGGCGTTCGCTGGAGTGGTCGACATCTTCCCCTCCTCCTGTCTTCAATTATGCACGGCTGCCTCACGTGGAAGACGAAGAGCCCTACTGGAGCATCAAGCAACGAGGGATCGAACAGAGCTCGGACGAGGAAAAGGCATATGAGCCGATCGAGATGCCTCGCAACAGCCCGACTGGCTTCGTCACCGCCTTCTTCAGCACACTGATCGGCTTCGCGCTGATCTGGCATATATGGTGGCTGGCGATCGTCGGCTTCATCGGCGCCTACGCAACCTTCGTCGTATTCGCCTGGCGCGATCATGGAGACTACGAGATCCCTGTCGACGAGGTCGCCCGCATCGACCATGACCACAAGGCAGCCCAGTTTGCCCGGTTGCGCGGGTGGGAGCGCCCGGCATGAGCGATCACGCATTCTCCGGCGACATCAGCGCCGGCACCCAGGCACGGGACCCGTATCGGCTTAATCACACCGGTCGGCATGCGGTGCGCTCTGCGACGGGCCACGGAGAAGGCGGCCCGGCCTCAAAGTTCGTCACGGTGACCTACGGCTTCTGGATCTTTCTCCTGTCCGACATCATCATGTTCTCGGCATTTTTCGCCGCCTACGCCGTGCTGGCCAAGGCAACCGCCGGCGGACCGACAGGCAAGGATCTGTTCGAACCGACACGGGTTGCGGTCCAGACGGGCCTTCTGCTCACTTCGAGCTTCACCGGCGGCGTGGCAACACTCGCCACCCGTCGCAGATCAATGGCTGCCACGCAGTTCTGGCTTCTCGTCACGGGGTTGCTCGGGGCAGCGTTCCTGTTCCTGGAACTACAGGAGTTCGCGGCAATGATCGGCGAGCAGGCAGGCCCCTCGCGCAGCGCATTTCTTTCTGCCTTCTTTGCGCTCGTTGGCTGCCACGGTGCCCATGTCGGTCTCGGCCTGCTCTGGCTGGGAACGATGATGGCGCAGCTGTGGGTCAAGGGCTTTCGGCCCGACATTTTGCGGCGGCTCCACTGCTTCGGGCTCTTCTGGCACGCCCTCGACATCATCTGGGTTGCCATCTTCACCCTGGTCTATCTGCTGGGAGCATCGTCATGACCGAGATCGAGAGCAAGACCGGCGAGTTGCAGGACCGCCGCGATTCAGCGCCGGGCGAGGAACACATAAGCGAGCACGAAACCGCTGGGGGCCTCTCGGGCTATGTGCTCGGCTTCGGCCTGGCCATTCTGCTCACGATCGCGTCATTCCTGGCGGCGCGAACCGATCTGATTTACCAGCCCGCGGTCATCTCGGCCCTGGTGGTGCTCGCTGTTGCGCAGATGGGCGTTCATCTTGTCTTCTTTCTGCACCTGACCACCGGGCCGGATAACACCAACAACATCCTGGCCCTGGCCTTCGGCGTGCTGATCGTCGCGCTGGTGGTTCTGGGCTCTATCTGGATCATGGCCCATCTGAATGAAAACATGGCTGCCATGACACCCCATCAAGCCGGAACCATGCCTTGAACGCTCCCCGCGAACGCACGGCCGCCCGCAGCGCCATTCGCACGGATGGCCCCAGGAGACAAAAGGCTCGTCAGATCTCGTGCTTTGGCTGGGCTGCGCGTAGGGCATCAAGCGCTAAGCGAACCGCATCGATGCCTGAGACGCTGGGCTGGATAGGCCTGAAAATCAGGCGGCCGTTCCGGTAGTCCAGGCCCAACGCCTTGCTGTTCCGCCATTGGGACGCCGACGGCTTGTTCCGAGGGGTGATCGCGATGGCCTCGGGACCGACATCGACTTTGCCGACGCCCAATTCCGACGCTGCTATTCGCAACCTGGTAAATTCCAGCAAAAGGGCTACTTCGCCAGGCATGTCTCCAAAGCGGTCCTCGAGCTCTTCGCTGAATGTATCGAGGTCCGGCTCCGAACGGATGCGGGAGAGCCGCGCATAGAGGCCAACGCGCACCGTAGGCTCGTCGACATAGCTCTCGGGAAAAGCCCCCTTTCCCGAGCCATTGATCTCGGCAAGTTGCTTGCTGAAGTTGGCCCCTCCGCCAGCCGCCGAGACCGCCCGCTCCAGCAAGTGCTCGTACAAGCCCACTCCGATCAGCTTCATATGCCCGGCCTGGTCTTCGCCGAAAAGATCTCCGGCGCCACGCAGGTCGAGGTCTCTTTGACTGATTGCCAGGCCGGAGCCGAGCCGATCGAGCGCAAGCATCGTCGAAAGCCGCGCCCTGGTGCCGTCGGCCAGTTCAACGCCAGGCTGGGTCAGAAGAAACGCAACGGCCTGCACCGCCCCCCTTCCGACCCGGCCCCGCAACTGGTGCAACTGCGCCAGACCGAACCGGTCGGGGCGCCAAACGATGATGGTGTTGGCCCGCGGCACATCGAGGCCGCTCTCGATGATGTCGGTGCTCAACAAAATGTCGCCATCACCGTCGGCGAATCCGACCATGACTTCGTCCAGCTGTCTCCCCTTCATTTCACCATGCGCCGTCTTGACCCCGAGTTCCGGCACCAGTCTGTTCAGCTGGTCACAGGCCGGGGCAATATCCTCGATCCGCGGGACCACGAAGAAGCTCTGTCCACCCCGGTGAAATTCACGCAGGAGGGCCGCGCGCACCGATGCTGGATCGAAAGCTGCCAAGATCGTGCGAACGGGACGTCGTTTGGCGGGCGGAGAGTTTAGAACGCTGACGTCCTGGATGCCCGACAACGCCGATTGCAGCGTCCGGGGTATCGGTGTGGCGCTCATGCTCAGCGTATGGAGGCGAGGCGTCATGGTCCGCAGGGCCCGCTTCAACTTGACCCCGAACCGGTGCTCCTCGTCGATCACCAGCAGTCCAAGATTGGCGAAGGTGACGCTCCTGGACGCCAGGGCCTGAGTACCCACAACGACCGCAACCTGGCCGCTCCGCAGACCCTCTTTTGCCGCTCTCGCCTCCGCTGCCCCGACCATCCTAGAAAGGTGGGCGACCTGCAGGCCGGTTCCTGCGAAGCGGCGGCTGAACGTCTCATAGTGCTGTCGTGCCAACACCGTTGTCGGCGCTATGATAGCAACCTGTTTCCCGCAGAAAGCCGCGGCGGCGCAAGCACGCAGGGCGACCTCTGTCTTGCCGAAGCCGACATCGCCGCAGACGAGCCGGTTCATTGTTCTTCCCGACGAAAGATCATCGAGCACAGCGCGGATGGCGGCCGCTTGGTCGGGCGTCTCCGTATAGGGAAATCTCGCCGCAAAACGGGCCAAGTCCGTGCGGGAGGGCTTTATGATCTCGGCAGGCTGGCTGGACCTGATTTTGGCAAGACTCAAGAGGCGTTTGGCCAGCCTGTCGATCTCGCGCAACGCAGCTTCGCGTCGCTTCGGCCAGCCCTCGCCTTTGAGGCGATCAAGCGACACTGCCTCCGGTTCCGAGCCGTAGCGCCATATTCGTCCAAAGTCGTCGACCGGAACCAGCAAGGAAGCCCCGCCATGATATTCCAGTCTGACGACATCCTGTTGCTGGCCAGCCAACTCGACCTGTTCGACCGCGGCGAGCACGCCCAGGCCATGGTCTTCATGGACGACGACATCGCCAATGCGCAACTCGGGTTCGAGTATGCCCGTGGTCGCGCTCCCGCTCGCCTTTAACGCGGGCCCAAACAGGTCGGATGCGGCCACCACGGCGATATTGGATTGCGCGTCGACAAACCCTTCGTCGAGGACGAATTCAGCCTTGAGAACAGAGCCCCTCGCGGCCGAAAGGATTTGCGGCAAGTCGGCCGCTTCCTCTGCCCGCCGGCCTAGTCTCCTATCGAGCAGGCGATCTGCTCGCTGCAGTTCAGAGGCATCGCCGGTGAACACTACTCTGACTCCGGCACTCGTCTGCCCTCTGATGAATTCCGCGAAATCATGCCCGGGTCGGGCCTGGCGGAAGAATTTGGGAACTCCCACGGCAGAAACGGCTAGTCTCACGCAGCAGCGGTTAAGCAGAGCAGCGTCCCACTCTTCACGGGATAGGTAAAATCGTCCCGGCAAAGGTTTTTTCGTTCCGGCTGCCTCCTGCCTGGCACGACGTGCATCCTCGACCAGATCCAGAATTCTGCCGAGCGGCTGCCCGTCGGTCCCTTCAAGGAAGGAGATCGAAGCGCTGGATGCCGCATCGAAGACGGATGGCATAGCGCCATACGATGCGACCAGGCGCTCCTCCATCGACGTCGTGCGCATCGCTGTCAACTCAGGATGCTCACCAGCTTTAAAGATCAGCTCGGATGCCGGTCCGACCGTAATCGAGTCTCGAACCTGATCGCTGAGCTGACTGAGCGGGTCGTAGGTCTTGAGCTGCCGGATGCAGGCATCGGGATCAACGATGACGCGAACGGGGCCATCCGCGCCAGCAGGGAAAATATCGATGAGATCGCCCCGAAAGGCTATCTCACCCGGTTCGTCGACCCTCTCGTCGACGACATAGCCAATGGCTTCGGACCAGGTTCTAAAATCGTCACGGTCGAGCTTTTGTCCCACCTCCAGAATTGTGAAACCGCCAGCGATGACCGGAGCAGGCGGCACCCGCTGCAGAATGGCTTCGAGCGACATTACAGCGATGCGCGGGCGATCCGGCTTCGTTGCGATCTCACGCAACGCACGAAGCCTTCGCCCCATATTGGCGCGTGTGGGCCATACCCTGTCGTAGGGCAGACAATCCCAAGACGGCAGCAAGATGATATCCGCGTCAGGCAGGAACTGACGCAAGGCGCCGGCGATCTCCTCGGCACTGCGTTCCGAGGGAGCTATATGGATGATGTGTTTGTCCCGACTGGTCTCCAGGCCACGGGCCAGCGCTACCGCGATTGCTGAGGATGGCGGTCCGCCGTGCCCTATCGCAAACCCGCTGTCATCCGTGTGATCGATTTGCTCGACATCCGTCCGCGAAATATGCCTGTTCACTGAAATCTCACCTTGCCATTGAGACAACGTCAGCGGAGCCACCCCGTTCCTGGCGGCGCATCAAAGAGTTCCAGGACGGGCTGCGGGTGCAGCCCTTGAAAGGGCGGAGCGACAGCGTCAAAGCTGCGCCGTGATCGGCGAACTCCTGGGGCTGGCTGCCCAGCGGGACAATTTCTAACCGAGCCTATGTCATAGGTTAATGCATTCCTGCCTGGCCCACCTATGGCTGTCCTAAAAAGCTGGTGGCTTCGATCATTCCGGGTTCCTCAACCATGCTCGACGCTGCAAAAACGCTCTAGGCATGGGACCATGCCGCGCGACAGCACCTTCTGCCGCCGCGCATATGTCCCCATGCCAGTCGGAACTTTTGGCGCGGATAATAGTTCGATCACCAACATCAGCCAGGTAGTCAATTTGTTCCCCACCTCATCCTCGGATGTACTCATTCGCAAGCTTCAGACCATCTCGGATCTTCGAGAGGCCGACATCGGCGTTCTGAAAGGCATTCCGATCCAGGAGAAGGAATATTTGGCCAACCACGATCTGGTGCGTGAGGGCGACCGTCCTGTTTACTCGTTTGTCGTTCTTGATGGCTTGGTCGGTTCCACCAAACATACGGGCGAAGGAAAGCGACAAATCACATCATTCTTCGTCGCCGGCGACATTCCTGATCTGCATGGGCTGCATCTGTCGGTCATGGATTGTAACTTCTCGACCCTTACGCCGGCGCGAATAGGTTTCATGCGGCATGACACCCTGCGTGCCGTTTGCGACCAGCACCCTCGCATCGCCACCGCTTTTTGGCGGTCGACGTTGATAGATGCCGCGATTTATAGGGAGTGGGTCATCAATGTGGGAAGACGCGAGGCATACACCCGCATGGCTCACATCCTGTGCGAACTGATTTTTCGCTTGCGCTCCATGGGGCGCATTGAGGATCACGTGGCGGATATCCCCATTACACAGGCGGCCCTTGGCGATGCGCTGGGTTTGTCCACGGTCCACGTCAACCGGATGCTCCAGGAACTACGACGCAGAGGCCTCATTGCCACCTCGGGATCAAAAGTTCACGCACTGGACTGGGCTGGCCTCACTCACGCAGGAGATTTCGACACGACCTACCTGCACCAAAGGAACCCCGCAGATTAGCAGTGACGGAAGCTCTCCGATGGCACGATTTTTCTTCGACAGCGGCGATGGCGATCTCATCTTCGAGGACGAAATAGGTGTCGAATGCGCTGGCCTCGAGGAGGTCCGCCGCGCGGGATTCGAGGGCCTTGTCGACCTCACGAGAGAGTCACTGAAGAGCGTCGACGGGCAGCAATTGTTTATCGAAGTGCGCGATGAAAATGGCGCCAAGATTTTGCGGCTGAGCCTCTCGCTTCGGGTAAAATCGAACGTATAAATTTGCACTCTACGCGCAGCGTTAGGCGAGCGGACTGGGACTGCAAACATCCACTGGCATGCCGTGTCTCAAAACCAGGGCCACTTTTGAGCGACATGCATTAACCCATAGATTGTGCCTCGATTTGTGTACAGGACAGGGAACCATCAAAGAGCCGCCGAGTTCGTCCAACGGACAAGCCCGGAATCTAACATGGAAGAAATCGGCAAGGCACAACAAAAGGCCATAGCCCGCCTCATACGGGAGTGGATTTCATCGGACGCCAATCGTCGCCAGCTTCGCCAGTTGCTGGATCTGCCGACAGACGCGGACATGCCCAGCGAGCATCGGTCATTGCTTGACGAACTCGACCGAAAGCTCAACCAATGAGCGCCCCTGCTTTCGGGAGGGCTCCCGAGTGGATGCGAGCCGGTGGCGAGGGGAAAGGAGCTGAGGTCGACATCTGGTTGAGGCCGCCGACATTTGACCCAAGCAGACGCGAACGCTTTACGCCGGACGGCGCCGATTGGCCGAAGAAGAATGTTCGGTGGTGTTCGCGGAGCCGCGGTCCGATTCCTAAAGGTGAGTTTCTGCACCTTGCTGCGCGTTTAAAAGTTGAGAAACGGCAGTTATGATCTGCGGCAGAAAAAAGGGCTTGGTGATCATTATGCTGTTGGGCACGCCTTCCGCTCCCCAGTGTACCGCGCTGTCGCCACTGATATAGACAACCGGGATGGTCGAGTTGGACCTTCGCAAGTGCCGAGCGACCTCCCACCCCGACTGTCCTGCTCCCAGACGGATGTCCGTGAGCACGGCCTTGAACTTGGTCGGATCGGGGTCGAAAGCCGCCAGCGCCTCGGCGGCACTCCGAGTGCCGACGACCTGGAAGCCGGCCTCCTCCAAAGCTGACTCGAGGTCGAGCAGGATCATTGTCTCATCTTCGACGATCAGAACAGCACCTTCGCTCATCCGGAATCTCCCCAAGCCGCCACCGCTAATACGAGTTCGGCGTCAACTTGGTTCCATCTGACGCGCAGCAGCCTGTTGGTTATCGAAGCTCTACGCTGCCTCGATTGCGCGGCGGACTTGTGACGTCGGGGAGCCACCCTGGAAAAGGCCGACACCGGCTTAGCTGCTTCGACAGCCTTGGACAATGAGGCTGAATTACAGGTTGTAGCCGACGCTTAACCGTTGCCGACGAGGTCGCTTTGATCAAGCGTTCTCCTGATCTCCAGAAGCTTGCTGGATCTGCGTCATCACCTTTTGGGGATCCACATTCTCGGCGAGTTCCGGCAGCTCTTTGTCGGCCGGGGTCGAGATATTCAGACGCGCCGTCAAGGCAGCCACCATCTCGATCAGCCGCGTGGTTTCATGTTCGTTTAGAAGGCTGATCTGCAAATCCAGTTCGGCTCGGCGCTCGCTGTGGGCGGCCATTCTGTTCTGATTGATCAGCACGAAAGTAGACAGGAAGATTGACTCAACCGAGGCGACCATGGCCAGGATCACGAAAGTCGGGTCCCAGGCTGGGACGGCTGGTATCGCGCCAAGGTTCGCGAGGACCCAGACGACAAGAATTGCAAGGTGCAGATAGACGAAAGTCATGCTTCCCGCGAAGCGCGAAACAGCGCCGGCGACCCACGCTTGAACGCCTTGGTGCTCCTCTTGCTGCCGCCTGTGCTCGACCAGGGCCTGTATGTTCTGGTGGAGCACCGACTGCATGTCGGCTGGACGTTGGTCGCTCATTTGAAAGCCCCGTTTGGAGATCATTCCGTGCAAGCGGCGTCGCTTATCGCCGGTGGCTCCCGCGAGGCCGGATCTGCCTTGAACTCGTCGGCACACGACTTGGGTCGCTGCCGACGGCCCGCTTGGAACAAGGCGTGCCGTCCTGCAATAGTGTGCACCATGCCGACCACTGCCTGCGGGGCGCTCTGATGAACCATATGGCCGGCGCCCGGAACCACCTCAAGGAGAGACCCACCGACTTCCGCGTGCAAGCGTCGTGCATCGCGTTGCGCGTCGAACAACCGGTCCCCGGATCCCGCCATGATGCCGGTGGGCACGGCAATGTCCCTATAGTTGGCTTTTCCCAAGAGGGACGCGGCCAGCATCGATGCTGTCTCCAGAGAAACCGCCCGCAGTTGGGAAGGGCGGCTGGCGACATCTTTGGCCAGTGCGGCGAAGTCGCCGGCGACGACGGCGGGTTTAAAGATCTTCTCCATTGCCCGATGCCAAGCAAGCCTTACAAGCGGGGGCAGCAAGGTGTGACGAAACGCGGTGCCGATCACAGGCAGTGCAGGGAGTGCGGCCAGTGCAAGATCCAGCCGCGGTGGCGGATAGTAATAGCCCGAGACCAGCACGATGCCGACGACCGATTGAGAATGCCTGCGCGCCAATTCGAGGGCGATCCAAGCTCCCCAGGAATGTCCAAGCACGAGGTATTTCTCTATACCCAGCCCGCAGGCGGCGGCATGTATAAGGTCGGCTTGGTCGCGAGCGGACCAACGCCGGCCGCGCGGCCGTGAGCTTCGCCCAAAACCGGGACGATCAAATGCAATCACCCGGTAGGTCTTTGCCGCCTCATCGAAGATGCCGCTCGACTTGAAATCCTCCGCCATGGATCCGTTGCCATGCAAGAGAAGGAGCGGCATGCCGGTTCCGGCTTCGATAAAATGCAGCCGCACACCATCGATCTCCATCACACGTCCGCACGCCCGGCCGGCAATCGCACGTTTGGCGCGGATGGCGTTGTATGCCGCCAGCGCCGCCAACGAGGCCGCGAGCAACCCGGTCGCGAGTTTCGGTCCATCTCTGTCGAACGCCATGCCCGTGCCTGTTGGAAACCATCTGCCGACCCCAACTCTCGGGGCGAAAGCTTGTTCCGCCAGACAAGACAACGCTGTACAACCGGCTCAAGCGGCTAAAGTAGGCCTTCTCCATGGAGTTGGGACCGTTAAGCCTGGGCAGCGCTGCTGCGTCCCGTTTTCCAATCACCCTGCCAACGTGCGCGCACGGCAATCATCAGCATGGCCGCTTCCGTCATCCCGGTCTGGAAAAGTCTGACCAGCTCTCGCGCGATGGATTCTGCCGCGGTAGTGTCCGACGAAATCTCAAATTCCTGACACAGCGCGTCGAAAACCGACCGAAGCGTTTTCAGGTCGTCTGGATAGAGAGCGTCCGTATTCGTAAGAATGGGTCGGTCAAGCATCAAACGTCTCCAAACGAGTGAAGTGCGGTTCGGGCACCCAGCCAGCGGGAGCTCGTCAAGTGCCCGCTGGTTTCCCCTTATCCGCCACAGCGCGCCAAGCTGTCATTAACCTATGACCGCGGTGCGGCGTGTTCGGCTGACCGGCCCGCCAAAGAAACTGCCGTCCTGCGGGGAACTCTTGGCCGCAGACTGCATTTAAGTCCGGGCAAAACGGGGGCGAAATGGGGGCCACTTCAAGCAATCCGCGATCTGAACTGCAGCGCTTCGAGCTTTTGGCAGCGCTGGGCGACCGTATTCGCGAGATTACGGATCCCGCAGAACTGGCCTACGCAGCCGCGGAACTGCTGGGGAACCATTTTGGCATCAGCCGAGCCGGATACGGCACGATCGATCTAGAGAAAGAAACGATCACCATTGACAGGGACTGGAACGCGCCAGGCATCAAAAGCCTGGCTGGGACGCTGAATTTCAGGAACTACGGCTCGTATATCGAGGATTTGAAGCGAGGCGAAACCGTTGTCTTTGAAAACGCCGAGACAGATCCGCGAACCAGCAGCCATGCGGAGGCACTCAAAGCCATCAGCGCCCAATCCGTCATCAACATGCCCGTTACCGAGCATGGCGGGCTGGTGGCGCTGTTATACCTGAACCACTCCGCGCCCAGACGCTGGGCGACGGAGGAAGTAGCCCTCATTTCGGCAGTCGCGGACCGGACGCGTACGGCGATAGAACGCCTTCGCGCCGAACTGGCCCTGCGTGAGAACGCCGAACGCCTTGCTTTTCTCGACCGCCTCGGCAGGGAGATAGCCCTCGCGGCCGACGCCGATGCTGTCATGCAGATCACCACTCGGCTCCTCGGCGAACATCTTGGCGTCTCGATTTGCGCCTATGCCGACATGGAGCAGGACCAAGACCATTTCACCATCCGCGGCGATTGGAGCGCACCTGGCTCGCCCAGCATCAGGGGATATTACAGTCTTGCCGATTTCGGTCGCCTAGCTGTCACCAACCTCAGCGCCAACAAGCCGCTTATCATCAACAACAACCTTGAGGAAATTGCTCCCGAGGAAGCGAAGACCTTTCAGGATATCGGGATAACGGCAACCATCTGTATGCCTTTGGTCAAACAAGGCCGACTGACTGCCCTGATGGCCATCCACGACAAGCAGCGCCGCGTCTGGTCGCAACGCGAACTGTCCTTGCTGACCGAGGTGACGGAGCGGTCCTGGGCTCACATCGAGCGCGTTCGCTCGGAACAGGCGGCACGGGCCAGCGAGGAGAGGCTGAGGCTTGCCACCGACGCGGCCGCTATTGGCACCTGGGATTACGATCCCATCAGCGGAGTGCTGCGTTGGGACGACCGGTGCAAAGCCCTTTTTGGTTTGCCGCCGGACGCGGAGGTGACATATGAAAGCGCCTTCCTGGCGGGCCTCCACCCGGAAGATCGCGCACGGGCCGACGAGGCCGTACGCCAGTCGCTCGCGCCGGGCACCCCCTCCCGCTACGACATCGAATACCGGACGATCGGCCTTCGGGATGGCAAGGAGCGCTGGATTGCCGCAACGGGGGAAGCGCTTTTCCAGTCCGGCCGTGCGATCCGCTTCATCGGCACCGTGGTCGACGTCACCGCGCGAAAGCGGGTGGAGCATCAGCTTCAGTTGATGAACGCCACTGCGGCAGCCGTGGCGGCCGAGCTTGACGTGGAGCGAATTGTCCAGACGGTAACCGATGCCGGCGTGGTGCTGTCGGGCGCACAATTCGGAGCTTTCTTCTACAATGTGATCGACGACAAGGGCGACAGCTATGTGCTCTACGCCCTGTCGGGGGCACCTCGTTCTGCTTTCGAAAACTTTCCGATGCCGCGCAACACCGCGGTGTTCGAGCCCACTTTCCGCGGAACAAGCGTGGTGCGTTCCGATGATATCCTCACGGATCCCCGTTACGGAAAGAACTGGCCCCGCAAGGGAATGCCGGAGGGCCATCTGCCGGTGCGTTCCTATCTCGCCGTGCCGGTCGTCTCGCGTTCGGGCGAGGTCCTGGGCGGCCTCTTCCTTGGTCATTCAGAGACCGGCGTGTTCGCCGAACAGCAAGAAGCGGCCTTGCTGGGGCTTGCCGGCCATGCCGCGACGGCCATCGACAACTCCCGGCTGTTCAAGGCGCTGCAGACACTCAACGGCACGCTCGAACAACGTGTCAAAGATGAAGTTGCGGAACGCGCCAGAGCAGAAGAGCACCTGCGCCAAGCCCAGAAGATGGAAGCTGTCGGACAGCTCACCGGTGGCATCGCGCACGACTTCAACAATATGCTGGCCGTCATCATCGGCGGCCTGAACCTTGTGCAGCGCAAGCTCAGAAACGGCGATACCAACGTCCACCAATTCGTAACCGGCGCGATCGATGGAGCACAACGTGCCGCAGAACTTACCAGGCGACTGCTCGCCTTTTCCCGCCAGCAACCACTGGCGCCGAAGCGGCTGAATCCAAATCGCCTCGTCTCCGGTATGAGCGAATTGCTGAACCGGACGCTTGGCGAGACCATCCAGATCGAGACCGTGCTCGCTGCGGGCCTATGGCATGTCGAGGCCGACGCAGGGCAATTGGAAAGCGCGCTGCTCAACCTTTGCGTCAACGCAAGGGATGCCATGCCTGCTGGCGGCAAGCTGACGATCGAGACATCAAACGCCCACGTCGACGATCGCTATGCCAGGGAGAACGCGATCCCCTCCGGCCAGTATGTGATGATAGCGGTCACCGATACAGGAACGGGCATGACTGCTGATGTTGTCGCAAGAGCCTTCGATCCGTTCTTCACCACCAAGGGGGTCGGCAAAGGCACCGGGCTGGGACTCAGCCAAGTCTATGGGTTTGTTCGCCAGTCCGGCGGCAGTGTGAAGATCTATTCCGAGCAGGGCATCGGAACCACCTTGAAAATATATTTGCCGCGCTCGCACCATGGCGTGCTCGACAGCCAAATCGACGTCGTGGCAGGCGAGCACCCCGGCTGTGCAGACGAGATCATCATGGTTGTCGAGGATGAAGATCGCGTCCGGCTGATGGCCGCGGAAGCGCTGCGGGAACTGGGCTACTCCGTGCTGGAAATGCAAGGTCCACGCGAAGCGCTGGTGGCCGTCGAAAGCGGGCAAGTGCCGTCGCTTCTGTTCACCGACGTGGTGATGCCGGAGATGTCGGGCCGGGAGCTGGTGGATCAGGTCAAGACAATGCACCCGTCGCTAAAAGTGCTCTACACCACCGGCTACACACGAAATGCGATTGTCCACAACGGCACGCTCGATTTCGGAACCGAACTTTTGACCAAGCCCTACACGATCGACGAATTGGCAGAGAAAGTCCGGAAGGTGCTGGATCGAAAGTGAACGGGCAACAGCCCGCGACGCTCGCCCCGTGACCGAACACGCCGTTTGCCGCGTGGGTGTGCAGCGAAAAGGGCCGGACACCGACATCATATTGACATGGCCCGGCTTCACTTTTCCGAGCCAGTATCCCTCCAGATTTTGTCGACCTCTTGCCCATCCGCCGCCTTGCTCATTGCCGTGATGGCGCAGCACGATCGAAATCTCGTTGCCGCCGGTCGCCAGTCGGAAAATCCCGGCGACAAATAAATGCCGCCTCTGGCTCCCTGCGATGCTCAACACTGAAGCTGCCGTAAAAATGCTCGCTGGCCGATGGCCGGATGGAACAATCAACTTGCCGGGATGTTCGGATGATCTAACCGGAGAGATGTCCATGTTCATGCACAACAAGCGCCTGCAATACACCGTTCGCGTCTCGGAGCCGAATCCTCGCCTGGCCTGCATGATCATGGAACAGTTCGGCGGCGCCGATGGCGAGCTTGCAGCGGCCATGCGCTATTTCACGCAAGGGCTTGGCGAGGACGATCTTGGCCGTCGCGACATGTTGCTCGATATTGCGACCGAAGAACTCAGCCATCTCGAAGTGGTGGGATCAATCGTCACCATGCTCAACAAGGGGCTCAAGGCACAGCTGGCCGAGGGCCAAATGAAGGAAGCCGACCTTTACCTGATGATCGGCGCCAGCGGCACAACAGCCAAGGAATCAATTCTGTTCGGCGGCGCTCCCGCGCTGTGCGACTCAGCCGGCGTTCCCTGGACCGCGGCCTATGTCGACTCGCGCGGTGAACCTACGGTGGATTTGCGGTCGAATATCGCCGCCGAAGCCCGCGCCAAGATCGTTTACGAACGCCTCATCAACATCACCGACGACCCGGGAATCAAGGACGCGCTCGGCTTCCTGATGACCCGCGAGATCGCGCACCAGAAGTCGTTTGAGAAAGCACTCTACGCGATCGAAAACAATTTCCCTTCCGGCAAGCTCCCAGGCGTAGAGAAGTACGCCAGCATGTATGTCAACACCTCTCAAGGCGACGGCGATGTCGCTGGCCCATGGAATTCCGGCGAAGAGTGGGATCGGATCGATGACCTTGAAGAGGTGATGCCCGTCGACGGCGGAGACGGCCTGGCAACTGTCAAGCTGGGGGCCAAAGACCTGAAGGTGGTGGCCAGGATGGCCGACCGTACGCTTTCCGATCCGGCTTCCGATCCGACAACAGGCGCTGATCTAGGAGCAGGCCCGGGAGCTGGCCGTACCAAGAACGCCGATTTCGGCGGCGCGGCAAGCATTCAGGAGGCCCCGGCCGTGGCAGAGGCTGCTGTCAAACGCGCACGTAGGCGTTAGTACAGAGCCGACATCATTGCGGGCATCTATGTTCCGCGATGCGGCCGGAAGCTAACACCGACGAAGGCAGGGCGCCGACCAGCAACGGACTGGCCGGAGCGCTCGCATCGACATCTGTGCTGAATGTGGGTGAAGCAACCATGGCCACCGCCGCACCACGATCAGATTCGGAGCGTGCGGGCCAGCCGGACAAGGTCCGTCCCGACGGTTGCGAGAACCGGTGCATCGTGACAATCGGAGCATCGGCCGGCGGCGTCGACGCGCTGAAGAGACTTGTCCGCGATCTTTCGCCGGACATCCCGGCGGCTCTCCTCGTCGTACAGCACGTTGGTCCCACGAGTTACCTCGGCGACATTCTCGGTCGCGCTGCCAACATGCCCGTTGCAAATGCCTCCAACGGCATGAAGGTTAAAAACGGGCACATCTTCGTTGCACCGCCCGGAGCTCACCTTCTGTTACATGACGATCATATGCTGCTGCGGCGCGGGCCGCGCGAGAACCTGGCGCGCCCCGCCATCGACCCCCTGTTTCGATCGGCGGCCTGCAGCTTTGGCGGCAGCGTGATCGGCGTCGTGCTCACAGGCAGCCTCTCCGACGGCACCGCCGGCCTGCACGCAATCAAGATGTGCGGAGGCGTCAGCGTAGTCCAGGACCCCGGCGACGCCGCAGTACCCGATATGCCGCTGAGCGCCTTGCAGAATGTGGAAATCGACCATTGCGTCCCTCTGTCCGAAATGGCTGGCCTGTTGCACAGGCTTGCTTCCGAAATCGCAGGACCGACACCAGAAATCCCGTCCGGCATCCGCCTTGAGGCAGCGATTGCAGCTCAGGAGCACAGCACAATGGAATTGACCGAAGGCCAGCTTGGCACCCCCTCGACATTTGTCTGCCCCGAATGTCATGGCCCCCTATGGGAGATAGAAGACGGGCCGATTACCCGTTACCGCTGCCACACCGGACATGCGTTCGGAGCAGACGTTTTGATGCAGGCCCAGGCTGACGATGCGGAGCAGGCTCTTTGGAGCCTTTTAAGAGCGCACCAGCAGCGGGCTGAGTTGGCGAAACGTACGGCAAAACGCGAAGCCGCGCGGGAAAGACACAGCCTGGCCAGTCAAATGGCTGCGCGGGCCGCGGAATACGAAGCCGACGCGAAACTTATTGAAGAGATCATCCATCGTCGAACGCCGTGACAAGGCAACAGGGTTTGTCAGGGCGGGTGCGTCTGCGCTGTCCCGATCGCATTTTCCCGGATCAGCCGCGTTGCCTCATTGCTTGGCATGTGGCCACGGGTGTCCAGGTCCCATGCTTTGATTGAACACCTGCACCCAAATCCAACTGCATGAATTTTATGCAAAGCAGGAACATAGAAGCATTACGCGAGTTAGGCACTGACGCACTGGACGTATCCTCGCATTCTGCGGTCTGCCGGGGTGGTCCTTGTTATGTAAACGAATGCCAGGACAATGTATCGCTCGCAGCTTTTCGTACCTCTTTTTGGCCTGCTGTTGCTGATGGGTGGCCTGTTCCACGGGCACGATGCCATGGCGCAGGAGCCCTGTCCGGCCGATCACGATAAGCTGCTTGCAGCCCTCAAAGCCAACGTGAAGGCAAGCGGCGGACCAGCCAATGGCGGCTTTGAAACCAACGAATGGGCAGCCATCGTTGCCCGTGACGGCACTGTCTGCGCGATTGCGTTCAGCGGCCCCACCCCCGACTCGCAATGGCCGGGAAGTCGGCTCATAGCAGCGGAGAAAGCCAACACGGCCAACGGTCTCAGCCTGGCTCAGATGGCCCTCTCTACGGCCAATCTCTATGCGGGGGTGCAGCCGGGCGGGCCGCTATTTGGCCTGCAGGAGACCAATCCCGTCAACCAGGCCGCGGCCTATACGGGCGATCCCAAAACGTTCGGAAGCGCCGGCGACCCGCTCGTCGGCAAGCCGATCGGAGGCGTCGTGGTGTTTGGCGGCGGGCTTGCCCTCTACGACGGCAAGAGCATTGTCGGCGGCCTCGGCGTTTCAGGCGATTCCTCATGCGCCGATCACAATGTCGCCTGGCGTATCCGCGCGGCGCTCGGCTTCGACAAGGTCCCGGCAGGCGTCAATCCAAATCGCAAGGATGCCATTGTCTACGATCTGGACCCCGGCGGCAAAAGCGCTTCGGGCTGGGGCCATCCGCTTTGTGCCGGAACGGAGGCCGACATCGCCGCCGAACTCGGCGCCGGCGTGGGAGGCTCGATCAATAAATGAAAGCTATGCCGCAGTTGGCATTAACGCGCGTTGAAGTAGAACGACGTACCCGCAAATTGGCAGCCGGGAATTCCTTTGGCGCTATCCTTCTGGTGACGCTGCTCGCCTGCCTGCTGCTTCTGGGCGCTGCGTCCGAGCCTCCTAAAACACCAGCGATCGTACCGCCAGCCGCAGCTTCGCCACCCGATGACGGCCAATGGACGATGCCGGCCAAGAACTACGCGTCGACGCGCTTCAGCGAACTCTCCGAGATCAATGAAGGCAACGTCAAGAACCTGCAGGTCGCGTTCACGTTCTCGACAGGCGTGAACAAGGGCCAGGAAGCAGCGCCGCTGGTCGTCGGCAACACCATGTATATCGTGACGCCCTTTCCCAACTTGGTCTATGCGCTCGATCTCTCCAAGCCCGGCGCCCCGATGAAGTGGAAGTACGAACCCAATCCGGAGCCGGCAGCACAGGGGGTGGCCTGCTGCGACGTCGTCAACCGAGGGGTGGCATTCGCCGACGGGCGCATTTTTTTCAATACGCTGGACGGCCACACGATTGCCCTTGATGCGAACACGGGCAAGCCGATCTGGAACACTCATGTCGGCAACATCAACATCGGCGAGACCATCACCATGGCGCCGCTTGTGGTGAAGGGCAAAGTGCTGGTCGGCAATTCCGGCGGCGAGATGGGCGTTCGCGGCTGGGTAAAGGCGCTCGACGCCGGCGACGGTCATGTCGTCTGGATCGCCTATAGCACCGGGCCGGACAAGGACGTGCTGATCGGACCGGACTTCAAGCCGCACTACGACATGGACAAAGGCAAGGATCTTGGCGTCACGACATGGCCGCCGGAAGCCTGGAAGATCGGCGGCGGCAACATGTGGGGCTGGATTTCCTATGATCCCGATCTGAACCTGATCTTCCACGGCACCGGCAATCCCGGACCATGGAATCCGGATTTGCGGCCGGGCGACAACAAGTGGACGTCTGGCATTTTCGCGCGCGATCCCGACACCGGCGCGGCGAAATGGTTTTATCAATGGAGCCCGCATGACCTCCACGATTATGACGGCATCAACGAGCAGATCCTGCTCGACATGACCTGGCAGGGCAAGCCGCGCAAGGTGCTGATCCGGCCGGAGCGCAACGGCTATCTCTACATCCTCGACCGGACCACCGGCGAGGTGCTGTCGGCAAAACCCTTTGGTCCCGTAAACTCCAGCAAAGGTGTGGACCTGAAAACCGGTCGGCTGATCGTAAATCCGGACAAGAAGACCGGCACCGGCAAGGTCGTTCGCGATATCTGTCCGACGGCGTCTGGCCTCAAGGACTGGCAGCCTTCCGCGTTCTCGCCGAAGACCGGCCTGCTCTACATCCCGCACAACAATCTGTGCATGGATGAAGAAGGCGTCGAGGTGAACTACATCGCCGGCACGCCCTATGTGGGCATGAACGTCCGCATGATACCAGGGCCCGGCGGTAATCGCGGCGCCTTCACCGCCTGGGACATCGCCGCGGAGAAACCCGCCTGGAGCCTCAAGGAGAATTTCCCGGTGTGGAGCGGCGCGGTGGTGACCGCCGGCGACGTTGTCTTCTATGGCACGATGGAAGGCTGGTTCAAGGCGGTCAGCGCCAAGACCGGAGACCTGCTTTGGCAGTTCAAGACCTCGTCCGGGATCATCGGCCAGCCTATCACCTATCGCGGTCCCGACGGGCACCAATATGTCGCCATCCTCTCAGGCGTCGGCGGCTGGGCCGGCGCAATTGTATCGGGCGATCTTGACCCGCGTGACGCCACCGCCGCGCTCGGTTTCGTCAATGCCATGAAGGATCTGAAGAACGCGACAACCTCGGGAGGCACGCTTTATGTGTTCCGGCTGCCTTGATGGATTGTACTTGACCGTAGGTCCGGCGCGAAAGGCGTGTCAACGGCTGGCGATCGGCATGGCCGCCATCACTTTCGTGTTCTTGACGGCCACAGCCGACGCACGTGAGTTGAGGGTCTGCGCCGATCCGAACAACATGCCGTTCTCCAACGCGGCAGGTCAGGGCTTCGAGAACAGGATCGCCGAAATCGTTGCGTCCGATCTCGGCGCCAAGCTGACCTATACCTGGTGGGCGCAGCGTCGCGGCTTCATCCGCAACACGCTGAAGGCGGGCCTGTGCGATCTCGTGCCGGGCACGCCGAGCAACCTCGAAATGCTGCGCACCACCACGCCCTACTACCGATCGTCCTATGTCTTCGTCACCCGCAGGGACGGCCCCGACGTAGCATCGTTCAATGATCCGCGGCTGCGCGACATGCGGATCGGTGTTCAGCTCATCGGCGACGATGGCGCCAATTCGCCTCCGGTCCAGGCGCTTGGCCGCCGCGGTATCGTCGGGCACCTCGTCGGCTATCCGGTCTATGGCGATTATTCCGCCCCCAACCCGCCGGCGCGCATCGTCGAAGCGGTGGCGAGTGGCGAGATCGACCTTGCCGTGGTCTGGGGCCCCCTCGCCGGCTACTTCGCCGCAAGGCAGAAGGTGCCGCTCCGCATCACGCCGGTTGCGCCCCGCATCGATGGACCGCAACTGCCGATGATCTATGACATCTCGATGGGCGTCCGCCGCGAAGACGATGCGCTGCGCGGCGATGTCAATGGCGCCCTGTCCAGGCACAAGGGCGAGATAGATGCCTTGCTGTCACAGTATGGCGTGCCCCGCCTCGATCCCTCGGGGAGCCCGGTGCGATGAGAGCCGTTGTGGCCATGCTCCTGTTTCCAGTCCTGGCGCTCGCTGCCTGCCAGCGCGAGGAACGTGACACGCGCCCGCAATCGGCGCTCGGATCGGGCGAGCAGCCGACGCCTGTGACCACGCTGGAGCCCGGCGGACAGCGCCCCCCCGCCAGCGATAACAAGGCGGCGAGCTTCGAGGCCAACGCCTTCCATATGAGCGAAGGGAAACGGCTTTTCGGCTGGTTCAACTGTTCGGGATGCCACGCCAATGGCGGCGGCGGCATGGGGCCGGCCCTGATGGACCAGAAGTGGCTCTATGGCAGCTCGATCGAAAGCATCCATGCCACGATCCGCGACGGTCGGCCAAACGGCATGCCGAGCTTCCGCGACAAAATTCCCGACGACCAGATCTGGGAGCTTGCGGCTTTCGTGCGCTCGCTGAGCGGCAACGCGCCGTCTTCCGCCGCGCCGCAACGCAATGACGACATGATGGCGCATCCTTCGGAAAACCGCATGCCCGACGCGGCCACGCTGGGGAAGTCGCCGTGAAACGTCTCGTCTCGATGGCGTTCGCCACCGCCGGGGCTCTGTTGCTCCAGGGATGCGCGGGCTGGCAATCCGCCCTCGACCCGAAAGGTCCCGCGGCGAGCGAACTGGCGTGGCTGATCTGGTTCTTCACCGCGCTCTGCGCCGTGGTGTGGGTGCTGGTGATGATCGCCCTCGTCGTGCCCTTGATGATGCGGTCGCGCGCGCAGGCGGAGCCGCTCGCGATCGAGGCCGGCGCCGACGACCGGAAGCTGCGCGCGGTGATGACCGCCGTCGGGTTGACCGCCATTGTCCTGATCGGACTGACCTTGCTGAGCTTCTTCGCCAACAGGACGCTCGCCGCGATCGGCTCGGATGCCGCACTGACCATTCGGGTCACCGGCCATCAATGGTGGTGGGAGGTGCGCTATGAGGATGCCACGCCAAGCCGCATCCTGACCACGGCGAACGAGATCCATATCCCAGCCGGGGAGCCGGTGCGGCTTCTTCTGACCTCGACCGACGTCATCCATTCCTTCTGGATTCCGAGCCTTTCGGGCAAGCTCGACCTCATTCCCGGCCACATGAACGTGCTCGACCTCAAGGCCGACAAGCCTGGTGTTTACCGAGGTCAATGCGCCGAGTTCTGCGGGGCGCAGCACGCAAACATGGGTACCTTCATCATCGCCGAGCCGCGTGCGAAGTTCGACGCCTGGTGGAACGACCAGTTGCAGCCGGCCGCTACTCCGACGGGGGACGAGGCCAAGGCCGGCCAGGATCTGTTTCTGAAACGCCCTTGCGTGATGTGTCACAGAATAGGCGGCACGCCTGCCGGAGGAACGGTCGCCCCTGACCTCACCCATATAGCCAGCCGGCAGACGCTTGCCGCCGGGACATTGACAATGAGCCGCGGCAATCTCGCCGCTTGGATAGCCGACCCACAGGGCATCAAGCCCGGATCCCACATGCCGGTGGTGGAGCTCAGCGGCGACGAACTCAACGCCATGGTCGCCTACCTCGAGGCGCTTAAATGAGCAGCGCGGACCTCACAAGCGAACGCGACCTGCCGCCGGTGCGTGAAACCTCTACCGCGGGCGACGTCGCACCCGAGCATGACGGACCGCGCGACACCGGCATGGACGATGCCAGCCTGGATCGCTGGCTGACGCGGACATGGCGCACGCCCCCCGGCATCATCGGCGCGCTGTCGAGCGTCGACCACAAGGTCGTCGCACGGCGCTATCTGATCACCGCCTTCGTGTTTCTGTGCCTGGGCGGGCTCAACGCTGTCGCCATGCGCATCCAGCTCTCAGGGCCGCAGCGCGGTCTGATCGGCCCGGACCTCTACAACCAGCTGTTCACGATGCATGGTGTGACCATGATGTTCCTCTTCGCCGTGCCCATCGTGCAGGCGACAGGCATCTATCTCGTCCCGCTGATGGTCGGCAGCCGCAACATCGCCTTTCCCCGCCTGAACGCGTTCAGCTACTGGATCTATGTTTCGGGCGGCATATTCGCCTGGGTGTCTTTCGCGCTCAACATGGCGCCCGACGTCGGCTGGTTTGCTTATGTGCCGCTGTCAGGCCCCGAATTCGCGCCGGGCAAGCGGGCCGACGTCTGGGCCCAGATGATCACTTATACAGAAGTTTCCTCACTGGCCGTCGCGGTGGCCACCATCGTCACCGTGTTCAAGCAGCGAGCCCCCGGCATGTCGCTGGACAGGATTCCGCTCTACGTCTGGGCAATGCTGGTTACCTCCTTCGTCGTCGTCTTCGCCATGCCCGCGGTGATGATCACCTCGACCTTCCTGATCCTCGACCGGCTGGTCGGCACACATATCTTCAACCCCGCCGAGGGCGGCGACGCACTGCTCTTCCAGCATCTGTTCTGGTTCTTTGGCCATCCCGAGGTCTACATCATCTTCCTGCCGGCGACGGGCATGGTCTCCGCGATCATCCCGGTCTTCGCCCGGCGTCCCGTGTTCGGGCATCTCGGGCTGGTCTTGTCGCTGATTGCCGTCGGTTTCCTTTCGTTCGGCCTCTGGGTCCATCACATGTTCGCGACGGGGCTACCCAAGCTCGGCGCCAGCTTCTTCACCGCGTCGAGCATGCTGATCGCCATCCCCAATGGCGTTCAGATCTTCTGCTGGCTGGCAACCTTGTGGGACGGCAGGCCGGTGATCCGCACGCCGCTGCTGTTCGTGTTCGGCTTCTTTTTCATCTTCGTCATCGGCGGCCTCACCGGCGTCATGCTCGCTTCGGTGCCGCTGGACCTCCAGGTGCACGACACCTATTTCGTCGTCGCCCATTTCCATTACGTGCTGATCGGCGGTTCGGTCTTCCCGCTGCTGGGCGCCGCCTATTTCTGGTTCCCCAAGATCAGCGGCCGCATGATGAGCGAGCGTCTCGGGCGCTGGCATTTCTGGCTGGCTTTCATCGGCTTCAACGCGGCTTTTTTCCCAATGCATCTCGTCGGGCTCTGGGGCATGCCACGAAGGGTCTACACCTATCCGGCCGAGCTTGGCTGGGGCAACATCAACCTGTTCATCAGCGCCGGCGCGGTGCTCTTTTTCCTCAGCTTCGTACTGTTCACGTTCAATCTTGTACACGGCGCGTTGAAGGGCGCACTGGCCGGAAACAATCCCTGGGATGCCGGTACGCTCGAATGGGCGACGTCTTCGCCGCCGCCAAGCTATAATTTCGCGCGGATACCGATTGTCACACACGTCGAGCCGCTCTGGGCCGAACGGGAGGCGCCGCCTGTGGCGACCGGACTCCGCGTCGATGTCCGTGAGCTGTTGATCTCAACCGTGGCGGAAGCCCACCCCGACATTCGCGAGAAATCGGCGACACCGTCGATCTGGCCGCTGCTGGCGGCAATCGCTGTCGGCGGTACGTTTGTCTATTCGATCTTCACGCCCTGGGCGATCGTCTGGGGCGCCGCGCCGATCGCCATCACCTTGATCGGCTGGTTCTGGCCCAAGGACGACCCGGAGGATGAGGGATGAGTGAGCGTCCCAGCTTGGATCTTTCGGACCTCCCAACCTTTGGACATGGTCCGCGCAGCCCGACCTGGTGGGGAACGCTCGGCTTCATGGCGCTGGAAGGCATGGGCTTTGCGTTGGCCGCCGGCGCTTATCTCTATCTCGCGACCTTGTGGCCCAATTGGCGTCTAAGCGCCCCGGAACCCAACCATTGGCCCGGGACGATCGTCACCATCCTGTTTATCATCAGCGTGGTGCCGAACCACATCCTCCACGGCTACGCCAAGCAATGCGCGATCGTGCCGGTGCGGATCGGGCTGGTGGTGATGTCGCTGCTCGGTCTGGCCCCGCTTGTCGTGCGCTGGTTCGAATTCCCGGCGCTGAACATCTACTGGGACACGAACGCCTATGGCTCGATGCTCTGGGTGCTGCTCGGGCTGCACACCACACACCTGATCACCGATGTCGGCGACACCATCGTTTTGACGGTGCTGATGTTCACACGCCATGGCTATAGCGGCCGGCGCTTCGGCGATGTCGGCGACAATGTCTTCTATTGGGATTTCGTGGTGCTGACCTGGATCCCGATCTATCTGCTCATCTACTGGATGCCGAGGCTAGGCTGATGCGTGCGTTGAAAATGGGAACGTCCTGGGCTGGTCTTCTGTCGGGGCCGATGGCTTGGGCAATCTCGACGCAGCTGAACTACGCACTCGTACCATGGCAGTGCAACCGCCAGGTGCCGGTGGTGCTTCCCGTGGCACTGGTGCTCGCCGTGCTTTCGCTGCTCGGCGGTGCCTTGTCATGGCGGGCGAAGCGGCAGGGCGGCGCCGCCTTCAAGCCTGAGCGCACGCGCAGCACCGAGCAGTTCGTCGCCGATCTCGGCATGCTTGCGGCATTGCTGTTTGCCCTCGTCATCATCGTGCAAGGCAGCGCGGCTCTCATTCTCGACGAGTGCCTGCGATGAGCTTCGACGCGTTCTTCTCGACCTCGATCTGCTACGGCGCCGGCGCGCCCGAGGCCGGATGGACGCTCGCATTTCCCATCACGTTTCCGCTGGCCGCGATTGCCTTCCTTTATACCATCGGAGCGACTCGGTTGTGGCGCCGCAGCAGCCGAGGCCGTCCCGAGCGGATGCGGCAGGCGTTGTTTTTCGCCGCCGGTTGGGGCGTGCTGACGGCAGCACTGGTCAGCCCCATCCATGCGCTCGGCGAGCGGGTGTTTGCCGCCCATATGATCGAGCATGAACTGCTGATGGCGGTGGCGGCGCCCCTCCTTGTCGCCGCTTGCCCAGGCGCAGTCCTGCTCTGGTCCTTGCCGGCCGCACTTCGCCGCGGGACGGGCAAGCTCACGCGCGCAAAGACGCTGCAATCCGTTTGGGCCCTGGTGATCCGTCCCCTCAACGCGACGATCATTCACGGCGTCGCCATCTGGATCTGGCACATTCCGGCGTTGTTCCAGTCAGCGCTCCAGCAGGGCTTTCTTCATTATGCCCAGCATGCGAGCTTCCTCGGCACAGCCTTGCTGTTCTGGTGGGCGCTCCTACCGCGCCCCGGTCGACAGCAGACCTATGGCAACTCCGTCATGCATCTTTTCTTCACCTCGCTCCATACCGGCCTGCTCGGTGTCCTGCTCCTGATCTCGCCCAAACTCTGGTATCCGGAGAATGGCGCCGGCGCGGCATTGTGGGGAATGACCGCGATCGAGGACCAGCAGCTCGCCGGATTGGTAATGTGGGTTCCGGCAGGCTTGATCTATGGCGGCGCCGCCCTGCTGCTCGCCGGCCTGTGGATAAGCAGCAGCGCAACCAGGGAGGCAACACATGCGCTCCGACCTGGGTAGGCTGATCGGGGGCGCCCTTGCCGCAATCCTGCTGCTGACCGCGGCTGTAGCAGCGGCGACCTTGTGGTCCGACCGGCGCGACCGTGTCCGGCACGATTCGGATGCGGCGACCGGGGGCGTAGGCGCTCGCGCCATTCCGATCATGACGGCGAATGGCTGCTCCGGCTGCCATACGATACCCGGCGTGCCGGGTGCGCAAGGCCAGGTCGGACCCCGCCTGGACGGTGGCCTTGCCGACAGGGTCTTTATCGGTGGCCTGCTGGCAAACAATCCGGAGAACATGATCCGCTGGATACGCTCGGCGAGGGAAGTCAATCCGCACACGGCCATGCCGTCGACGAGGATCACCGAGCAACAGGCGCGGGACATCGCCGCTTATCTCTATGCTTTGAGGTAAATCAGCCCTCGCCGCCGCGCCGGGACCACAAGCCCCGGCCGGGGTCATAGCCGATGACCGCCGCGAGGAAGAAGGCGATGAGGCAGCCAAGGACCACAATCGCCGCGACAGGATCGAACCGCAGATAGAGCGCGAAGCGTATCAGCTCGACCGCCGAGCTGAACGGGTTCCAGGCGGCGATTGTTGCCAGCACCGGTCCCGCCTCGGCAAGCCGCCACAGCGGATAGAGCGCCGTCGAGGCAAAGAACACCGGAAAGATGACGAAATTCATGACACCGGCAAAGTTCTCCATCTGTGTCGAAACCGAGGAGACAAGCAGTCCGAACGCGCCAAGCATGAGGCCCGCCAGCACGAGCGCCGGAAATACCGCGACGTAGCCGAGAACGGGCGGCCGCACATCCCAGAAACGCGCGATCAACAGAAACAAGTAGACCAGCGGCACGCCAACGATCACGCTGGCCAGCAGGCGCGCCGCAAGCAGGTACCAGCGCGGCAATGGTGCGGTCAGCAACAAGCGCATGCTGCCCATCTCGCGATCGTAGACCATGGCCAGCGAACTCGCCATGGCATGGAAGAGCAGCATCATGGCCGCTAGCCCGGGCACCACATACACGTCATAGAGAACATAGGTCTGGTAGGGTGGCGTGATCGACAGACCGAGAACGGAGCGGAAGCCAGCGGCAAAGATTGCCAGCCAGACCAGCGGCCGCACCATCGCCGAGAGCAGCCGACCGCGTTGCCGCAACGTGCGCAGCATCTCCCTGCGCAGGATGCCGTTGAGCGCGCGCACCGCGTGAGACGTTTTCATTCGGACTCCGTCAGCGACGCGAAGGCCTCGCCCGTGCTCGCTACACCGAGATCGGCAGCCAGACGATCGGCGCGGCCGGCCCACCGCATTGTGCCTCGATGCAGCACCACCACATCGTCATCCGCCGTTAGTTCTTCCAGAAAATGTGTTGCCCACAGGACGGCAATGCCGCGCTCGCGGCAAAGCTCCCGCACGTGCCGCTCGAGCGCGCGGCGGCCCGGCACGTCGAGCCCGGTGGTCGGCTCATCCAGCAGCAAAAGGCGTGGGCTATGCATCAGAGCGCGTGCTATCTCGACACGGCGACGCTGCCCCCCGGAAAGCGCTCGGGCAGGATCGTCGATCCTGTCCAGCACGTCCAGCCGGCCGAGTTCGTGGATGGAGCGCTCCTTGCTCAAGGCCTGGCTAAGCCCATGCAAGGCCGCGTGGTAACGCAGGTTCTCGCCGGCTGTCAGATCGAGATCGAGGGTCGGCAACTGGAAGACGACGCCCATCTGCGCCAACGCGGCGGACGGGTTGACATCCATCGCCTGGTCGAAGACATGCACCGAGCCGGAGCGGGCGTGATAAAGACCGGTGATCAGCGAGAACAGCGTCGTTTTGCCGGCGCCGTTGCGGCCTAGCAAGATGCACATCCTGCCTTGGGTCACAGAGAAAGAGACGCCGTCGAGAACCCGCCGGTTTCCGAAACTATGGCCCAGATTCTCGACCGACAAGGCGTTCATGGCCCGATCACGACGCCCCACGGCCCCCGCCCCACCGGCAGCGATTTCACCACCTCTTGGTTTTCCAGATCGATGAAGGAGATGTCGCCGGAATTCCCGTTTGCGCTGACCAGGCGCTTCTGGTCGCCGGAGAGCGCCACGTGCCAGGGTCGTTGACCAACAAGGTAGAGCCGACGGACCGTCAACGTTTTCACATCGACTTCCGCAATCCTGTTGGCGGGGCCGAGCGCCACATAGACGGTCGTGCCATCGCGGGACGTCGCCATGCCGACCGCCTGCACACCCTCGCGTCGTATACCCGGCACCTCGAACTCGACTTTGCCGGTCTGCGCGCGCGTTGCCGTGTCGAAGACGGTGACGGTGCCCCGGATCTCCGAGGACACCCAGAATTGCTTACCGTCCGGCGAGAATAAAGCCGCGCGCGGCCGGGTATCGACCAGCAGATTGTCGACGAGTTCAAGCGTGCCTGCGTCGATCAGATGCACCATGCTGGTGGTCTCCGAAGTGCAGGCGACATAGCGGCCGTCGGCGCTGGCCGCCATTCCTTCCGGTTCGACGCCGACATCCACGGTGCCGATGACCTTGGCCGCGGCGATGTCCACCACCGACACCAGATTGTCATTCTCGTTGGCGACGAACAGCCGCTTGCCATCGGGATGGACTGCGAAGAATTCCGGATCGGCTCCCGAAGGCAGTTCCCCGACGACCCGCCGCTTCGCGACGTCGACCACGTCGATGCGGTTGTCGTCGCCTTCCGCGACGAAAAGCATCTTGTTGTCGATCGACAGCGCCAGCCCGCGCGGACGGCGGCCGACATCGATCGTCGCCAGCAAAGTCATTGTCACGCCGTCGACGACCGCGACGGTATTATCCTGCTCATTGGAAACGTAGATGGTCTCGGCGGCGGCGGGAGCAGCAAGAGCGAACGCCGCCAACAACAGCGTCATCAGAACTTGCATGTGCTCTCCTCCAGGTCGATGCCCAGCGTGTCGAGCGGCGTGCGCTGATGCAGGAAACCCGGTTGCGGTGAGCTGGAAATCAAGAGGCGAGGCCCGGCGATCAAAATGGGCTGGCGCATCTGTCCGTCCCAAGGACGGAAACTAAGCCCCTGCCCCTTGAAGCCAGCGAGAAGAAACGCGTCGCCGCGTATATATCTGCCGATTGCCGCGGGATCGAGACTGTGCAGGCGCGTCGCCGCTTCGCCGATACTGCGCACAGCGAGCCAGGCCGCGTAGTCGCTGGGCAACATCCAGCGCCCTGCCTGCCTGTGGAAACGGTCCTGCAGTTGCGTGGCGCCCCATTCCTCGCTGACAGCGCTCCAGCCTATGGCGACAAGCCCTTGCGTGCCGGCGACGATTCTCGGCAGCGCAGTGCGGCCCTCCAGATAGGCGCCGAATTCATCCGCCTCGTCGGCGACCACGAGCACATCATAGTCGCTGACCTGCGTGACCGCCGGTATTTCGGTCTGCAGCGTGACATGCCCTGTATCGGCACGTCCGTTGGCGGGCCTGAATGTCCACGGCTGGTCGATCGTGATCTCGGCTCCGAAGCGAGCCGCCGCCCGTCGAAAGGCCGCAGCCATCGCCTGATCCTGCGAATGCGGCCCCACAAGCAGGAACCAACGCTGCCAGCGCTTCCAGGCGAGATATTGCGCCAGCCCGTCGGCGAGCATGGCGCGGCTCGGGATCGTGTGCAGCACGTTCCGACGGCAGTCCTGCTGGCGAAGCTCGTCGTCCGGCGCCCGGCTGTTGAACAACGTCATCTGCTCGGCACCGGGCGCGGCACTGGCCTGTAGAAGCTGACGGGCGTCGAGATCGGCGATGACAAAGGCGATGCCGGCATCGGCGAATTGTCTTACCGCGTCGTCCGGCGTTTCGGTTGGTTTCAATATCCTTTCCTCCAGCCGAAATTTCTGCCCAAGAAACCGGCCGGTGCTTTCGTCGTCGGCAATGCCGAGCCGTGCGCCTTGCAGGCCGTCATCGGTGACGGTTTCATCAAGGGGTCCAAGGGGCAGAGCCGGTTTGCGCTCCTGGCCGATATACCCGATCACCATCGTCTGTTGCTCGGTGACGCCAGGGCCGGTGATCAGCAAAAGAAAGAGAAGGCCCAGCAACAGTCTCATTGTGTCGCCCCCAGCCCAAAGCGCGACGATCCCGCTTCATCGCCACGAGAGATTGCGACATCGCGCACGATGCGCGCCGGCGATCCCTCCAGAACAATAACCCGATCACCCAGCGACGAGGCATATGCGAGATCATGCGTAACCAGCAGCGTGGTAGTCCGCCGACTGGCGAAACAATCCTGCAGCAGGCAGCGCATGGCTTGCGCGGTCGCCTCGTCGAGTGAAGCGAATGGCTCGTCGAGGAGCAGGAGCGCAGGCTCCATGGCGAGCGCCCGGGCAAGCGCTACGCGCCGCGCCATACCGCCCGAGAGTCGCTGCGGATAGCTCTTCTCATTGCCTTTCAGACCGACAGCGGCAAGCCACCGGGCCGCATCGGGCGCGCGATCCGGGATGGCCAGCTCTACATTGCGCAAGGCGGTGAGCCAGGGCAGCAGCCTCGGTGTCTGGAACAGCATGCCTATCGGAAGCGGTCGTCCGCTCACGCTGCCGCGAAATTCGCGGTCGACGCCCGAAACGATCGACAGCAGCGTCGACTTGCCGACACCGGAAGGGCCGGTCAGGACGCAGACCTGTCCGTCGGCTATATCAAGCGACAGCGCGCGAAAGATCGTCCGGCGCTGGCCGTCGTCACCGGGGAAAGTCTTGTCCTCGATCCTGATCCTCAGCATCAGCGTCGCCAGGCGAACAGACGACGTTCCAACGGCACAAGCAGTCCATACTCTATGGCAAGCATCACAACGCCGAAGCTGATCGCATAGGCAAGGATGTGGGTGACGTCGAAGTTCTGAAAATAGACCTGTAGCTGGAACCCGACGCCGTTGGAGCGGCCGAGCAGTTCGGCGAGCAACACGATCTTCCACGTCAATGCCAGCCCGCTGCGCAGGGTGACGAGAAAGAACGGCGCCAATTGCGGCAGCACGACATGCCGCAGCTTTGCAGCACGCCCGAAGCGATAGAGCTCAGCCATTTCGGCAAAGTCCTTGTCCAGCCGGCTGGCGCCTTCACGAATAGTCACCACGACATTGGGGATCTTGTTGAGCGCGACCGCAAGGACAAGCGCGGTCTCGGCAAGACCAAGCCAGATATAAATTAGAATGACCGTGATCAGCGCCGGCATGTTGAGGAGTAACACGATCCAAGGCCTCATCCATATGTCGGCTCTGTGCGAGCGGCCTGCCGCGTAGCCAAGGGCCGCGCCGATGACGATTGCCGACCCGAGGCTTGCCACGACGCGCGCAAGCGAGATGCCCAAATGGTATGGCAGCTCGCCCCGAACCACTTCGTGCAGGAGAACCGAAACAACCTGGACCGGACCAGGAAACAGGCGATCGGCGGCGATCGATGATGCAATCTGCCAGACGAGCACCATGGTCAGCAATGCCGCAGTGGATTGCGAACGCTGCATTATGATGGGGAACGCTGGGACATCGGTCATTGGCGCGAGCTCAAGCCGGTATGGCCCGGAAGACACCAGGATCGAGGCTCGTCGCCTTGCCGACCAGATCCTCGCCGCCCAATTCGGCCAGGATTGCAAACAACCGGGCCGCGCCATCACGTTCGTCTTTGCCGAACCGACGAGGGATTCCGGCTCGATAGGCGGCGCGTAACGCCGCCTGTAGGTGAGGATCGTCCGTGCCCAATTGGGGCGCGAGCACCCGCCATTCGTCGTCCGAAGACTCGAGCAGCGACTTCGCTGCCGCGGTCGCGCTCGTGAATCGCGCGAGGGCTACCGGGTTGGCCCGCGCCCAGCTTTCATGGAAGACGTAGCCGAGCATCGGCAAGTCCACGGATACGCCAAGCCCCTGCAGGATTTGCGCGACACTGAGCAGAGGCCTTGCCCCCTCTGACTCGAGACGGGCGGCGAAATTCCAGAACGTCAGCAGTGCATCCAGTCGCCCCGCCAGAAATTCCTGCTCCAACAAAGGCGGCGCGCCGAACACTGGCTCCACCTCTTCAGCAAGATCGCGCTTCACCTGACGGAGGCCGAGCGCGCGCAATAGGATCCAGCTTTTGTCCAGCGGACCACCTGCGATCCCCAGCCTTTTGCCCTTAAGGTCCGCAAGAGTTCGAATGGGCGAGCCTTGCGGCAGTTCCAGCGCGCCGACGGCACGAGAATAGGGATAGAAGACCAGATCAGCGCCTTCGCTGCGCTGGCGCATGACCCACACCCAGTCCGAAACGATGACGTCGACGCTGCCCGCCAGCAATGCGGTCTTACCGGCTTCGGTACCGGCAAGCCGCTGAGCCTCGATTGATACGCCGTGCACAGTGTCCAACGCATGTCGCCGCATGACGTCAACTTCCCAGGCGGCGGTGCCAAATCCCAGCACGCCAAATCGCACGAGCGGCGATGGCTGTGGCGCGGCTTCTGCGGAAGCACCCAATAGCCAGCAACAAATACCCGCAAGAGCGGCCCGCCGCGAGATGTGACCCTGATCATGCCGGGTCAGCCATTCGCCTGGAAGGGTAGCAGTCAGCACGGGCGCACCGGGTGTGAAGGAACTTTCCTAACGCCGTGGCGGCAGGAATGTTCCTCAATGGTGCATGGGACTAACGGGAAAGCACCTAAGGTCCGTTTTTCAGCTCGTATAGCAGCCCGGGGGGCTTGTTCAGGCGAACAGAAGAAGGTGTCAGGGGCTACGGTCCGCTCTTGGCATCATCGACCTCCAACGCGTCCATTACAGGTGCCGGATCGCTCTTTTCGGAGCTCGGGCTCTGCACCCCGGACCCGGCGTTCTCGATCGCTTGCACGATAGCATCTTCGATGTTTCCGAGTTCGTCCTCCCTTACTTCACGCCCATAACCAGCCACCTCGGCATCTTGCTCGAATTGCTGAGCGAGCACCGCGACGCTGACTTCCTCTCGACCAGGAAGTGTGCCGACATTCTCCTGTAGCCAGTTTTGAAAAAACTCTCTGGTCGCGCTCATCTCAGACCACCCTTTCGCCAAACTAAGCGCGACGATGAGCCGAAGTTCCATGATGCGTTCACTTTCCCAGTGGTGCTGTACTCACAGCGTTGGGAGCCACGAGGTTTTTGCAGGCTTGATGAGGCAGTGGCCTTTCTCTTCACGACTCGATTGGAGTTCACTCTTATTGTGCAGTGTGCATCCTGATTGCGTCCATTTCGACCCTGTGGAACAAGCTCGTTGAGTTGAAGTTAGGCCCGATGCCAAGCTTTTCGGGCGAACCAAGCTTTTCGGGCGCACAAGTTTTTGACGTTGCCATCGTCGGCGGCGGCCCCGCGGGGCTCGCTGCAGCCATGTATTTAGCCAGGTTTCTGCGTTCGGTGATCTCGCTCGACGCGGGGCATGCGCGTGCCAAGCTCATCCCAAAATCCCGTAACTGTCCCGGCTTCCCCGACGGCATCAGCGGGGAAGAACTGCTCGGCCGCCTACGAGCCCAGGCACAGCTATACGGCGCGAGCCTTGTCCATGGTTGCGTAGGCCACGCCGAAAAACGCGAGGGGTTTTTTGTTCTGACGACCACCTGCGGGATTGTCCAAGCAAGGCGCGTGATTCTGGCAACGGGCATTGTGGACAAGGCACCTCCCATTGAAAGACTGGAGGAGGCGATCGCAACCGGCATTGTCAGACTGTGCCCGGTTTGCGATGCATATGAGGCCCGGGGTAGCCGCATCGGCGTTGTTGGTCCGGAGCATCTCGCCGTCAGGGAGGCTCTGTTCCTGAAGGGATATGGCAGTCAGGTCGCCTTGCTCGCCAATAACCAGGATGATGTTTCCGAAGCTGCCCGCGGCGCCGCCTTGGCAGGCGGAGTTGAAATCTGGGACGCTGTCGATGACCTGATCCCTCGACGAACCGGGTTCGATGTCGTCATGGCCGAGGGCGCCCCGATGCGCAACATCGATGTGGTGTACCCTTCGATGGGCAGCGACGTACGCTCCGGACTAGCGGTTGCTCTGGGGGCTAACTGTGACGCAGAAGGCTATGTCCTGGTCAACCGACACCTTGAGACTTCAACGCCAGGACTCTATGCCATTGGCGACGTGGCCGAGGGGCTCAATCAAATTGCTGTTGCGTTCGGAGACGCCGCCAAGGCTGCAACTCACATTCATAACGACCTCCGCGATTGCGCCGAGCCGGCGACGAACTTCCGGCGAAGTTGACCTGCAGATGCGAACGCACTTTACCGGCTCACCTTTGGCTGCGTTGATGCCCGGAACCTGTTCCACCCGGCGTGAGACTACCGGCTTCGGCTTTGCTAGAGTTGTCCCAGGCGCAGCCGCTGGGTTGATGGACGGGCACGCGCTGGCGAACGGCTGGAGGAAGGAATGAAAATTCTCGTCACCGGCGCGTCAGGTCTGATTGGAGCCGCGCTTTGCGCGCGCCTGGCCGGCGAGAGTCATGAAGTGGTTCGCGTGCTTCACCACCCAGACACTGGCGTCCACCCGGAGATCCAAACCGTTTCCCTGGATATCGCGCGGGCCTTGCGACCTCAGGACTGGATCCCCTATCTCGCCGGTGTGGACGCCGTCGTAAACTGTGCCGGCGTCCTGCAGGATAGTGCCCGGGAAAACACCCGGCATGTCCATTCTACCGGCGCCTCGGCTCTCTTCACCGCGTGTGAGCAAGCAGGTGTGAACAAGGTGATTCACTTTTCTGCCATCGGGGTCGATCGCCAGCAGCCGTCCGCCTTTTCCGCCAGCAAGCTTGCTGGCGATGAAGCACTGATGGCACGTAGCCTTGACTGGGTCATCCTGCGCCCCTCCGTAGTGCTGGGAAGGCCGGCCTTCGGCGCAAGTGCACTGTTTCGCGGCCTCGCGGCTTTGCCGCTCTTGCCGTTGATGCCCGGCACGGGCCATCTCCAAGTCGTCCAACTCGATGACGTCATCTCCACCGTCCTGTTCTTCCTCAAACCCGGCAGCCCATCGCACCTCACGCTGGACCTGGCTGGGCCCGAGGCACTTTCGATGAGCGAGGTCGTGGGTCGCTATCGCCGCTGGTTCGGATGGAGCAGTGCTCGGGAGTTCATCTTGCCGAATTGGGCCGCAGCTATCTTGTACAGGTTCGGGGATGCCGCGGCTCAGCTGGGCTGGCGCCCGCCCATGCGCAGCAATGCAGCAAAAGAGATTGCCCGTGGCGCTGTCGGCGATCCCCAGCCGTGGATGACGGCGACCGGCATTCAACCATCAGGTCTTACATCTGCACTGCGTCTAAATCCTGCGACCGTGCAGGAGCGATGGTTCGCCGGTCTTTACTTCGTCAAGCCGGCGCTCTTTGTCGTCTTGCCGCTCTTCTGGATCATGACCGGCATGATTTCCCTCACCGCCGGCTGGCGCAGCGGAGTTGACTTGCTGATTGGCACTGCTGCCGGCCCCTTGGCCGAACCGGCGGTAGTCGCCGGCGCGCTGGCTGACATCGCCGTCGGGGCGCTTGTCGCCTGGCGCCCAACCAGCCGGCTTGGTCTTTTCGGCGCAATCGCGGTATCGCTTTTCTATGCGACCGCTGGGAGCATTCTGCGGCCGGATCTTTGGCTTGAGCCACTCGGGCCGCTGATCAAAATCCTCCCGATCCTCGTTCTGCATTTTGCAGCGCTGGCCATTCTGGAGGAACGCTGATGATGTACTTCGTGCTTAAATACCTGCACGTGATCGGCGCTGCTGTGCTGCTCGGAACTGGTGCCGGCATTGCTTTTTTCATGCTTTTGGCACACCGGACCGGGAATGCCGCGACGATCGCAGCCATCGCCCGAATTGTCGTGCTGGCTGATTTCCTGTTCACGGCTACGGCCGTTGTCGCACAACCTCTGACCGGACTGGGCCTCGCTAGGGTTGCGGGGTATTCGCTGTCCGAAGGATGGATCGTTCTCTCGATCCTGCTCTACATCTTAACGGGCCTGTTCTGGCTGCCTGTCGTGTGGATGCAGATCGAGATGCGAAATCTAGCCACACAGGCCGCACTCTCCAACCAACCTCCTCCCGAGCGCTACCATCAGCTGTTCAGACGCTGGTTTGTCTTCGGCTTCCCAGCTTTCGGCGCCGTGCTCGCCATTTTCTGGCTGATGATTGCGCGCCCGGCAATCGAGTGGTCATCGTTGTAGCTGCGATCGGCAAGCACTGCGCCGTGAATTCATCCGTCGCGCCTAGCTGGCTCGTGCCGGCGCGATGCACTGCGGTCGGGAACCACGGTCACTGCCGCGAGTTCTTTCGCATGGCCAATCATCCCGTCACCGGCGTGCTTACCTCAATCGGCACATTAACCTCCCGCCCCGCGGCATTCCTGATCCTGTTGGTCTACGCAATCCTTTGGATGATCTTCGAGCGACAGACCCTGGACTGGCATGGAGCGGCTACCTTGTTTACGTGGGCCATGACGCTGTTCATCCAGCGTGCCGAGCACCGCGACACTCAGGCCATTCACGCCAAACTGGATGAGATCCTGCGATCAGACCACAATGCCTCGAACATCACGCGGATCGACGATGAAGAGCCCGAGGAAATCGAAAAACACCGCCACCGCAGGCAGCAGGACGACTGATGAGCGGCGTTTTGGTTTCACGGCAGGACGAGTAGCGGGTTTCCGGCTTTTGACGCCTATCCAGCCCCGCCGCCTCCTGCGCTCAGGGCCAAGGCCTTCGATCCTTGCTGCGGCTGTGGTTCAGCGACGGAAGGATCGGAGCCCCTATTGTTCCACCGCATCCAGAAAAATTTGCCCGAGAACCAGGTCAGGCAAATCGGCCGGCTCGAAGTGCGTCATTCGCCCTTCTGGTTGCGCTCGACGAACTTGTTGAAACGGCTGGTTTGTCCGTCACCAGTCTTGGACTGGTAAAGAAAGGCCAGATCGTTCTCGTCGAATATGCGGAAGAACTCATCCCATTCGACCGGCTCGAATGCTTCCTCGGGTTTGCCGAAGTCGATCCGCAGGATGCCGCCCGCGCCTTTGGTGCGAACCACTGCCGGCCGTCCATCCCGCTCCTCCGCCCATTTGCGGATTTCGTCGTGATTGGTGGTCGTTTGCGACTGGGACATTGAAATCTCCTTTGATCATCGGCGTTGCCAACATCGGGCATCGTCGGGGCTGCCGGCGTCCTAACAGCACAAGGGCGGCAATGTTCCGGCACGGCGCGGCGAGCGCGATGTGGCTGCTTCCGAACGAAGCCGGCCAAAGGAACTTTGTTGAAGCCAAGGGAACAAACCTTTTGCCGAAAAGTTCGGGTCGCCAAGATTACCTGTCTGAGGAGTGGTCGTGAAACGGATATTGGTTACAGGGGGCTGCGGCTTCATCGGCCGGCATGTCGCCCAGGAACTCATCGAGCAGGATTATTCGGTTCGCATTTTGGATGTGCTGCTGGAGCAGGTGCACGCAGGCGAAACAGTCGCCCTTCCCGCCGGGGCCGAGCTGATCAAGGGCGACATTCGGGACCGGGAGGCGGTCGCCAAGGCGCTGGAAGGCGTTGACGCGGTCATTCATCTAGCCGCGGAAGTCGGCGTCGGACAGTCGATGTACGAGATCGCGCGCTATGTCGGCACCAACGATCTCGGCACCGCGACGCTGCTTGAGGCGCTGATCAAACACCCGGTCGAGCGCATTGTCGTCGCCTCATCGATGAGTGTCTATGGCGAGGGCCTCTATGCTACATCGGACGGCCGGCGCATCGACAATGCCCGGCGCAAGGCGAGCGACATCAAAAACGGACAGTGGAATCCGCTGTCGCCGGAAGGCGAACCCCTCTCCCCCCTGCCGACGGACGAGGAAAAGCCGGTCGATCTCGCCTCTATCTATGCACTGACGAAATACGCCCAGGAACGCGCCGTGCTGATCTTCGGCGAAGCCTATGGCATCGATGCGGTCGCGCTGCGCCTGTTCAACGTCTTCGGCGCCGGCCAGGCGTTATCGAACCCCTATACCGGCGTGTTGGCCAATTTTGCTTCGCGTCTCGCCAACGGCCAACGTCCAATGATCTTCGAGGATGGCGAACAGAAACGCGATTTCGTCCATGTGGATGACGTCGCCCGCGCCTTTCGTCTTGCGCTGCAGCAACGCCAGGCAAGGGGTCACGTCATCAACATCGGCAGCGGCCGAGCCTATGCTATCAGCGACGTCGCGCGGGTACTTGCCGAGGCCATGGGAACGCCGGACCGCTCGCCAGAGTTGCTCGGCAAGGCGCGCTCCGGGGATATCCGCAACTGCTTCGCCGATATTTCCAAGGCCCGTGAGCTGCTCGGTTTCGAGCCGAGGCAACAACTGGAGAATTCGCTCGCCGATTTCGTTTCCTGGGTGCGCAACTCGTCCGCCATCGACCGCGGCGCCGACATGAAACGCGAGCTTGAAGAACGTGGGCTGGTGTCATGAATACGCGCAATCGACGCGACGCGCCCGTCGCCATTGTCGGCGGCAGCGGCTTCATAGGATCGAACCTGGCCGACAGCCTGTTGTCGGATGGCGAGCCGGTGCTGGTGATCGACAATCTCAGCCGCCCCGGCGTCGAACAGAACCTTGAATGGCTGGCGCAGAAACACGGAAGCCGCCTCATGGTCGAAACGATTGACGTGCGCGACGCCAACGCGCTTGCGCCCGTTCTGAAGAGTTCCAAGGCGATCTTCCACCTGGCCGCGCAAACCGCCGTCACAACGAGCCTGGTCCAACCGGACGAGGATTTCGACATCAACCTTCGAGGAACGTTCAATGTCCTCGAGGCGGCGCGGCTGAGCAGTGAGTTTGTTCCGGTGGTCTTCGCCAGCACCAACAAGGTCTATGGCAGCCTGCCCGACGTCGCGGTGCGCGAGGACGGCGATCGTTACCTGCCTTGCGACGGCATCATCCAAGCGAATGGCATCGACGAGACCCACGGCCTGGATTTCTGCACGCCCTATGGCTGCTCCAAAGGCGCGGCGGACCAATATGTGCTCGACTATGCCAAATCCTACGGCATGCCCACGGCGGTGCTGCGGATGAGCTGCATCTACGGGCCGCGCCAGTTCGGAACCGAGGATCAAGGCTGGGTCGCGCACTTCCTGCTGAGTGCGCTGACGGGACGTCCAATCACCATTTACGGCGACGGCAGACAAGTGCGCGATATACTGCATGTCTCCGATGCGGTCGCCGCCTACAGGGCCACGCTCGATCGTATCGAGACGACCAAAGGCCAGGCATTCAATCTTGGCGGCGGCCCCGATAATGCGATCAGCCTGCGCATGCTGTTGAGCGAGATCCGTAGCTTGACCGGCCATGAGCTTTCGATCCGCCATGATGACGAACGCACCGGCGATCAGCCCTTCTTCGTCGCCGACACCCGCAAGATCAAAGCGATGCTTGGCTGGAAAGCTCGTGTTTCATGGCGCGAAGGCATTCGCGATCTCGCAGACTGGCTGCAACAACACCGGCTCCAGCCTCGCCCCGAAGTCGTGAGGTACGTCGCATGAAAATCGCCCTGGTAAACCCGTTCTGGACCTATGACGACAGCATCTATTTCGGCTGCCGCCAACCACATCTCCCGCTGGAACTCGGCTATTCGAAATCCCTCCTCGAAACAGCCGGCCATGAGGTGTTGATGCTGGATGGGCAATTGCAGAAGCTCGACAACTCGGACCTCTCCGAGCGTGTGGCTGATTTCGCGCCTGCAATGACGGTCGTCAGTACCGCCCCGACTTATCTGTTCTGGCGCTGCGCACCACCCGAGTTGCGCGTGCCGGCCGATTTCCTCAACCGTCTCGCCGGGCGCGGTGGACGCACAGTCGCGGTCGGGCCGCATGGCTCGGCTACGCCCGCGCCAACCTTGCGCAAGCTTGGCGTCGACATTGTTGTGCGCGGCGAATGCGAGGAAATCGTCGCGGAACTTGCCCGGCGCGACGACTGGAGCGCGGTCCCCTCGACCGCTTACCTGCGCGACGCCAAGGTGGTTTTGAACGGCGGCGTCCACGCCAGCTCGTTTGTCGATCATCCGCCACTCCAATGGCCATCAGACTGGATCGCAGCCCATTCGCATCACCATCACAGGTTCGATGACAAGCAGGTTGGGTTCGGCGCGGAGGTCGAAGCATCGCGCGGCTGCCCCTACAATTGCAGCTTCTGCGCCAAGATCGATTTCCGCGATGCCTATCGCCGCCGAAACCACGAGGCTGTCATAGCGGAAATCGATGGGCTGATTGCCCAGGGGGTCGGCTACATTTATTTCATCGATGAAATCTTCCTGCCGCAAAAAGCGCTGCTGGAAGCGTTGATCCATCGCGACGTGAAGTTCGGTGTGCAGACCCGCATCGACCTTTGGAAGCCCGAGCTGCTGGAACTGCTCGGTGCGGCTGGCTGTGTCTCCATCGAGGCCGGCCTCGAAAGCCTGACCGTGGAAGGTCGTGCGATGCTGGCGAAACGCTGCCGGCTGGGTACCGAGGAACTTGCCGCGCTGCTCGTCAATGCCAGGCGTCACGTTCCGTTCGTACAGGCCAATCTGATCGGCGTCGTCGAGGATGACCCTGCCCTTGTGGACTACTGGCGAACGCACCTGATCGACAACGGCGTGTGGGCCAATGAACCCGTACCGCTTTATCCATATCCGAGTTCGCCAAGCTATCGCGAGCTTTGGGGCGAACCCGACGACCTCGCCTGGGAGCGCGCCCATGATCACTATCTCGCATCATTCCAGAAGTTCAGCGACATCCAGGAAAGGCGCCCGCGTCCGCTGGCGGAACTGGAGGCGACATGTTGCGGACACTGACGCCGCGCTCGCGGCGCATCCTGATGACGGTCGACGCCGTGGGCGGCGTGTGGCGCTATGCGCTCGACCTGGCCAGGGAACTTGTCAACGGCGGCGATAGCGTGGTGCTTGCCGGCCTCGGTCCGCCACCGTCCAGGCAGCAGGCCGACGAGGCGGAGGCTTTCGCGAAGCTGATCTGGCTGAACACGCCGCCGGATTGGATGACCCGCAACGGCGGTGATCTCGACGCGCTGCCGCGGGAGTTGCATGCGCCCATGCGCGACCACGCCATCGACCTTGTCCATTTCAACGCGCCTTCGCAGGCGGCGGGATTCGACGCGCCATGCCCGGTCGTGGTGGTCTCCCATTCCTGCGTGACGACCTGGTTCCATGCGGTCAGAGGACAGGCGGCGGATGGGGCATGGGCCTGGCAGAAGGAGCGCAACAGACGCGGCATGGATCGGGCCGACGCGGTCATCGCGCCGAGCCGCAGCCATGCCGACATGCTAGAGACCTGCTACGGCCCGATCGCGCGCTTGAGTGTGGTCACAAATGGTGCCCGTCCTCTGCCGAAGGCCGAAAAGCATCAACCGCTCGTCTTCGCCGCTGCCCGCTGGTGGGACGAGGGCAAAAATGCGGCGGTGGTCGATCAGGCGGCGTCCCTGACGCGATGGCCTCTGTTTGCCGCCGGTTCGACGAACGGCCCAAACGGCGAGCATGTCAGCTTCAGCCATGCTGTTCCTCTGGGAGCAGTGCCGTCCGATGAGGTGCGTTCGTTGATGGCTCGCGCGGGTATTTTCGTATCGCCATCGCTCTACGAGCCATTCGGCCTGGCCGCGCTGGAAGCCGCCATGTCGGCTACGCCCCTGGTGCTTTCCGATATCGCCACCTATCGCGAACTATGGGACGGGGCCGCGATATTCTTTGACGCGCGCGATCCGCACGATCTCGCTGCCTGCCTCAACCGTCTCTCCAGCGATGCCGAGCTCCGGCGAGAGCTTGGCCAGGCAGCCATCCGACGCAGCCGCAGGTTTAGGCTGACAAAGCAGACAGCGGCTATGCGCGGCGTCTACGACAAAGCGGCCTTAGCGATGGCGGAGCGCTGATCATGCGCTTTGTGTTTTACACCCACTCGGTCGTTTCCGACTGGAACCATGGCAATGCCCATTTCCTGCGCGGCGTCATGCGAGAGCTGGTCCAGCGCCGGCATCAGACTATTGCGCTGGAGCCGGCGAATGGCTGGAGCCGGTCGAATCTGCTGGCTGAGAAGGGGTCGTTCGCCATCGAACGCTTCCGCAAGGATTTTCCCGAACTGATGCCGGTGACCTACGACGCCGGATTTGATCACGAAGCCTGGATTGCCGAGGCCGACGTTGTGATCGTTCATGAGTGGACGGATCCGGAGCTTGTCGCACGTATTGGCCGTGCCCGGGCCGCCGGCGGCAACTTCATCCTTCTTTTTCACGACACCCACCACCGGGCCGTGTCTGCGACCGAGGCACTCTCGGCGCTCCGGCTGGAGCACTATGACGGCGTTCTCGCCTTTGGCGAAACCTTGCGCGAGAGCTATCTGCGCGCCGGCTGGGGCAAGCGCGTCTTCACTTGGCATGAAGCGGCGGACGATCGCCTGTTCAAGCCGCACCCGGAGATCCACCCCACCTCCGATCTGGTCTGGATCGGCAACTGGGGCGATGATGAGCGGACCGCCGAACTCAAGGAGTTTCTGATCGAGCCGGTGCACGATCTCGGCCTTGATGCCGCTGTTCACGGCGTACGCTACCCCAAGACCGCACTTGCGGATCTGGCCACCGCAGGACTGCGCTATGAGGGGTGGATCGCCAATGCCGACGTGCCGAAGGCCTTCGCCGCGCATCGTGTCACCGTTCACGTTCCACGGCGCCCCTATCGCGAGAGGTTGCCCGGAATCCCGACGATCCGCATGTTCGAGGCACTCGCCTGCGGCATTCCGCTGATTTCAGCGCCATGGTCCGATGTCGAGCAGCTTTTCAGGCCCGGTGTCGACTTCCTGTTTGCCGAGAATGGCTCGCAAATGCGGCAACAGCTTCGGACGGTGTTGTCCGACGAGGACTTTGCGGCCTCCCTGGTGACCTCGGGTCTCGAGACCATCCGCTCGCGGCACACCTGCCGCCACCGCGTCGACGAGTTGCTCGGCGTGCTCACGCAATGCGCGAACCGACACACCGCCGTCCCGACAGCCGCAAAGGAAGCCGTCGCATGAAGATCGCATTCTATGGATCGAGCCTTTTGTCGTCCTACTGGAACGGTGCCGCGACGTACTATCGCGGTTTGCTCAAGGCACTTTCGCAATTGGGTTACGAGATCACGTTCTACGAACCCGATGTCTACGACCGGCAGAAGAACCGCGACATCGAAGCTCCCGACTGGTGCACTGTCGTCGTTTATGAGGCGACCCAGCATGCGCTGATGCAGGTCGCGGCACGTGCCGCCGGCGCCGACATCGTCGTCAAGGCGAGTGGCGTCGGTTTCGAAGACGAGGCGCTGCTTCGCGCCGTTCTCGACCACGCCCGCAGCGACGCGCTTGTCGTATTCTGGGACGTGGATGCGCCAGCCACGCTTGCCCAGTTGCGCGACGAGCCGGACCACCCGCTCCATCGTGCACTGCAGGAGATCGACCTCGTGCTGACCTATGGTGGCGGCGATCCCGTTGTCTGGGCCTATCGTGCCATGGGCGCCAAGGAGTGCGTGCCCATCTACAATGCGCTCGATCCCGAAACGCACCATCCGGTCGCCAGCAAAGCGCGTTTTGCCTGCGACCTGGCGTTCCTCGGAAACCGGCTGCCGGACCGTGAAGCGCGTGTCGAATCGTTTTTCCTCGATCCCGCCAGCCAGCTGCCGAAACAGCGTTTCCTGCTCGGAGGCTCGGGTTGGGGCGACAAGCCGCTCCCCACCAATGTAGGCTGGCTCGGCCATGTCGGCACCCGCGATCACAACGCCTTCAATGTCACCCCAAAAGCCGTGTTGAACATCAGCCGCGACAGCATGGCCGCCAACGGTTTTTCACCGGCCACGCGAGTGTTCGAGGCGGCCGGCGCGGGCGCCTGTCTCATCACGGATGCATGGCTGGGCGTGGAACTGTTCCTGAAACCAGGCGAGGAGATCCTGGTCGCGCGTGACGGCGGCGATGTCGCCGAAATAATGCGCTCGCTGACCCCCGGGCGGGCCAAGGCAATCGGCCAAGCCGCACTTCACCGCGTGCTGGCGGACCATACCTACGCGCTTCGGGCGGATGTGGCGGATGCCGTCTTCAAACGTCATTTCGAGCACGGGGCCGTGGAGGCAGCGGAATGACCAAGAAACTGGACATCGTCTTTCTCGGCCTGTCGCTGTCCTCATCCTGGGGAAACGGCCACGCCACGACTTTCCGGGGTCTTTTGAAAGGCTTGCACGGACTCGGTCACCGGGTGACTTTTCTGGAGCGCAACGTGCCCTGGTACGCCAATCACCGCGATCTGCGCGATCCGGAGTTCTGCGCCTTGCGCTACTACGAAACCACTGCGGAGCTGCAACGCGACTACGCACAGTGCCTGGAGCAGGCCGACATCATCGTCATCGGATCCTTTGTTCCAGAAGGACGCCAGGTCATCGACATCGTCGCCTCGCTTTGCAAGGGGCAGCTCTGCTTTTACGACATCGACACCCCGGTGACCCTGGCCAAGCTTTCAGCCGACGATTGCGATTATCTGAGTTCGCGGCAAATTCCGTATTTCGATGTCTATTTCTCCTTCACTGGCGGACCAACGCTCAACCATCTGGCGCAAGACTTCGGCGCGCGTCATGCCGAACCTCTCTATTGTTCGGTCGATCCAGAACGGCATCACCCGACAGGAGATCCGATCCGCTGGGATCTCGGCTATCTCGGCACCTACAGCATGGACCGGCAGACAACGCTGAACGCTCTGCTGCTCGAGCCCGCACGGCATATGCCGAACCTCCGTTTCGTCGTGGCCGGCTCCCAATATCCATCCGACATCATCTGGCCGGACAATGTCGAACGCATCGAACATTTGCCGCCAGCCGATCACGCCGCGTTCTATAGCCGTCAGCGCTACACGCTGAATGTCACACGCAGTTCCATGATCACCGCAGGATGGTCGCCCAGCGTGCGCCTGTTCGAAGCGGCGGCTTGCGGCACGCCCATCGTCAGCGACCACTGGCCAGGGCTCGACAGCTTCTTTCCCGCATCGGCGATCCACACCGCCGCGGAGACGGACGAAGTCATCGATATCCTCGTTGGCGAGTCCGAGCGCGCACGCCTGGCCATGGCCGGCCGGGCTCGCAAACTCGTCCTCGCTTCCCACACCGGTGGGGCCAGGGCTCGCGAATTCGTGGCGGCGCTGACCCAACCAACGGCGACGGCCCTCGATCTCGACATTGGAAGTGCAGCATGAACGGCAGACAGGAGAAAACAGCGATGCGACAGACAAGAAAGGCGCACAGGGCAAAGACGGTGCTTGTTGCCGGCGGCGCGGGTTTCCTCGGTTCGCATCTTTGCGAAGTATTGCTCCGCAACGGCTGGCGCGTGATCTGCGTCGACAATTTTCTGACCGGGCGCATGGAAAACATCATCTCGATCATGGACCGGCCGGGTTTCCGGTTGATCGAGCAGGACATCTGCCGGCCATTGGATCTCGGCGAGCCCGTGGATCACATCTTCAACCTGGCCTGCGCCGCCTCACCGCCGCGTTATCAGGCCGACCCGATACACACCACGCGTACCTGCGTGATCGGAACCCTCAACCTGCTCGAACTCGCTGTCCGCAATGACGCGCGACTGCTGCAGGCCTCGACGAGCGAAGTGTATGGCGATCCGGAACAACACCCGCAAAGGGAGGATTATGTCGGCCATGTGAACTGCACCGGCCCACGCGCCTGCTACGACGAGGGCAAGCGCACCGCCGAAACGCTTTGCTTCGACTATCTAAGGGCCGGCAAGGCCGACGTCCGCGTCGCGCGCATCTTCAACACCTACGGTCCGAGAATGGATCCGGCCGACGGTCGCATCGTCTCGAATTTGATCATGCAGGCGCTCGAGAAGCGTCCGCTGACGATATTCGGCGACGGCCAGCAGACGCGATCCTTCTGCTATGTCTCCGACTTGATTGATGGATTGATGCGCCTGATGAACATCGACCCCAATCCGGGCAAGCCGGTCAATCTGGGCAATCCCGGAGAATTCACCATCGTGCGACTGGCGGCATTGGTGAAGGCGATGACCGGCACCAAGTCGGATCTGAAATTTCTGCCCCTGCCGCAAGACGATCCTCGGCGCAGGCAGCCTGATATTTCGCGTGCGAAAACGCTGCTCGGCTGGTCGCCGAGAGTGCCGCTCAACGAAGGGCTCAAGCTGACGATCGATTATTTCGCGGCGCTCGAAGGCACCGGCATCGGCGATCAGATGACAGGCCTTGCCAAAAGGAGACCCGCAGGCGGGCTGCAGAACCTTCCTGCATGACGCGGGCCGCGGACGGACCTGCCCGGAGATCGTTCGGAACATCCATCCAACCTTGTAGTTTGGCGGGAGGGACCCGATACGGAGGATCATCCTCATGCAACCCAAGCGACCCGCGAAGGATGTCGACAAGATTGCCGAACGCGAGGCGGCTGCCTATCTGCGGCGCTCCTCGATCACCTATCTCGAGTGCTGCGTCAGCCTGATGATGACGCATCTGCAGCGCGAGGAAGTGGCCGCTATTCTCGAGCAGGAAGCAGACATGCTACGAAGGCTGGATTGATCGAAACGCTACACCTGAGATTCGTCCAGGAATCGTATCAGCCCCGCCCTGTATCGGTCTCCGGTCGCGGCCAGCCTTGCTTTTTCCTGGCCATTTTCGGATTGCGCTGCCGTGCTCCAGAGCCCGATTTGGAACGCCAAATAGCAGGGTTCGAAAAAATCGATGTGGCCATTGTCAATATCGAGCCCCATCCCCTCGACCAATGTCGTCACATCGCTGTCGGACAGTCCATATTCGACACGGGCGCCGGCAATGTCCCACTCTATCGGCTGGCAGCCAATCAAATCGTGTGCCCGGCAATGGTCGACGGCATCTGTCTTGACCACCGAGCCGTCGGCACAAACGAGAAACTCCCACGCGTGAAGCTTTCCGTCGATTTCCACCGGCTGCAGAACATGCGCAGGGGTTTTTTTCGAGAGCCAGCCGCGCAACGTCGCCGCTCGGTTCTCGCCCAGAGCTTCAGATGTATTGAAAACAGCCATTTCCGTGAGTGCGAGCAATGATGCACCCGGTTCGCAGGTTCGGAGATTGAGCGCCCGCCAGGTTAGATAGCGCGCCAACTCCGCGACCAGCCTTCCTCTTGGCAGCGGCGCCTGGTCCATCGTGGTGCCGTCAATCCACCGTTCGACCAGAAAGCCGTGGCAAAGCCCGACCACTTGCGATCCGAACCCGGCTTTCCCCAACATTTCCGCGGCTCGTCTCTTACGCCGTCCGGTTTCGCCGAGGCCGGCGAATTTGACGAGCCAGCGACCACACCCCGCGGACGCCAGGAATTTACGCCGCTCGATGCCGCGCGGGCTCGGCGGCCAATGCTTTTCGTCGACGTAGTGGACGCTCCTCCATTCGCCACCAGACAGTTCGGTCAGGCGTAATTCGGGGCTGCCGACCGCCTCGGCCACCCATTCGCTAAGCGTGGGAATGTTCGAGCTTTCGGGGAAGGTGCATTCGAGCGCCGTCGCCACATGTTTCGGACAGCGCGACCATGTCTCCCTGGCCTCCCGTGACGCTTCGATGCCCGGGTCGCCAGGATGGCTGGGAAACAGGTGAATGCGGTCCATACCAATACCCAGTTCCCGCAGCCACGCGACGACGGCGTGCATCGAACTGCCGGACAGACCGGGACCTTCGTCTACAACGGCGAAGCGTGCCGATGGATTGTTCTTCCAGGAAGCGATCGAGCGCGGATCGGCATTGATGTGCCTGCGGAAAGGATGGCCGACCGGACGAACGCTGAACGGCGCCGGCGCGCCAATCGCGGCAGCCACTATGGCGGCAAGCCCCAGGCCGATGCTGCGGATGCCGATCACGCATGTGTTCGCATCGAGACCTGACTCCTGCGCCGCTCCCAAATAGCTTTCGGGATAAAGCGCGTAATGCGCGTAACCCTCGGCAGAACCGGTCAGAACCTCAGCCTCGCAATCCAACCCGTCCAGCAGTTGGAGAAGTCCCGGCTCGATGCCACCGCCCACGGCGAAACCGCTTCGCCACGACTTCGCCACCTCTGCCGCAAGACCAACCAGCAATCTGGCGCCTTGCTGTTGCCGCGGCGAAAAGATGTCGATGCCCCTGTTCTCGAAATCGACATCGCCAAGCGCGCGAACCAGTTCCGATACGCTGATGAATAGGCCGACCAACGCGGCATGGCGTCGGACGCCATGAGCCATGCGGTCCAGACTTTGAGCAATTTCGCTCGCAGCATCGCGAAGCCGTTCTGCGCTCTGCCTCCGCTTCTGGTCGCCGTAAACAATCATCGATCGGTTTTCCAATGCTTCGCCTTGCGGCAACGCAGCGAGCGCTGCTTCGATCCATGCTGTCTTGCGCAATTTTTCGGCAGGCCAAGGAACATTCCGGCACGCTGGTGGTTCGGCTGCAGGAACTTACCTTTGAACAGCATAGGGCGGCAGTTTCGTGGGATCGAAAAAGGTTCGTGTCGGTATCGTCGGGGTCGGCAATTGCGCATCCTCCCTGGTGCAGGGCCTCTCCTATTATCGTCACGCAAAAAGCAACGAACCAATCCCAGGGCTGATGCATGCCGACCTCGGCGGTTACCATGTCGACGACATCGAGATTGTCTGCGCATTCGACGTCGCCAGGAGCAAGGTTGGCCTCGACGTCGCTGAAGCAATCTACGCCGCCCCGAACAACACGTTCCGCTTTGCCGATGCGGCGGCAAACGGCGTTCGCGTCGAGCGCGGACCGACACTTGACGGCATCGGAAAATACTTGCGCGACGAAATCGAGGAGGCGCCGGAGCCGGTTGCCGACGTCAGCGAAATCCTGCGCAACAGCGGCGCCGACGTGCTGGTCTCTTACCTGCCGGTGGGCTCCGAGGAGGCGACGCGCTTCTACGCCGAATGCGCGCTTGAGGCCGGCTGCGCCTTCGTCAACTGCATACCCGTTTTCATCGCCTCACGTCCGGAATGGCGCCGGCGCTTCGAGCAGCGAGGGCTGCCGCTGGTCGGCGATGATATCAAGAGCCAGGTCGGGGCGACCATCGTTCACCGCCTGCTGGCCAATCTCTTCCGCGAGCGCGGCGTGCGCATCGATCGCACTTATCAGCTGAATTTCGGCGGCAACACCGACTTCCTCAACATGCTGGAACGCGAGCGGCTGGAATCAAAGAAAATTTCCAAGACCCAGTCCGTGGCCAGCCAGTTCGATGTTCCCCTGGAGCCGGGCAATATTCATGTCGGACCCAGCGACCACGTACCGTGGCTGACTGATCGCAAATGGGCCTATATCCGAGTGGAAGGGACGACCTTCGGCGGCGTGCCGCTCAACGCCGAGCTCAAGCTGGAAGTCTGGGATTCTCCAAATTCAGCCGGCGTGGTGATCGATGCGATACGCTGCGCCAAGCTTGCGCTCGATCGCGGCATAGCGGGAGCACTGACCGGTCCCTGCAGCTATTTCATGAAGTCGCCTCCCGAACAGTTCACCGACGCCGAAGCGCGGCAGCGCACGCTCGCCTTCATCGCCGGCAAGGACGAGCCTTTGCTGGATGCCGCGGAATGACGACAACGTTCTTTTTGATCCGTCATGCAGCGCACGACAATGTCGGCTCCTATCTTGCAGGACGGATGGATGGCGTTTGCCTTGGCGAGGCTGGGAAGGCGCAGGCCGCGCATCTTGGTGGCCGCATGGCCCGGGAGCCGATTGAAGCCATCTTGTGCAGCCCGCGTGAGCGTACGCAAGAGACGGCCGTGCCGATCGCGCTTGCCTGCGGCGTCGGTGAAATCGCGATCTGCGCCGAACTCGACGAGATCGATTTCGGCGATTGGTCGGGAAAGACCTTCGACGAGTTGAATGGCGATGCCGGTTGGCGGGCGTGGAACGACCAGCGGCAGGAGGCCAGGACACCGAGCGGCGAGACCATGCTGGATGTCCAGGAGCGGATCGTCGCACTGATGAACGCAGTGCGCGAGCGGCATCCGAATCAGTGTGTCGCCCTGGTCAGCCACGCCGACGTGATCAAAGCCGCCGTCTGCAAGGTGCTTGGCTTGCCGGTCGGCGACTGCTTCCGCTTCGACATCGATCCAGCCTCGATCACGACGATCGTGTCGGGTGACTGGGGCTCCAAGCTCCTGCGAATGAACGAAGCTGCCTGACGAGGACTTTCCGGATGCAGATGGTCATTTTCGGTCTCACCGTTACATCATCATGGGGCAACGGCCATGCCACGCTCTGGCGGGGACTGATCCGCGCCCTGGGTCGGCTGGGATGGTCCATCACCTTCTTCGAACGCGATACCCCCTACTATGCCGGGACGCGTGATCTCGATCGGCTCGATGGCGGCAACGTCGTCATTTATCCGGACTGGGAAGACATCCGTCGCGTTGCGGAGCGGGCAATGAAGCAAGCGGATGTCGTCGTCGTCACTTCCTACTGTGCCGACGCCGTGGAGGCCTCGCGGTTGGCGCAGCAGACAGGTCGCGGATTGCGTGTCTTCTACGATCTCGACACTCCGGTCACGCTTGCCCGCATCGAGCAAGGCGAGCGTCCGCCCTATTTCGGACCTGAGGGTCTTGCCGATTTCGACCTCGTTTTGAGTTACACCGGCGGCTCGGCGATCGAGGCGCTTAAGTCGGTTTTAGGCGCGCGTCACGTGGTACCTCTCTATGGGCATGTCGATCCCGACCAACACCGGCCGGCAGAGAAGCGGGCCGAATTCGCCGGTGATCTGTCCTATCTCGGAACTTACGCGGCGGATCGCCAGGCCGGCGTCGAAAAGCTGCTGGTCCGCCCGGCCGCGCGCCTGCCTGACCACCGCTTCATCATTGGCGGCGCGCAATATCCGCAGGAATTCCCATGGAGCGACAACATCTTCTTTGTCAGGCATCTTCCGCCAGCCGACCATCCGGCTTTCTTCTCATCATCTCGCCTGACACTGAACGTCACCCGGGAGGCGATGGCGCAAAAGGGCTGGTGCCCGTCGGGACGGCTCTTCGAAGCGGCCGCGTGTGGGGCTGCCATCGTCACCGATGCATGGCCGGGCCTAGCCGAATTTTTCGAACCCGGCCGCGAAATATTGTTGGCGCATGACACCGATGATGTGGTCGCCGCATTGCAATTGCCGGAGTGCGAGCTCGACGGCATTCGAAGGCGTGCCCGCGACCGGGTCTTGGGCGAACACACTTCGGCACGGCGCGCGGCGGAACTGGATCGCATCCTGAACGAGGCCTTTCAAAGATCTCCCGGCGAACCGATGAGGGAAGCGGTCTGATGTTGGGCATCGTACCCGCTGCCGGGCGCGGCAGCCGCATTCAGCCGCTCGGCTTCTCGAAAGAGCTGCTGCCGGTCGGTAGCCGGATCGATGGACAGACCGAGCGTCCATGCGCCGTGAGCGAGTATCTGGTACGGCGCATGGTGCAGGCCGGCGTCGACAAGATTTGCTTCATCATCGGATCGGGCAAATCCGACATCCTTGAATACTACGCCGCCGGCTACGGTGACGCGGCGGCTCTCTTCGTGGTGCAGCCGAACCCCGTCGGTCTGTGCGATGCGATCTTCCGGGCGGCGCCCCTCGTCGCGCCCGACGAGGTCGTCCTGGTCGGCCTTCCCGATACGATCTGGTTTCCCGAGGACGGTTTCCGCCATTTGCCCGACGATCAGCTCTCATTTCTGCTTTTCCCGGTGGATCAGCCGGAATTCTTCGACGCCGTCGTCACCGACGTCCACGAGCGCGTGATCGAAATCCAGGTCAAACGACAGGATGCCGCCACGAACTGGGTCTGGGGTGCGTTCAAGATGCCGGGCCATATCCTGCATCAGCTTGCGGCACTCTGGCGTGAGCGCGAGCGCAGTGACGAATATATCGGCACTTTGGTCAACGCCTATATTGCGGCCGGCGGTACAGCTTTTGGTGTCAGGGCTGGGTCGGACTATGTCGATGTCGGCACTTTCAACGGCTATCGAACAGCTCTGCGGTTGCTTGAAAACGACGCCTCATCCGCGCAGCGCCGGCCCACCATGATCATGCCCGGCGCGCAGTCGCATGTACCCGTCGTTCCTGGCGAAGGAGCCTGAGCCATGCTGCATTCCCATGCCGAAATCCGCCGCCGCATCGATGCGCTCGGCCCATGGTTCCACAACATGGAACTTGCCGGCGTCCAAACCGCTCCCAACCATTTTCTGGGCAACTACCCGCTGATCAAATGGCGCAAATTTGCCAATGCCATTCCCGCTGATCTGAGGGGCAAGGCCGTACTCGATATCGGCTGCAATGCAGGATTTTACTCCATCGAGATGAAACGGCGAGGTGCTGACCGTGTCCTCGGCATCGATTTCGATGACGCCTACCTGGCGCAGGCTCGCTTTGCCGCCGAGGTTGCCGATTGCGAGATCGAATTCCAGAAGCTTTCGGTCTACGACGTCGGCTCGCTGCGCGAGACGTTCGATGTCGTGCTGTTCATGGGGGTGCTTTACCATTTGCGCCACCCCTTGCTCGCGCTCGACCTGATCCGCGAACATGTCGCCCGTGACCTGATGATCTTCCAGTCCATGCAGCGCGGCAGCGCGGATCTGCCCGAGTTGGAAGAAAACTATCATTTCTGGACGCATGACCTGTTCGACCAGCCGCAGTTTCCCAAGCTGCATTTTATCGAGCACCGCTATGCCGACGATCCCACCAACTGGTGGATTCCAAACCGCGCCTGCACCGAAGCGATGCTGCGCAGCGCCGGTTTCGAGATCGTTCTGCACCCCGAGCAGGAGGTCTATTTCTGCCGCGCAGCCGGGGACCCGGCCGGCGGCGGCGCCATCTACCCCTCGAAAGGACAGCTCCATGATTGAAGCCGCCATGATCTGGAACGAGCCCAACAACAAATCGCATTGGGACCCAGAGCTCGATCCCGATTGGAGCCGCTTTGCCAGGATGGCGATCTTGTCGGCTGACGCAATCGCGTCGGAGAACCCGTCTTTGACGAAAGTACTCGGTGGCATCTCGCCGATAGATCCGGGCTTTATCACCCGCATGAAGGAATTCGGCGTGCTGGACCATGTCGATGCCGTCGCCGTGCACGGCTTTCCGCTCGACTGGAACCTGTGGCAGATCCACGAATGGCCACAGAAGATCGGCGAGATCGCGACCGTCACCAACCTTCCCATCTGGGTCAGCGAAGTCGGCGTATCGACCTTCGGCGCGGAAGAAATCCAGGTCTGGGGGCTCAAGCGCACCGCCGAGTTGCTGATTGGCAACGCACCACGCATCCAGTGGTACAGCCTCTACGATCTTCCGCGCGAATGGGAAGCAACGACGCGGCATCGCGAGGCGGAGGGCTCTTCTTACTATCGACATTTCCACATGGGGCTGCTGCGCCAGGACGGCACGCCAAAACCAGCGCTGGAGGAGTTCCTGCGCTACTCGCCCGCAATGGGGCTGGTGCAGTGGTTTCATTTCGAGGACCCCCGGCTAGACGATGCCGTCGCCTGGATGAAGCGGCTGGGCGTCACCAATATGCGCACGGGGCTTTCCTGGGCAGACAGCTTCCGGCCGAACGCGCTGGACTGGTTCGACCGGCAGATGGAGGCACTCGCCGATTTCGACGTGACGGTCACCTTTTGCTTTACACCGGAGCATCGCGGAATGATGCCCCACCACACCAGCCCACCTCTGGTGCCGGAGGAGTTCGCGGAATTCTGCGCAACCATGATCCGCCGCTATGCGCCCGGCATGACGTCCGCTTCGCTCCCGACGCGGCGGGCCTCGGCCGCGTGAAATGTCATGCTGCCGATGCATCAGACGCCCGACACATTGGACGAATTAGCGGCACCATGGACAGGTGGTGCGGCGTACGGGACCGAGGCCCAACCAGCCGCGGCGCTCACTGTCCTCAATGTCGCCTACCCTCTCGCACCCGTCGGACCCGATGCTGTCGGCGGTGCCGAACAGGTTCTGTCGATGCTCGATCGGGCGCTGGTTCGCGGCGGCCACCGCTCTATCGTCATTGGCTGCCGCGGCTCCAGCGCGAGCGGTACCCTTGTGGAAATACCGGCTGAAGACGGCGTGCTCGACGAGGCGGCGAAGAGCCGCGCGCAGCAGGCTCATCGCAAAGCGATCGCCGCTGCCCGCGCCCGATGGCCGGTCGATGTGGTCCATCTGCACGGCATCGATTTCGATGCCTATCTGCCCGACGATGGCCCGACCCTTGTGAGCCTCCACCTGCCCTTGGACTGGTATCCGGCCGAGGCTCTGCGACCGACGCGCGACGACCTGTGGCTCCATGCGGTCTCGTCCACCCAGCAGCAAACGGCGCCACCAGGGGCCAGACTGGTGGCGCCGATTCCCAACGGCGTTGACATCGAATCATTGAACCTGGTGCAGCCGAAGCGAGACTTTGCCCTGGTTCTCAGCCGGGTCTGCCCGGAAAAGGGCATTCACCTGGCCCTGGACGCGGCCAAACAGGCGGGCGTGCCCCTGGTCATCGGCGGCAAGGTCTATCCCTACGAAACACATACGCGCTACTTTCGCGACGAGGTCCAATCCCGTCTTGATGCTCGCCGCCGCTTCCTGGGCCCGCTCGGTTTTAACGCCAAGAGGCGCTTTCTCAACGCAGCCCGCTGTCTGGTCATTCCAAGCCTCGCCGCCGAGACAAGCTCGCTTGTTGCCATGGAGGCCCTCGCCTGCGGTACCCCGGTGGTCGCATTCCCGAATGGTGCGCTTGCGGACGTCATCGAGCACGGCAGGACGGGCTTTCTCGTCAACACAGTCGACGAGATGGCCCAAGCCATTCTTGCGGCGCCCAGCCTGGACGCCGAGGCGTGCCGGGTGGAGGCGCGACGGCGGTTTTCGCTGGAACGGATGATCTCGTCGTATATGGCTGCCTATCAGGCGCTGGCACAACTTGGCACAGATTGCCAGCGCTTCGCTGCGGCACCGTGAGAAAAGCAGTGTTGCGCAGCGAAATCATCGATGACCCCGTAAAATTCGATGCCTTGACGCCGCACTGGTGGAAACTGTGGGAGCAGAGTTCCTCTGCGACGCCGTTCCAATCCCCCGCCTGGCTGGCGCCATGGTGGCGCGCATTCGCACCCGGTGAACTGGCGACAGTCGCGGTCTGGCGTGGCGGCGATCTGGTCGGGCTGGCGCCACTCTATCTCGAGCATGGAACGGCCGGTTCGAAGCTGCTTCCGGTCGGCATTTCGCTCAGTGATTATCTGGACATCCTGGCTGTCCAGGATATCGAGGCGGCGGTTGTCGCCACCATTGCCGAAACGATCTGCTCGGTCGGGTGGTCACAATGGATATTGTCTGATCTGCCGCAAAACAGTGCCGGTCTTACGATCGCGCATCCCGGTTTAACGGTCGAGAGGCCGGTAATTCATGCAGCCTGTCCCGTGCTTGCTGTTGCCGGCGACGACACGTTGGCCGGCTGCGTTCCCGCTCGGCGCAGGCGCCAGTTGCGCCGGGCGCGCCAAGCGGCGTCCAGACGCGGCCGGCTCGCGTTGGCGTCAGCCCGGGGCGATCAGAACTTCCTGAACCAATTGATCCGCCTGCACCATGCACGCTGGGTTGGACATGGAGGTGGTGTATTGGCCGACCCCGCCGTGCAGCACTTCCATGGGCTTTCACTTCCCTTGCTCGATGCTCACGGCCTGGTCCGATGCTGGTTGCTCGCGATCGATGGCACGACTGTCGCCGCCTATTACGGATTTCACCACCGCGGCCGCGCCTATGCCTATCTCGGCGGCCTCGATCCTGCTTATGCCGAGGAGAGCCCAGGTGCGATCCTGATCGGCCACGCGATCGCGGAGTCGATCCGCGAAGATGCGCGCGAGTTCGACTTCCTGCGCGGCCAGGAGGCCTACAAATACGGCTGGGGCGCCGTCGACAGGTGGACGATGCGGAGGATCTGGACGCGGAGTTGATGTCATGAGTGTGCACGCGCAGCGCCGGACATCGGTCAGACGGGCGGTCGAAGATTGTATGGCCGATGGTGCCTGCGCCGAAGCTGTTCTCGTCAGGCTGGCGCTTCACCTGCCACCCACAATTGAAGCGGCGGAATTGGCGAAGGTCGTGCTGAAAGTCCGTCCGGCGGATACCGGCGATGCTGAAAGACTGCGAAAGGTCGCTGGACTGCTGCGCCACAGACCGGGCGTCCTTGCCACTTTGCGAGCGACAGGCGGCGCCGTTCGGCATGAACGCGGTAACGGCGAGACGGATATTGCCGTCGTCACGCGGCTGGCCTCGAGTTTTGATGCCGCGGCAGCAATTTCGACAGCCGCAAGTGTCCAGTTAGGATCCCTTGGCGATGACGAGCGGCTGACAGCCATGACCGACGAAATCGTTGAATGGCTCGAGGCGCGAGAATTCACCGGAATTGAACGAGACATTCTCGACATCGGTTGCGGCATCGGACGTTTCGAGCGCGCGCTGTCCAATTCCTTCAAGCGGATGGTCGGCATCGACATATCATCGCGGATGATCTCTATCGCCTCCGAGCAATGCGCAGCGCTCGGCAATGTCGAACTGCGCCAAACCTCCGGTCTCGATCTGGCCGACTTCGACGACGACAGTTTCGATTGCGTGTTGGCGGTCGACAGCTTTCCCTACCTGGTCCTGGCCGGCATGGCTGAGCGGCTTTTCGATGAAATTGCGCGCGTTCTCAAACGGCCGGGCCGGCTCGCATTGCTGAACTATTCTTATCGCGGATCGCTTTCTTTGGACCGGGCCGACATCGGCCGTCTTGCGCAAGCTCACCAATTGCGGGTCGTCATCGACGGCGAGAAGCCGTTTGGGTCATGGGATGGCGACGCCTTCCTGCTTGCTGGGTGAGACGGAACATTACAGCGCGATGCCGGTTCGGGCGTCGGCACCGATCGGTGTCCTGGATTCGAAGGAGGAGATCGTGGCATCCGGCAGCAAAAAGCATTTCGGACAAGGCAGCCAAGGCAAAGGTGCCGGCGCCGGCGCAATGACCACCTTGGACAAGGACAAGATCGAGGAAAACGCGGTTTTGTCCAACCGCGACAGGAAGCAACATGGCCGAGAGCGCGGGCTGGACGGTAATCGAATCAAGTCCGATCAATTTCAGGATCACGCCGCAAACCGGTTGCTGAAGGACTGACGCCACCGCGCCGCGTCTTGCCGCGGCACGGAGGAAAAACTGTGCAAGGGCCGCCGGTGAGCCTCTCGGCGGTCGACAACGCCTTGTAGTGCCGAGCGCTCATCATCAGACTTGGATCTAGGGATGCTATCAAGAGAACGTGATGTCTCATTCGAGCGACGATACCACGGATCTGCTTGTCGAGATGGCAGTGGATCGGGAGATTGCTTCCCTGCTGGCCGCCATAGAGCAGGAAAAGATACCAGACCGCCTGTCCAAGCTGGCGATCAAATTGCAAAACGCTCTCGTCGAGAAGCGTCGGCGAGACGTGAAGAGCTGACTATCTGCGGTTGTCGACCTCTATATCGAGCTGACCATCCGACAGCTGATTTCGTCTCTCTATCAATGTCTGCAGAGAGCTCTCCCCGAGTAGCTCAAGGATGTTGGCGCGGGCACGATTCAGCCGGCTCTTGACCGTCCCTACCGCGCAGCCGCAGATTTCGGCGGTTTCCTCGTAGCCCACTCCTAAAACGCCGATCAGCATCAGCACCTCGCGCTGATGTTCGGGCAGCTTTTGGATGGCGCCGTGAACTTCCTTGCTCTGAACGGTCCATTCCTGGGTAGCTTCCGAAATCGGTCTCGAAGACGCGCAGTCGAGAAGGCCTGGCGCTTCCCGTGCAGCGATCTTGATCCGCGTGTAGTAGGTGTTGCGCATGATGGTGAAGAGCCACGACTTCATGCGTGTACCAGGTTCGAACTTGTCGATGTTGGCGAGCCCTTTGGTCAACGTTTCCTGCACCAGATCGTCGGCATCGTCTGGAACGCGGCAGAAGGTGCGCGCGAAAGCCCGCAGGGCAGGTATCAGATCAACGATGGAAACGTCATTGGTTTGTTGGTCGGCCAAGAGATAGCCTCCGGATGACAATGGTCCAGCTCCCAGAAGAAAGAGTGAATGAACGAAGCCAGAGCTAAATGCATGGAAGTTTGGTTCGTTCCCGCCGTTGGAAACAACTCTTCGAAAATTCCACCGGGCGCGAACACGCCGACTACGGTCTTCCCCCAAACACGCCCACTTCAAAGGAACGAAACACCATGCCGAGCTTCATTCCCGGGAACCTCGCCGGTGCGTTTGGCTGTGCAGGGCATGGACCGAGTCGTGCGGCTGGTAACGCGCAAACCACTGCCTGACAAACCTATTGGCGAACCACGTGGCGAACTCGGCTACCATCGATACATAGCGATAATGGTTGGCCCGGAGGACATGTTAAAGTCGTTGATTTTATCGATTTGTTGGCGCGGGTGAAATCCAGCAATCGGTCGAAGTTGCCGGGCAGTCGGCCAACGAACATGCTCGTCCAGCACTTGCTCTATTCTGCCCTCCGATCAGGCTAAGCCGATGAAATACCGGGTTGATTCACCCTTGACGGCGTCGCCGAACGGCGTGCTGTGGCGTACAATCTGCAGCTGCTCTCCGAAGCTGGCTGTTGCGGTGCTGTGCAACTCGCGTTGGCGAAAATCACGGATGACGATCAGCGCTTGAGTGAGCGCCCGAACCGGTCCTCGATCCGCGACTGCAGGAACTCGAGCCCCATCGAGAGCAGCCAATAGATCATCGAGGCGGTGATGAGCATCTCGATGTGGCGGAACTCGGTCTGGCCCTGCGTGCGTGCGAGATACATGATCTCCCAGACCCCGACCACCGAGACCAGCGAAGAATCCTTCAGCATCGCAATGAACTGGTTGCCGGTTGGCGGCACGATGACCCGCATCGCCTGCGGCAGGATCACCAGGAACATCGTCTGGTTAGCGCTAAGGCCGAGTGCCGTAGCACCCTCGGTCTGGCCGCGCGAGATGCTTTCGATGCCGGCGCGGAAGATCTCGGTCATGTACGCGCCGTAGCAGAGCGACAGCGCCATGATGCCGGCCGGCACGGCGCCGATCACGTAGCCAATCTGCGGCAGGCCGAGATAGATGATGTAGATCTGCATCAACAACGGCAAGCCACGAAACAGAGAGGTATAGAAGGTCGCCAAGCCATAGACCACGCCGTTGCGGGAAAGTTTGGCGATGGCGCCAACGAAGGCGATGAGGGTGGCGATGGCGATCGAAATGGCCGAAATGTAGAGGGTCGTCACCACACCCTTCGAGACGAGGAAGCCGATCTTCTTGGCGATGAACGCGAAGGACAGGTCGAAGGAATAGAAAAACAACATTAGCAACACGAACAGCTCTATCCAAACTGCCACAATCTGCTGTTTGCGGCTGAGATACCGCAGCGCGTTCCAGTTCGCCACCAAGATCAATGCGATCAGCACCGCCGAGACCGCCCGCCCGACGTCCGGGTTGGCGGCGAGCCACTCGACCGACCACGGAACGAGCTTGCCGAGCCAACTGGCTTTGATGCCGAGCCCATACAGGCCGGCGGCGATGGCGGCGAGCACGAAGAACACGCCAACGCGGCGCGCCGCGTCCGGGTGGTTGAGCAATAGTCGGCCGATCACGTCTTCGATCTCCCTGCGGTCAGCGGGCCCGCTCGCGCCACCAATCCTGCGCCTGCAGCTTCCAGTAGGTGAGTTGCGCAACCGCAAGTCCAGCCGGGCCGCCCGCCCAGGCAAGGCCGAAGGGTGTGAACAGCCGGTAGCGGTCCGATTGTCCCAGTATGGCTTCGGCGATCAACTTGCCGGCGATCGCCGTGGTGTTGATGCCATGGCCACCAAAAGCCGTGAGGTACCAGACGCCCGGCTGCAACGGGCCTATTTGGGGCATCATGTGCCGGGCATAAGACATGAGCCCGGACCAGGCGAGTTCGGTCTTGAGGTGTTCGAGCTGCGGATAAGTGGTGACCATCTCACGGCGCAATTGCCTCGCCAACACGCCCGATGAGGCTGCCCGGGTGGTGATGCGCCCTCCCCAGAGCAGCCGCCTGCCGTCTTCGACAACACGGTAATAATCACCTGCGCGACGGTTATCGCCGACGGCGTCGGTCGTCGTAATCGACTTGGCGATGAGGTCAGGCGCCTCCTCGCTCACCATAACGTAAGTGGCGATCGGCAGGAATGCCCGCTGCAGCCGACCGACCAGTGGCCCCGTATATCCGCCGGTGGCAACTACGGCCTGGCGGGCGCGCACTTCGCCGCTGTCGGTACGCAAGATCTTTTCGGCGCCGTCAAGGTTGGCTTCAACGGCAGCCGTTCTCTCGTATATCCTGCCGCCCAGCCGCTCGATCTCGCCAGCAACGGCGCGCAGATAGTTAAGCGGATGCATGTGGAAGGCGCTGGGATCGCGCAGGCCTTGGTGGTAGCGATCCGAATGCAGCACCGCTCGCACCTGGTCGCGATCGAGATAGTCGAGCCGATAGTCGAAATCCCGCGCCAGTTGCTCGGCATATGCCTTGAGCGCGGCGCCACCATCGTGGCGAAGCACGCTCAATATACCGGAGCGCGGCTCTGCCGCCTTGATGTCGAGATCGCGGATCGTCTGCCGCACGAAGTCGACGCCTTCGATGGACAGGCGGTGCAGTTTTTGTGCCGCGTCGACGCCGGCCATCGCGGCGATGTTGTCGGTGCCGGTGGCGAAACCGGGATTGACGAAGCCGCCATTGCGACCGGAAGCGCCGAATCCTATCCGCTGCGCCTCAAGCACGACGACCTGCTGGCCGGCGCGAGCCAGCTGCAACGCCGTCGTCAGGCCGGCCAGTCCGCCGCCGACAACGACTGTCTCGCACTCGGAAACGCCGCTCAGCGGCGGTCTGATGGTGTTGTCGGCAAGCGTGCGTCGGTAATAGGTGTCAGGACATGTCATGATCAATATGATGAGGTGGCGGCACTAGAGCATTTTGCAGGCAGGCGGAGCCGCCCGGTGTCGTGGAAATGCGGCTGAAACAAAACAGATGGAGCGGGATGTTCAATTGAATGCATCCCGCTCAAGATTTATCCACGACGCTCCTCAGTCGGCGCTGTAATCCTTGCCGTACCACTTGGTGGTCAGTTTCGCGAGGGTACCGTCCTTCTTCATCTCGTCGAGAATGCCGCCGATCTTGGCATTCCACTCGGCATCACCTTTTTCCGCGATCACCACCAGCGGCTCACGGAAGGCATAGCCGCCTTCCAGGACACGCAACGGGTAGCCGTTCTTTATCGCGTTCTGAGCCGTCTGTTCTGGTGCGATGACCGCGTTGAGGCGCACGCCGTCGCCAAGCCTCAAATCGTCGAACGGCAGCATTGAGTCGGCGAAAGTCCTGATCTCACCTGGCTCCAGCTTGTATTCGATGGGCGGCAGGCCGGGAGCATCGATCTCGAGTTGTCTGCGGATGAAATCCTCCGACGTGGTGGCGGTCTCGACGCCGATGATCTTACCGTTCAGGTCGGCGACCGATTTGGCCGGGCTGTCCTTGTGAACCACGTAAACGTAGGGGCTATAATAATAGATGCCTTCGAAATCGATCACCTTGGCCCGCGCTTTGGTCGGCGTCACCGAGCCGACACCCAGATCGTAGCGTCCCTGCCAATGGCCGCCCGTCATCGTCGCCCAGTCCGGCGTGTCGAAACTGACCTCCACACCGAGGCGCCTTGCGATCTCCTTCGAGACGTCGATATCGAAGCCGACCAACTGATTACTGTCGTCGAGGAAACTCTGCGGCGGCCAACCGCTGTTTGTGGCGACCACCATTGCCTTCTTCGAGGTAACCCGGTCGATGGTTTCACCCGCCGACGCCGCAGACGCGAACGCGAGCGTGGTAGTGGCCAAGGCCAGCCACGCGATCAATTTCCTCACTTGAACCTCCCTCTTCATGGTCATTCAGACATATGCTTCCCAGAGCGCGCTCCCGTAGAGAAATAGCAATTGAGAGCGCGGCATGAGATCGATCTCATATCAGCACACATATCGACGAGGGGATCAAGTCCTTTTTCAAGTAGCCAGTTGTCCTCCGGGGGCGCAAAGCATCGGCACCCGCACGGTGCGGCGGAACCCGCGTTTGATGTGACGCGCGTGACTTTCAAGACAGAGGAAACGAAGATCTACTTCAACCTATCACATCATTGCCAGATGGGCGGCACAGGATGGCTTGCTGTCTACGAGTTTCCGATGTTCCGGTTAAGCATGGGTGCGCGGCACACCGGCAGCAGCACCAGCAGGATGATGGCGGAGTCGACCCAGAGGACCCTGTTCACGCCCATCGTGTCGACGATCTGACTGGTCGCTAGGGTACCCACGGAGATGGCAAGATTGAAAGTGAAGCAGTAGATGGCCGTCGCGGTCTCCGCGCTTTCTGATGCTGCACTCAGCACCCACGTCTGCAGCGTAATGGGCGCCGCGCCATACGCGAAGCCCCACACTAGCAGCAGGATGGTTCCTGTGAGCGGCGTGACCCCGAGCAACGGGAAAAGAGCCAGCGTGGCCCCGAGCCCAATGACGACGCAGGCCAATGTGCGACCGACGGATTTTGCGGCCCAGACGCCTGCGACGGCGTTGCCAATCATTCCGAGAATGCCATACCCCAACAGTAGCCAGCCTATGCTCCCTGCAGTGACGCCCGAGACCTCCAGCAACACCGGGCTCACGAAGGTGTAGGCACCGTAGTGGGCAGCCACCAGCAGTGCGGTCGCAACCACGCCCGCCAGAAGGGCGGGATTGCGCAATTGCGCACGCAGGGCTTTCACCTCCACAGGCTGCGCCGCCTCCAGCTTCGGAAGCACAAGCAGGGCGGCGAGCAGTGTGGCAAAGCTCAGACCGACGAGAGACCAGAACGCGCCGCGCCAGCCGACTAGATCACCGATGATCGTGCCGGCCGGCACGCCCAGCACCGCAGCGGCACTTACACCGCCGAAGACAATAGTCATGGCGCGCGGCACGGACGGTCCAGGAACAAGGCGTACTGCGATGCTCCCGGCTATCGCCCAAAAGCCACCGATGGTGATCCCGACGAGCAGCCTGGACGCGAGCAGAACGGGAAAGTTCGTTGCGAGCGCTGAAATCACGCTCGCCGCAGCCATTACCGCGAGCAGGCCCGCCATCAGAATACGCCGGTCGAGCCTCCCCACTGCCAACGGCAAACCGATAGAAGCGAACGCCGCAATTACGCCGGGTATCGTCACCGTGAGACCGCCACTCCCAATAGAGACATTCAACTCGGAAGAAATTGCCGGAATCAGCCCCACAGGGAGTTGCTCCGCAGTGATCATCGAAAAAATACCCAGCGATACAGTGAGCACGGAGAGCCACATGCGAAAAGTGGCTCCCTGTTTCTCCCGAAGGGCTGCTTTGGTCAGAGACATGATCACCTCCAGCCCGCGAGAAGGCACTCGACGCCAACGTTTCGGGCAAACGTTAGAGAGACGGATCGGGCAATTGATCCCGGCCTGGTTTCAGATAATCTGTCCACTGCGGATTGATAATCGAGGGAGATATGGATGGTGAATTCACGAAACGTGAATGAAAGAGGTGATTGCAGTTGGACCGGCTGACCAGCATGACCGTGTTTGCCAACGTCGTCGGTGAAGGCAGCTTCGCTGGAGCGGCCAAGCGGATGCGACTATCGCCAGCGGCCGTGAGCAAGCATGTCCAAATGCTGGAAGAGTGGCTTGGCGCACGCCTTCTCAACCGGACGACCCGGCGCATCAGCCTGACAGAGCTCGGCGCCTCCGTCTACGAGCGCAGTCTGCGCATAATCGAGGATGTCGAGGAAGTTCGTACGAGCGCGGCCGAGAGCAAGACACGTCCCACCGGCTCACTGCGTGTCAGCGCGCCGATCTCCTTCGGCGCGATGCACCTTGGGAGAGTCGTTGCAGAATATCTCGCGGTCTACCCGGAGGTGTCGGTTGAGTTGGTGTTGGACGACCGTGTGGTTGACATCGTGGAAGAGGGCCTGGATGTCGCGGTACGCATCGCTCCACTCACGGTTTCCAATCTGGTTGCTCGCCGAATCGCGCCTTCACGCGAGGTGGTCTGCGCTTCGCGATATTATCTGGACAGACGCGGGCGTCCCACAAAGCCGTCGGATCTCCACGACCATGATTGTCTGGACTACGCGTTGCGCGCCAGCCGCGGAAAATGGCGGTTCGACGGACCAAAGGGGGAAGTGGCGGTAAAAATCACTGCACGGATGACGGCAACGAACGGGCAGCTCCTGCGCGATGCGGCGCTGGGTGGAGCAGGCATAGTACTTTGCCCCACTTTCCTTGTTGGAGAAGCCATTCGTTCGGGCCAACTGGAGACAGTGATGCCCCAGTTCAAGCCGGTAAGCCGGTCGATCTACGCTATGTACCCGTCAAGAAGGCATCTTTCCGCCAAAGTTCAAAGCTTCGTGACGCTTCTCGCCGCCCACTTTGGTGAGAACCCACCTTGGGACAACTTTGGACCATGACGACTGGAATGTTGAGCCCAGAGGCCGCGCGCACTTGCACGGCCTTACTGTGCATGGGACCAGCACCCAGGGCCAAGGGGCGGTGCATATCGAGCCGTCCAGCACCTTTTCGAGACTGAAGCATCCGCTATTTGCCGACGGTCATTCGCTGAGGCTCAATCCACCGCCCATCCTAAGCGCCGCCACAGCGCAAGTTGTAGCATCTGCGGTGTCTCTGGTTCTCTGCGGCCACCGGCGGAACGGGTTGTAAGCAGGCGCGTTCCTCCAGCGTCAAGCTTGGAGAACATACCATGGATGACGAGCTGCGCCTGAAGTTACAAGAGCTGAGCCAAAGCATGCAAACGCGAGCGGCCGAACTTTCGACGCTCGGCGGCAGCGTAGACATAAGTACGGTGATGTCGGGGATCGCCGTCGCTCTGGAGGCGCTACTGGTGATTGCCGAAGAGATGAAAACGCCACGTTCCGGCCCTTCGGTCCTGCCCGACGCTACATGAACATCTCCGATCGTTTGGGAGAGGCTCCAGAGCGAGAGCGCCTACCGCTCACCAGCAAATCGCTCGCCGAGGAACTGGCTTTAATCCACATTCTGGGTTGGAGAGTGGAGAGCGCAATCTACTCGGTGGAGTACTCCAGGTGGGGTGAGCGTCGGCAGAAATGGATTTTGCACTCGACGATGCCTTTTGGGTAATCGGGGACGGCCTTAGGACGGAGGACCACGATGGCTTGGATGGCCGCAATTTGCCCGATTACAGATGAGCAGGCGCTCGTTGATTCGGAGACAGTTGGTGACATCCGGGAGTTTCGCTGTCCGAGTTGCGGCGACTTCAAAATCACGAACTCGGCCACCGCGATGTTCAAAGGCCTATCGGCAGAACAGAAGTTGGAGCGCTTCGAATACGCTAGAGCAATCGCGGGCAACAACGCGATCACAGTGACGACGGAACATGGATCTATCGATACCGAAGATCAATAGAATACCCGCCCGATAAGCCGGTTCCCAGCGCATCTCCTCACTTGCTGCCCTGAGACCATTTGACTGCCGGTCCAGGTAGTGGGCAGTTTGAAGGTAGAAGCTCACGTCAACATGGCCAGACCATTTTTACACTGCCGATCTGCGCGGCCAGCAACGCCTCTCGTGAGGGGCAAGGCATGGGCATCAAACGTCTCGGACCGGTCGGCAGCGTAAGGCTGGTTGCCTATGATCCCCTACCGGCGAATGGAACCAGATCTGCCACAGCGCGTCATAGAAGCAGATCAGGTGCGATTTAACGTAAGGAGTGAAATCGATGATCAGGCTCCTTCTCCTCCTCGCCATTGCACTCGCCTTCGCATGCGGCGGGACGGAGGCGGCCAAGCTGGACCTAGCCGCGGTAAATCAGGCGCAATTCTCCGCCGGCGATCCGAAAGGGCTCGATCCTGCCGTGCTGAAGGCGCAAATTTTTTTGGATCGTGCGCGCTTCTCACCGGGGCTCATCGACGGCCGCCTTGGAGAGAACTTCGCCAAGGCGGTCAAGGCCTTCCAGGCGTCGAACGGACTGGCGCCAGATGGCAAGCTCACCCAGGCGACTTGGGACAAGCTGATGGCAACCTCCACCAGCCCAGCTCTGATCACCTATGAACTGACCCTTAAAGATGTACGCGGCCCCTTCACCAAACGCATTCCGGGGCGCATGGAGAGGATGGCTCGCCTGAGAAGGCTTGGCTATCACGACTCGATCGAGAAGCTGGCGGAGCGCTTCCATGTGAGCGAACCATTGCTCAGGAGGCTAAACCCAGGCACCGGATTCAGGAAAGCTGGAACCACGCTGCTGGTACCAGATGTTGGCCGGGGTGAACCTCCCGCCACCATTGCCGGCGTCGAAGTCGACAAAGGCGCTCATCAGGTGCGCGTGCTCGACCCCTCCAATAAAGCGCTTGCCGTCTACCCTGCCTCGATCGGGAGCGACGAGAAGCCGGCACCAAGTGGGCAGGCAGAGATCCAAAGGGTGGTGCACAACCCGACCTATCACTACGATCCCGATTTTGCATTCAAGGGAGTCAAAACCAAGCGGCCCTTCACCATTGCTGCCGGCCCTAACAATCCCGTGGGATCAATCTGGATCGACCTCTCCATCGAAAGCTACGGCATTCACGGCACGCCCGAACCCGGCAAGATCGGGAAGACCTTCTCTCACGGCTGCATCAGGCTAACGAACTGGGATGCCGAGGACCTCGCCTCAATGGTGCACAAACATATGAAGGTGACTTTCAAGGACGAGTGACGCAAGCCGTCGCATCCCTCGATGTCGCCGAAACAAGATGTCCGTCGGTGCCCGTGACAATCGCATCCTGCGACCCGTTGGCCGATCAGCGCGTGCTTCGGGTTCGGGGTGCAACATCAAGCGGCGCCATTTGCACGGATGGCGGCGAACCAACCACCATGGCGGGGGCGCCAGATTGCTCACCACGTTGGCTCTCTAGTTCGCGGCTCATACCTTGTTGAGCAGCTTGCATCTCCGGAACGGTGAAAACCGGGACCTCGCCCTTGAAACCCTGGAGCTCAAAGGCGCCCGCCTGGACGACCGGCATCGATGCTCCTGCCGCAAAGCCGGGTCCAAGCACCAGGGGGATGCCCAGCTTCTTGGTCGTCGATTCGAGCCGTGCCGCGCGGTTCACGGGGGAGCCGATCGCGGTGTAATCGAAGCGCCGTTCGGAGCCGAAATTGCCTACCGAGCAGATGCCGGTCTCGATGGCGACGCCGATTTCGATGGAGCGATGGCCATCCGCGGTGAAGGCGGCGTCTTCGCGCCTCACCCGCTCGATAAGGGCCAGGCCCGCGTCGAGCGCACGCTCACGATGATCGGGTTGATCTAGCGGTGCGTTCCAGAAGGCCAGCACCGCATCGCCCATGAACTTGTCGATGGTGCCGTCGCGCTTGAGGATCTCATCGGTCGCAATGCCGAGGAAATGGTTGACCACCTTGGCGATCTCTTGGGTGTCGAGCTGTTCGCTCATGGTCGTGAAGCCACGTATGTCGCTGATCAAAATTGTGATCTCGCGCTTCTCGCCGGACAGGATTGCCTCGGTGTCCGAGCTTGCGAGGCGCTGCACCACGGAGGGCGACAGATATTGGGAGAACTGTCGCGTCAGGGTGGACCGGCGCTGCTCGCTGCGCCTGTAGAGGACATAGCCTTCGAAGCCCGCAACCATGATGGTTGCAAGCGCCGGCTGCAGCGGGTCATAGAGTGCACCCTGCAGGCTGTACTCGAGAGCGCCGAACACGAACGGCGTGACGGCCAGCAGCGCCAGGGAGATGGCGCCAAGCACGACACGCCCGGCGAGCACTCCAGAAAGCCCGATGAAAACGACGGCACTGAGGAGAAACCAGAGCCGCTCGAGCATACGCGCGTGCGCTGGCTCTGCCAGGAAGCGCCCGGCAAGCATCTGGCCGATCGCATCGGCGTGGATCTCCGCTCCTGGTCGCGCTGGACTCGTCGGCGTGGGCAGGTACTGCGTCAGGCCCACAGCCGACAGGTCGACAATGGCGATGGCGTCCCGCAGCCGCGGATCGCCATGGCCCGAAAGGATAGTGCTGGCAGACAGGCGAGGCGTGTCCGTGGCGGTTTCCCAGAGGCGGATGCTCCCCTCCGGCTCGAGCGGCACTATGGCGCCTGCCATCCTGAGTGCGTCGAACCCGGCTGCATTCATCCGGGCTGTGTAACCGTCCTGTCCAGCGTAAAGGCGCAGGAGCTCGAGTGCGAAAGACGGCCACAGCTGCGCGCGTTGAGGGGTATTGCGAAGCCAGAGCAGCGGCACATGGCGCAGTACGCCGTCGGGATCGGGCAAGGTGCGAATCACGCCGAGGCCTGCGGCGGCGTTCGAGAATTCGGCAAGCGAGCCGGTAAGACCGGTGAAGCCGGGAAGTGTATCGGGCACTTGCCCGACGATCGACCAGCCGGCTTTGGGTTCTGCTTCTGATACCGTCGCTTCATTGCCCAGGCTGACGGCAAGCGCCGTTCGACTTTTGGACAGCGCCGCTGCCAGGCGCTTGTCTCCGGCGATGCCCTCAGGCGAGGTGTCAGCCTCGGGGAGTACCAGCGCAAGCCCGACCACCGCCGCACCGGATTGCGTGATGCCATCGACCAGATCGGCCAAGAGGCCACGGTTCCAGGGCCATCGCCCATGTGCCTTGAGGCTGGCGTCGTCTATCGAGACGATCACGACAGGATTGCTCGTCGCCTGACGTGGGGCGAGAAACTGATAGAAGTCGTACGTCCGCTCACGCAGGCGCGACAACGGCCCGTCAAAAGCCAAATGGCAAGCGAGCAGCAGGAGCACGACCACAAGGCCGGATATTTTGCGCCTGCCGGCTTGCCGCCAATCAGCCCAGCGCCTACCGACCGAGTGGCTCATCTCGTGCAGCCAGGCCTAATCGCAGTTGTAGTAGTAGCAGCAACCCTCACCCTCACACTCGCCCCGCCGCCCCCCGCTGCCCGCAGGTGGCGTTGGGCTGTCAGGGAATTCCATGACCACTCCTGGCAGTGCGCCGTCCCTGGACCCGCAGACTTTGAGCGAGGAGCCTAGAGCGGACGCACAAATTGCGCTTACGTCCAACCCAGGACCCGGTGCGCCCGGCAGGCCGGTTCCCGCTATCCGGTCGATACTGTCCAAGATCGGGAAGGCGTCGATGCCGCCGTAGCCGGCCAGAAGCTTGCCATCGTCCGACGTGCAGGCGTAGCCCGGGTTCGTGATGACCAGCCGTTTGCCATTGATCGTGCAGGTCATACGGCCGGCGCGCAATATGCCGACGGTCTGGCCGGCTGCCACCAGCACTTCGATGATGCCGCCTCTCGCTCCGAGCACCATGTGCGGCGTCGCAACCTGCATGACGCCCCCTTTCGAAACCTGGCCGCCATAAAAACGGGCCAGGCCGCTGTTCATCCCGATGTCGATCTTTCCCGACCCGGAGCCCGGATTGTAGACGAACTCATCGATCGTCAGGCTGGTGTTTGGACCAATCTTGGCGCTCGATTCATCCCGGAACACCAGCATTCCGAGACCGGTGGGATTGCTGCGCAACTGGTCGCCGAGTTCGACGCCGGCGCCAACGTTCATCGTCCCGCCGTTATTGCGGACGATGATGGTCTGATAGGCCGTCATCGACCCGACCGTCTCAGCAGCGGATGGTGCCGCGAAGGCGAGGCAGGCGATAAAAACGACGATCTGATGATACCTCATCGCGGCCTCTTTCAATTGAGCGTCAACGTATAGCTCATGAGCATTTCGAACGATTTTCGGTCGCGGTTGGCGAGGGCGAAGTTGGTTTTGCGGTAGGCGAGATCGACGCTGATCTTCTGCGCTTCCGTCAGCTGAAAATCGCTTTCCGAGGCAATGCGCCAGAAGTCGCTCTTGATATTTGTGCCGATGCCGACGGACAGATCGGGAGTGTCGCTGTGGCCGGCCGATAAGGCGATCTGGTGCGACCATGCGAAAAAATCCGGTACGTTCATCAACAGGCCGCCATAGCGGACCTCGCCCGTATAGCTGCGGCTGATTTCGCCCGATCCGGAAGCGAAGTCATTCGAGCCGACAAAGCGCAAGCCGAGCGCCTGGCCATTGCGGAAGCGGTAGCTGCCGCCTGCCTCATAGAAGACCCTGCTATCCGCGAAAACGCCTTGCGAGGCGCTTAGATCGATGTAGCCGCCACCGGCGAAGAGCGTCGTCTCGACCGTCGGGCGAACGACGAAACGTCCACTGAGGCCGATACCGGTTTCGTAAATATCGCTGTCGAAACGATCCGTAACGGTGAACGCGGAAAGCAGCAGGCGCAGCGAATCGATCCCGCTGTTGGGAAGTCCCTTGTCCCAGGTAATCGCTGCGTTGCCGTGAATAAAAGTCTTCTCGCCACCCGGAACCGACAGGTCTTCCGTGAAGAGACGCTCTGTCGCGGTCAACGACCCCGAAAGAACGAGCGCGTCGGCACTTGGCGTGCCGAGGTCCCACCGCACAAAACCTTCCGCCTGCCCGTAAGGCGAGACGAAGCTGTCGTCGTCCTGCGCCCCGCCTGGCTCAAAATCGGTGAATGCGCTGAATACGCCGCCGGTCAGGGCGAGTTCCCAGGTGACGCCACGCAACGCGCGCTCGATGCGGGCGAGCAGGCGAACAGCTTCCTGTTGCTCACTTGCGGTCAGACCTCCGACTTCGATGCCGTACTGCACCTGCCGCCGGGCCAATTCATAGGACCCTACATGATAATACAACCGGCTGGCCGCAAGCCGGGCGCGCGCATCGCGCGGGTATTGGATCAGATACTGCTCGATCGAGGAGATCGCCTGATCGTATTGCCCAGCATTGACCGCAACCGTGACGAATTGGGCGAGCGTTCCATTGTCGGCCGGACTGGCGATGCGGGCCGCAAACGCATCGTCATAGGCCCCAAAAAGACCTTGTGCGCCGGCCGGCAACACGCCGGCACAAAGCAGCGCTGCGGCGACGCCGAAGATCGTTCGAAACGAAGATTGCATGCCGAGAACCCACCCCCAAACCCGACTAGTGCGAGGGATTTAGCACGACTGCAAGAAAAAGGCGACTGAACGGTCGCCGGACTTATGCGAGTCCTCAGCAGCTGTTGCAGCTGCGCAACAAGATATCGGGTTTATTCCTATTCCGGCTGCGCTGATTTTCAAAGACTCTTCTCAACATTGCTGCACGCGATTGAAGTATTTGGCCCAAGGCTTAACAAACTCAAATCTCATCAGTAGTGGATCGCACAGCCGACAAGATTAATATTGGGTGGGCGATTCTGCGTATCTGGTCACCAGGCTTCAAGGTGACCACGGCTTCTCCAAAGGCCTTCCGTCGCGTTTCGCAAGGGGCCGGAGACTCACGACGCGTGTGCGATTCGGCCCGGGTCTTGCAATTTCTTTGAACGCGAGGTCAGCTCATGCCCCAACTCCCAGGGACGCGTCACCGCACGCAGCTTGCTAGAGCACGAGCATGGTTGCCAGCCCCAGCATCAGGCCCATGCCTACAATATCGGTCACGGTGGTGAGGAAGATCGCCGAGGCGACCGCCGGATCGGCGCCTACCCGGCGCAGGCCCAACGGGATCAGCACGCCGGAGATGCCGGACATGAGGCACGATCCGGACATGGCAAGCAGGATTACAAGTGCCAGCATCGGCGCCTGCGCCGCCGACGCCGGTTGCCTCGAGGCATAGAACCACATCGCCGCAGCCGCAACAACGCCGACGAGCGCGCCGTTGGCGATCGCGAGCGCGCCCTCTCTCATCACCAAGTGCAGCTTCGGTCGTTTGTCCACATCCCCCAGGGCAAGGCCACGCAGCGTCATAGCCAATGCCTGGCAGCCGGTGTTTCCGCTCTGCCCGGCCAAGACCGGGAGGAACGCCGCCAGGGCGACGATCTTCTCGATCGTGCCCGTGAACGAACTGACCACAAATGCGGCCATGAAGGCCGTCAGGAGATTCAACTGCAGCCACGGATGACGCTTCAAGAAGGCTGAAAACAGCGGCGTAAAAGAGCGCTCCTCCTTCTGGACGCCTACCATCTGGCCAGACTGGGCGGAAATCTCGATGATTTGCTGCTCGAACAAGCGCCAGCCGCGAACCTGCCCGAGCAGCCGGTTCTCCGCATCCACCACCGGATAGACAGGGTAGTGACGCCGTACCGCCGCCTTGCATGCGTTACTCAAAGAGAGACCGACATCAAGAGCGAACGGCCTGGGCAGCATGATGTGATCGACAATCGCGTCCGGTTCGCTCAGCATCAGATCGCGCAGGACCGCCAGGCCAACCAGTTTATTACCCCCGTCCGTGACGTAGAGATAAGTGAGCTCGGTCGGCACTTGGGCGCCTCTGACAGCTTCCACCGCGGCAGCAACCGTCGTCCCGACAGGAACGCTGGCGGGGATCGGATCCATCACCTCGATGAGCGACTCGGGGATCGCGAAACCCATGTCACCATCATGAGAGCTGATGGGCCGCATATGCTGTGGCAAATGCTCGGCCACCTTACGGGCGTGCCCGTCAGGCAACAGCTTTAGTGTGTCGCGGATGAACTCGGGAGACTCTCTAGCGAGCAATTCAGCTGCGTCATCAGGTGCTCGAGCACGCAGCGTGCGCACCAACTTCTGAACGCCGGTCTCTTCGTTCATATGATATGGCCCCCCAATTGAAAGTGAAAAAGTTGTGAAGTATCGGATCGCACCGGGGCGGAAATACGACAGTTCTTCCGGCCCAGCAGTCCGCCTTGTGGTTCTCGCAAGCGCCGCCTGCACGCTCCTAGCTTGAGAAGGCAAAGCAGACGTCTACATTTTGGGCGTGCCCTCGTCAGGTCAGCATGCGAGTGTCCGCGCTATTTCCCTCGCTTTTCAACCTTTAGATTTGGGAGGTCGGGTCGCCTGGATACCACACCGGCCTCCTTCAAGGCGGTGTATCCAACCTTTTTGAGGAGCTTCTCTGTTTTGGCGCGCTCCTTGTCCAGAGCGGTATCACCTTTGACCTTGGGCATCCGTCCTCCATTTGGTCGTTGTCGTTCGCCGGTAAATGAGATTGCCGGAAATGTCCCGCAGTGTCGTGCTTTGACCCGCGGCCGAGGACTGAATCGAGGCGCTTTGCCGCCCGGCAGCCTTTGGGCGGGAAGCGGACGGGCGAGCTATTCCTGCTGGAATTGACAGGGCCAATTTTCTGGCCTCGTCATGCCAGAAGGCAACTCGGTCCGGGCGTCCCCGCAAGCCATGTTGAGCTGCCACTGGGACAGACCCGCCGAATTGGATAGATCGAGGCCCTCGATACGGGTCAGAAAGAAAAAAGCGCCCTCAAAGTCTATCGGTGCGGTGAACTTCGCTCCTCGGAAGTCCGCCCGCGCGAGATTGGCAAACGAAAAGTGGCTGCCGCTGATATCGGCGTCATGGAACTGCGCACGCCCCAATTCCGCCTTTGTGAAGTCAACATCGACCAGATTGGCGTCCTGGAAATTCGAGCGCTGCACTTCCGCGCCCGTAAACACGGCGCCCTGCGCGTCCATCTGGCTGAAGTCGGTCCTGTACGCCTCGATTTTGTCGAACCGGGCGCCTTTGGCGGTCGAGCCGGCCAGGGAAGCGCGCACAAGCGTTGCCTTCTCAAAATTTGCCGCAAGGAGATTGCTGTTCCTGAGGTCGGTCGAAGTGAAATCAACACCGAACAGGTTTGCCCCGCTCAGGTCCTGTCCTTCTAGGATGAGAAGCTTTTTGTCACACGCCTGCCAATTGACGCCAGGCGTCGCGGCTGCGTAGCAATCTTGAGCGGCGGTGGCGTTTTGCCAAGCCAATACAGTGCAAACCGCCAGAACCAAGCCGGATCCGCCGTAAGCTCTGGTTCGTCTCAAAGTCATTGTTGCTGGACCCCTCTGCTACTCGCCGACAATCAACCTTACCACATCTGCTGACACTCGAGCCACGGTAACGACCGCCGTCACAGTTGCGCATCAACGATCCGCCGATAGCCAGCAGCAGCTTGCGGAACTCATCGAGAGGTGGGGAAAGGCTTTGACGGCAGAGCGCTTTTTCGCGGATGCGATCACAAAACAAAGAGTTCGGCGTAAGCCGTGAGTTATTGGTGGGCCCGGAGGGCGAACGGAAATTGTTGATTTTGCTGAATTTTGGTGGGCCAAAATCTGAAAGGTTCCCGTGTCATTCCGTATGCTCCCGCGACCCCAAACTGCCGACCATAGCTGACCTCGTTTTGCAAACGTTGGGAGATAGGGTCCAGAACCGCGGAAATGGGGGCGGTTGCAGATCGGCAGCTGTGGCAACAGCGCGCGACCAGCTGACGGTCTAGCGCCTCGATATGGCCGATGAGACTTGGGAAGTAACAAACAAGCGGCAGCTTGCAGGCAGTTGTGATCGGTGGAATGGATTTACGAGTCGAGGCGCCGGACCAGGACCGGCTCACTTGCCTCGAAGTTCAGCCTGTTGGAATGGCGCGGAGGAACGAGTAGTGGTATCTAACGAGCCGGCGGCCCTCGATGTTTGACCGCGCTCGTCCTGCAACTCTCGTATGTCGTCCCGCAAAGTGGTGGCGCAACCGACCACTTCGTTCCGCATTTGTTTAAACAGCGTATGACTCAATTCCAGTCAGATTTTTTTCTGAGCTGCGAAAAGGCGGACACTAACCGTCAAAAAAATTGCGCTTTTGATTTTAACGGAAAATCGCCGCAAGAACTATTTTGAGGTTTCACCAGCTATCGGGTTCAATGGAGCGATTTTTGGACCTTGCGGCATTCGATGGCCTACAGAACCGCCTCAAAAAGTACCGTCACCTCTTCGGTTGACCGAGTCGTTGATCGGCCGTCATATGAGCCCTATGCTGGCACGCTGGCCAGTGAAGCAGTTGTCGGCCTTTATTCGCCGGCTCAGGGATTTATGCCCACGCTTCAGGTCGAAGAAAGACCGGGGTGTCGGTTCCAGGCTCTGGCAAGCGGGCTAAGATTATCCTGCCGATTGTAGCCGCCAACCAAGATGTTGTCGGTCACCTCGCTGAAAAAATACACCCAGAAATAGTCAAGCTATCAGGAGCAAATAGGTCGTAAGGTTGCCTTGCGGTCCTCCTTCCCGGAGCGGTTTCGCTTGCCTGTTCAAACTCGGACGGCTGTTACTCAAAAACCGCAGTGGGTATTTTATGTGCCATTTTTGCGACATTCTATAGAATTTTGCTTGAATTTAGCGTTTTAGCGGTCACTAAATCAATAAGTGCTCCCATATTTTGCAAATTTGTGAACAATCACGGTTGAGTTGTAACGCCTGGCAATAATGGCGCAGGGGAACGTTGGGGTGGGGTGAAATGAATACGACATCTATGTCGGCGATAGGCAAGCGCCTCGGCCTGCTGACGACGGTCGCCATATTGAGTTGTGGGAATGCTCACGCGCTCACTCTCCAGGAGGCGATGGCGGTTGCGGTGGAGTCCAACCCCGAAATTGGCCAAGCGATCGAAAACCGCGAAGCAATCGAATTCGAGCTACGCCAAGCGAAGGGACTTTATCTTCCCAGCGTCGATGTCGAGGCGTCGGCGGGGGTTCGTCGTCTCGACAATTCCTCCCGGCGTTCGCTGTCCATAGAGGATGACGCGCTCTATCCGTCGGAAGCCGATGTCGTTGTCACGCAGACGCTTTATGACAGCGGCGCAAGGCGGGCGGAACTGAACCGTCAGGCGTCGCGGGTCGACGGCGCATCGTTCCGGGTGCTGGAACGGTCTGAATTCATTGGACTGTCTGTCGTCCAGGACTATCTCGAATACATGCTGCAGGCTTCGATCGTTTCGGAAGCGAAGAAGAATCTGGGCTTTCACCAGGCAATCCTCGGCGACATCCGGCAAGGTATTGCAGGCGGCGCGTTGAACGAGGCTGATCGCCAGCAGGCCGAGGAGCGGCTGTTCGCTGCCAAGGCACGTATGCAGGAGGCGACCGAAGAACTGGAGGCTTCCAAGATACGGTTCTTCAAGACGGTCGGTAAGCCGCTGACCAACGCGTCAAGGCCAGGCGATGTCTCGAGCGCGCTGCCAAGGTCGCTCGACGACGCGCTAGGGCTGGCGCGACAGAACAATCCGCGCGTCCACATGGCCAACAGCGATATCGACGCCGCCGCCTCCCTGGTGGATGCGGCGCGGGCGAAATTCGGGCCCTCCGTCATCGCCGAAGGCCGCGCCCGCGGCGGCTATGACATCGACGGCGACGATGGCGACGCTAGCGACCTGCAGGCGCGGCTGGTGCTGCGCTGGAACCTCTATCGCGGCGGCATCGACAAAGCCAACGAGCAAGAGCAGGTCCGCCGCACCAGCGAGCAGCGCCTTGTGCTGCACCAGGTTCTGCGCGAGATCGAGGAAGCCGTCCGTACGTCATGGGATCGCCGCTTCCGGCAGGCCGATCTGGCAAAGACATTGAAGCTTCAGGCTGCCGCCAACGAAAGGCTGGTGGCGTCCTATCGCGAGCAGTTCAAGGTCGGACAGCGCTCGCTGCTCGACGTGCTCGACGCGCAGAACACGCGGTTCAACACAGCTACGCTTGCCGACACCGCATCCTACGCGTCGCTTTTCGCGCAGTACCGGCTGCTGGCGGCAACCGGGCAGTTGCTGAAGACCATGAATCTTCAGCCGGCAAAACAGGCCACCGCCTATGCCAAGGCCGAGTTCAATGCGCCTGAAACGGCCGACACCGAAACCTATGCGCGCACGCCGTCGGAGCAGACGAACGATCTGCCTTTCGACATCCTCGCACCGGTAAGAAAGAAGTAGGAAGGTCAAGGACGAACGATAGTCCTGCGGGCCGATCGTGAACCCACAACCCAAAATCCTCTCCCCAAAAGAGGCGTTCAAGGCCTGCTTCTCCGCTGTTGCCGGGTACCTCGGCAGGCCGAGTTCCGAGACCGTGCTGTTTGCCGGCGTGCCGCTGTCAGACACCCGCATCGATATCGACGCCATCCGGCATCTTGCCGAACGCATCGGTCTTGAAATCACGGAATTCAGCCATCGCGACTTTCTTCGCGGACGCATCGACCTTCCCGCCATTCTGTTTCGCGTCAGCCAGTTGCCTGTAGCGCTGCTTGCCCAGACCGAGGACGGTGGATTTTCGACCGCTCCCCAGGAAGACGGCCGCACGACAATCAGCAAATCCGAGTTTTCCGGAAGTTATATTAGTGGCGGCGTTTCGTTCTCGATAACCTATGCCAACGCAGTAGAGGCGATGAGCGTCGGTTCGGCGGCCAAGATCGAGCGGCGACATTGGCTGACCGGCACGATGGGGCCGTTCTGGCGCACCTATTCGAAGGTCATCCTGTCGGCGGTATTCATCAATCTGCTGGCTCTTGCCTCACCGATCTTCACCATGAACGTCTACGACAGGATCTTGCCGAACAAGGCGATATCGACGCTCTGGGTGCTGTCGATCGGGATCGGCGCGGTCATTCTGTTCGACCTGCTCTTGAAGACCGCCAGAGCGTCACTGATCGACTATGCCGGGCGCAAGGCCGATCTTCGCATCTCCTATATGCTATTCGAGAAGGTGCTGAACTCGTCCTTGTCGGCAAGGCCCGGCTCAACCGGCGAATATGCAAATCGGGTGACCCAGTACGAGTTCGTGCGCGAGTTTTTCACGTCGAACACCATCAGCGTCTTCATCGACACAGCATTCGTCTTCGTCTTTCTTCTTGTCATCTATGCGATAGGCGGTTGGCTGGTCGTCATACCGGCCATTGCTTTTGTCGCCTCGGTGATCGTCGGGCTGATCACGCAACGGCGCATCGGCAAACGCGTTGCCGCTTCCATGAACGAGGCTTCGCAGCGCCAGGCCCTGCTGGTGGAATCCATCTCCACGCTGGAAACGATCAAATCGCTACGCGCAGAGGCGTACCTTCTGCGAAAATGGGCGGAGCATTCCAAGAACGCATCCAACACGTCCGAGAAGATCAAACAGCTTTCGGCTGTCGCCGGCAACATAACCCAAGCCATCCAGCAGATGGTCACCGTCGCTTTGATCGTGGCCGGCGCCTATGCCTTTTCGGAAGGGCATGTCTCGACCGGCGCCATCATCGGCACCGTCATGCTGGCAGGCCGGGCGGTGGCCCCGCTTGGGCAGATTGCGATCACCTTGTCCAGACTTCGCCAGGCGATGCTGTCCCTGCGAATGGTGAATTCGATCATGGCGCAGCCTGAGGATCGGCCGGACACGGTTGGTTTCGTCAACCGCCCCATTCGCAACGGTGCAATGGCATTCAGGAATGTCGGCTTTGTCTACCCGGGTTCCGAAAACGAAGTGCTGACCGGCCTGAATTTCTCGGTGAAGCCCGGTGAGCGGATCGGCATCATCGGCCGCATAGGCTCGGGAAAGACGACCATGGGGAGGCTGATCGGCAGGCTTTTCCTGCCGACCTCCGGCGAGCTGCTGCTGGACGGGATCGACATCCGCCAATACCACCCATCTGAGGTTCGCGCCGCGGTCGGGATCGTCGCGCAAGCCAACGATCTATTTTCCGGCACCATCAAGGAAAATCTCCTGATGGCGTGCCCGGAGGCGACCGATGAGCAGATCGTCGACGCGGCCAAGGCTGCCGGCGTCGACGACTTCGTCTCCCGCCATCCGCGAGGTTACGACATGAATGTCGGCGAGCGCGGCACCAATCTCTCCGGCGGTCAGAGGCAGACAATGGCAATTGCCCGCCTGTTGCTGACCAAACCGAAAATCGTGTTCCTGGACGAGCCGTCCGGCTCGATGGATCTGGCTTCCGAGCGCCAGCTGATCAAGCAGCTCAAAGTGGCTTTCGATCGCAACACGACGCTGATCGTTTCGACGCACCGCTTCAGCATGCTCGAGCTGGCCGACCGCCTCATTGTCATCGAGCAGGGCAAGATCGTTGCCGATGGACCGAAAGACCAGGTGATACAGGCGCTGCAGAAAACAAGCGCCTGATCGAACAGAATTACTGGGTTAATTCAACACATTGGGGCGTTGGAAATGCTAGCCAGGGAAGACCGTCCGCCGCTTTTTGCGTCGGCTTCGATATTCATTATCGGAGCGCTTTTTGCGAGTTCGGTAGCCTGGGCATCCTTCGCCGAGGTCGATGAAATCGCACGCGGCGACGGCAAGATCATACCGGCGTCGAAGACCCAGATCATCCAGGCCAGCGAGCCGGGCGTGGTTCAGGAAATCGCCGTGACGATCGGTCAGGTCGTCAAGAAGAATGACCTCATCATTCGTCTCGACAACACCTTCAACACTTCCAGCCTTGGCGAGCAGCAGGCCAAGGCGCGGGCATTGCAGACGCGCATTGCACGGCTCAAATTCGAACAGACCGGAAGTCTAGAGGGCGCGTTTCCCTGCCCGCCCGAGATCCAGAAGGTGGCGCCGGAAATCTGCGACAACGAGCAGAAGCTGCTAATCGCGCGGCGCGACAACTTCGAAGTCAAACTGTCGGTTCTCAAGTCGCGCCTCGATCAGCGTGAGAAGGAACTCGACGAAGCCAACGCCAATGCCGATCGCCTCACCAAGAACCTGGCCGTCAGCGACCAGGAGGCGAAGCTGGTCGAAGCGATGGTCAAGAAGGGCCTGATGGCGCGAACCGAGCAGCTCCGCGTCGAGCGCGAGCAGACCGAACTCAATGGTCAGCTGACGCTTGCCGGAGAGACCATCAAGAAAGCCAGGTCTGCCATCACGGAAGCCAAGCTTCAGGTCGACGAACTTGGCCTCCAGCTGCAACAGGAAGCGCTCAGCGATCTGACGCAGGCGCTGGCCGATCTCTCGGTGGTGGACGAGACGATACGCGGTGCCACCGACAAGGTGGCGCGTACCGATATCCGTTCGCCTGTCGATGGTATCGTCAACACGCTTGACATCAACACGGTCGGCGCCTTCGTCCAGCCCGGCGCGGTCGTCGCGGGTATCGTGCCGACGTCCGAGACCCTGCTGGTCGAAGCCCGGGTCTCACCGCGGGACGTCGCCTTCATCCGGCCGGGCCAGGATGCCCTGATCAAGGTGACCGCCTATGACTTCTCGATCTTCGGCGGCATCGAAGGCAAGGTGTCGAACATCACTGCCGACAGCCTTGTCGACCAGAAGACCGGCGAACCGTACTATCAGGTGCGTGTCGCCACCGACAAATCGACCCTGACACGCGACGGCAAGACCTATTCGATCATCCCCGGCATGATCTGTTCGGTCGACATCAAGACCGGACGCAAAACGATTCTCACCTACCTTCTGAAACCAATCAACAAGGCGCGGGAGGAGGCAATGAGTGAGCGATAGTGCGATCGCCCGCCCGGTCGATCGCGACCGGCTGCTGCCACCGCTGGCGAGTGAGGATTTCGGTCTCGAGTTCCGGGTTGTGGCGCGTGGCGGCATGCGCCGCGGCATTCGTCTGGAACGGGCGTTCTGGACATCGCTGAAGCAGATGGCGGAAAGCCGCAAATGCACGATCGGCACACTGATCGAGGAAATTGCAGAGAGCCACGCCAACGCCGGAAACCTGACATCGGCAATTCGCGTAGCCTGCATGCGTGGATTGGCCGACCAAAACCTCACCTTGCAGAGGCTCGCGTCGATCAAGACCATCAGCGCCATTCTCGTCGCCTGTCCCTCGCCGGCCTTTGCCCTGGCATCGTCGAAGAAGATCCTGACCTTCAATGCGCCGTTCCAGCAACTGGTGCGGCGGCAATTGCCGGTGGCGCCGAACGAGGACGCGCGCCAGGATCTCAAGCTGGCGCTGGACCTCAATGTCGCCGACATATTCGCTAGGCTCGACGCCAATGGCGAGACGCCGGTCGCGACCGGTTTCGTCATAGGCGCCGGCGACCGCCGCTACCGCGGTCAACTGAGCGCGGTGCGGGCGCCGGTGGTCGAGCCGGAACTGCTGATGGCGTTCGTCTTCGGCGGCTAGAGCAATTCCGGGAAAAGTGTGAGCGGTTTCCGTGGAAAATTGCGTCAAACAAGAGATAGAGCGCTCAAGACTCTCTGATGGGAGCTTACGGCTGCACACCTTCACCAGGCGCGACCGTCGAAAGGCCGCCCTTGATATCGGCTATTTGAGCAGAACCGGTCTTCGCGCCATGGATCCACGCGCGATCGGTGCTGAACGAATACAGCGGCACGTAGGTCGGCAGGTCTGTGTCGCGGGAAACTACATTGCTCAAACTGTCGAGAATGAAGACGCCGCTGCCGGTGCTGACCGACAGCACGGCATGAAAGAAACCGCGCTTGCGATCCTGCAAGACGACCAGCGACATGCTCTGCGCCGGGATGCCTGCATGCAGCAGCGCGGCCATCTTGAGGATGGCGAAATCCTCGCAGTCCCCTGCCCGCCGCTCAAGGATTTCCCGGGGCTTGGCCCAGTAGTCGAGCTTGCCGTAAACCACGCTGTCCTTCTTGTAGGCGATGGCGCGATTTATACTTGAGTTGACGAAGGACAACTTGTCGATGAAGCGCTTGTTCCCGGCTGCCTTGACTATCTCGGCAAAGGCGCTGTTCTTGCGTTCGCACGCGCTGCTCGCGGTACAGTCGACAATTGCCTTGTAGACCGGCGCCCAGCGCGCCGAAACCGGGAAATTGCGCATCGACAGGGCAACAGAACCGAACACGCCGGGAATGATCGCCGCCGTCTGGATCAGGTCGATCCCGGCGGCGGGCGGCGCGATCGAAGAACCACGCTTTTCATCAACGGCAACAGAGCTGCTGAAAATCATGCCGATCCGGTAGGCTGAAACCGGCTGCCATGGCTGCGGCCGAGCCAGCGAAACGCCGCCGAGACTGGAAGGGGTTTCGACCGCCGCCAGAACTCCAGCGGCAGCGCCGGCATTCACGGCAATTGCTTTCGCGGATGATGGCTGCGGCAGGCTTGTGATCGCCATTGCCAGCAGGATGAGCCTGAGCCCGGTTATTCCCAGGGCAGATTTTTCTTTTTTCATAACGCCCACCTCTTGACTGTGGACGGTACCAATCTTGTCTCAAATTACTGGAAAGGAAGGTGGATAAGTTTCCTTCAATCGGGAATACCTATATTGTGTAAAACTTTATTCAAACTTATACTTCTGTTTACCAATCCAGCTCAGCCGGCGGATATAAACGAAGCGCGGCGCGGTCAATGTATATCAGATTATATCTTCCGGGTTTACCACACGTAAAAAATGCCGAGACTTGCATACCGGGATATATGAAATTGATTGCGGGACAGTTGCAAAGCAGAAGTCGTCACTGTCTCTATCCGGGAAATGCCGGAGGGGTTTGGCGATGACGACCAGTAACGATTTGGATACCGTCTCGAATTCTTGGGACGAGCACTCTTCACATGAACATGGCGGCTCGCCATCGCAGGCAGGCATCCAGGTAGCGCAGGCCGCTCAGGCGGCGCCTGCCGAGCCGGTGCCGGTCGATGTCGGCAGTGGCGCACCCGTTCAGCCGGCAGCACCCGCGGAGGCGAAAGCGCCGGCGGCAGCCGCGCCGCATGAATACGTGGCCGACGCCAGCAACATCGTGAAGCTTCCGGCGGACGTCTCCATCGACAACATCAAGGTCGACGGCCACAATCTGTTGCTGGAACAGGCCGACGGTTCAGTCATCCTCATCAAGGATGGCGCGCTCAACGTGCCGACCTTCATCATCGGTGATGTCGAAGTTCCGCGCGTGGCCTTGCTGGCCGCTCTTGAAGCGAGCCACGTCGATGTCGCCTTCGGTGCCGATGGTTCGATCTCGGCCGGCCCGGGCGGCGCCCCAGGCAGTGCCGGCGGCGACTTCACCATTCCCCCAGGTGGTATCGGCGACGGCTTCGATCTTTCCGCATTGTTGCCGCCGACGGACCTGCAATTTGGACGGCTGGAGCCGCGTGAGCTGACGATCGGGGTCAGGGAAGAAGATACGACGCCGACAATCGACATTGGCTCCGGATTTGTCGTCAACGAGGCCGCGCTTTCCGACGGGACGGACCCGGCCAGCACCGCCGAGCAGGTTTCAGGGACCTTCAACATCGTCTCGGGTGATGGCATCGGGACGCTTGTCATTGACGGTGTGGACGTGACCAACGGCGGCAGCGTTGCCGGGCAATACGGCACGCTCGTGGTCACCGGCAATCCTACGAACGGCTATAGCTGGATTTATACCCTTGCCGACAACACTCTTGATCATCACGACAACCCATCGACCGGAACGACCGAGGGGGTTTCCGACAGCTTTGCCGTCGTGGTTACAGACACAGACAATGATCCGGCCACCGCGACCCTCAATATTGGTGTGCTGGACGACGGCCCAACGCTTTCGGTCCAGGCAACCGCGCAAGCGGCACAGTTGCTTTCGGTCGAACTCGACGAGACGGTCGGCGGCGACCGCTACAATAGCGGCGAGACTGAAGATGCCGGCGGTAACGCCAACACGGATGACAGCGTTGGCCTGGCCCAGGTGACGACCGGCCTGGCGGGTGGCCTTTCTTCGCTATTCGCCGTTGGCGGCGTCTACGGTGCAGACGGACCGGGCAGCACGACCGGGCAGTTGGCATTCACCGGCATTCCGGCCGGTGGCCTTGCCACGAATCTCATTGCCACGGACGGCGGGGCCATTACGCTCTTCCTCGAAGGAGGAGTGATTGTCGGCCGCGACACGCAGGGTGATCAGGTCCTGACCATTGCGATCACCGGCGCGCCCGGCGCAGAGCAGTTGCAGACCACGCTCTACGAAGCGCTCAACCATGGCGCCGACGGCAACAAGTTCGATTCCGAACTCAATCTGTCGCTGACCAATGGCGGCCAGGTTCAGCTGCAATATGAGGTAACGCGCCAGGACGGCGACGGCGACACCATTACCGAGAAGGCGACCGTCGACCTGATCAACGGCCAAGGCTCCGCATTCTCCTTCGACGACGATGGGCCAAGCCTAACGGTCGGCGCCCACGATGGAGCGGCTGGCCTGCTTTCCGTCGAGCTTGACGAGACGGTTGGCGCGGATCGCTACAATGGCGCTATCGGCGAGACCGAAGATGCCGGCGGCAACGCCAACACGGATGATGCCGGTCCGGGCCTGGCGCAGGTCAACACCGCGGTAGCAGGCGGACTGACCAATCTGTTCACTGTCGGCGGCAGCTATGGTTCGGACGGTCCTGGTACCGTTACCGGGAATCTGAGCTTTACCGGCATTCCGGCCGGTGGCCTTGCCACGAATCTCACCGCCACCGACGGCGGCGCCGTCACGCTCTTCCTCGAAGGAGGAGTGATCGTCGGCCGCGACACGCATGGCGATCAGGTTCTGACCATCGCGATCACCGGGGCGCCTGGCGCCGAGCAGCTGCAGACCACGCTCTACGAAGCGCTCAACCATGGCGCCGACGGCAACAAGTTCGATTCCGAACTCAATCTGTCGCTGACCAATGGCGGCCAGGTTCAGCTGCAATATGAGGTAACGCGCCAGGATGGCGACGGCGACACCATCACAGAGAAGGCGACCGTCGACCTGATCAACGGCCAAGGCTCCGCATTCTCCTTCGACGATGACGGGCCGAAGGTTACTGGCATCGCCCAGGTCACCGCGAATGTCGACGAAGACGGTCTGCACAACAGCCAGTCCACCGGAAATGCCGACAATCTTCAGCCTGGCGAAGTGACCGGAACAAACTCCGCGGTTGCCATCGGTGCTGCCGGCGCATTGAATGCAATCGTCGACTTCGGCTCTGACGGCCCGAATGCGAGCTCGGCCTTCGGCCTTGTCACCCAAACCACCCCATCGGATTCGGGATTTGATTCGAAAGGCGGCAATGTCCTCATCGTTTCCGACGGCACGACCCTGACCGGCTATGTCGATGTAGGCGCCGGCGCCGGCTATCAGGCGGGCACGGATCGTCCTGTTTTCACCCTGACCGTCGGTGCGGACGGCTCCTATGTCTTCACCTTGATCGATCAGATCGACCATCCGACTCTGGATACGCTCCCGGGCGACAACACCGAAAACACGCTTGCCAATGGCGGTATCGATCTTTCGGCCTTTGTCGTTGCCATGGACGGTGACGGCGACACCATCGGACTGGCGGCTGGTACATTCAAGGTCCAGGTGCTCGACGACGTTCCGCAGATCGTCGCGCGGGATGCCGGCACGACGACCACAACCACGACCGAAACGATCGTCTACACGCTTCAGGCCGGCAACACCGATATTCGCGGCATGGATGGCGCCGGCAATCACGACATCAAGCTCAGCGGCATCGACATCAACGAAGGCGACAATTCCGTCAACACCACCGGCACCAAGATCGGCGTCGGCGACGGCCAGATCATCGACGGATACGAAACCCATCCGCTTGCTGGCCCCGAAATCGTGACGATGGACTTCGTCAACAACCTCAATATCCCCACCAACACCGACGGTGGTTCCTATGACGTGTCGTCGGTCAGCTTCACGATCGACGTCTCCCAGGCTCACCAGATTCACAATGCCATTCTTTTCATCGGCGCCAAGGACGGTGGCACGTTCGAGCCGTTCACCGTGAACATCAACGGTGTGCTGACGGCCGGTACGGCTGTTTTCGAAGGCGGCGTGCAGGTGGGCTATGCCTTCGCCGGCGTGCCGGATGGTGCGACGGTCGAAGTTGTGGGCAGCACACCGTTCGACCAGCTCAAGGTGGGCAACTACAACGATTTTACCTTCGATTCCAACGCTGGCGGGACCGATGCGACCTTGACCGGTGGCAACCCGTTCAAGATCTTCGGCATCGAAGCCAAGATCACCACCGTCACCACGCAGACGGAGGTCTTCAGGGTCAGCCACGACGAATCCGCCGGCGTCAACAATGCCGCGGATCCCAATCCGGCCAACGACACCGCGCTGCCCCCGCCTGCCCTGGTCATCGAACCAGACGCACTAGGTTACGCAAAATCTTCAGCCAGTGCACTCGGCCTGTTCAATGCGTCGGTTGGCGCGGACGACGACGCGACGTTCTCCTTTGCGGTGACGGATGCGAACGGCAACCCGCTGGCAAACATCGATTCGGGCCTGAAGACACTCGACGGCCTGGCAATCATGCTCTCGACAAATGCGGACGGCGTTCTCGTCGGCTCTGCCAACGGCGTCGACGTCTTCAAGGTTTATGTCGATCCGACCGGAGCGGTCTGGATCGGGCAATATCAGCCGATCGCTCACAATGTCGACGGTTCAAGCACCGCAGCCTTTGACGACATAGCGACCGTCGCCGCCGACCTGCACGTCAAGGCCACCATCACCGATTTCGACGGCGACACGAGCACCGCCGTATCCCATGTCGCGTTGAGCATCGAATTCCAGGATGATGGCCCGGTTGCGGTCAACGATCAGGACTCGGTCACCGAAGATGGGCCGCTCACGGCGGACGGCAATGTGATCACGGGCGTGGGTGGCGCCGACGCAAACGCAACCGACGGCCAGGCGGATCACCTCGGCACCGACGGCCTGGGCTCGATCACCTGGGACGGCGCCGTTGCCAACCACGTTGCTGGAACCTACGGCCAGCTTACGGTGGGCGCCGACGGCAGCTACACATATGTGCTCTACACCCAAGCCCAGAACCCGGCCGGGTATGCCGCGGTACAGGCGCTGGATGTCGGCCAGACCGTGGCCGAGAGCTTCGACTATGCTGTGGCGGATGGCGACGGCGATACCGCTCTGGCGTCCCTGACCATCACCATCAACGGCACCAACGACGCGCCGCAGATCGTCGTCAACCAGGGTAATCCGGCCGGCGCCCACGACCTGGTCTATGAAGCGGGCCTTCCGGCGGGTTCAGCGGCCGGCAACGGCAGCACGGTGGCGACCGGCACCTTCACCGTGTCGGACCCCGACGGCCTCGACGACGTCCAGAGCGTCACCATCGGCGGCACCACGGTTGCCATCGGCAGCCTCAACGGTTCGACCTTCCCGGGCGACCACGGCACGCTGCTGATCACCGGCTACAACGCGGTAACCGGCGTAGCGACCTACCAGTACACGCTGACCAGCCCGACCACGGACGTTCCCGCCGTCACCGAGACCGAGACCTTCTCGCTCACCGTGTCGGACGGCACCTCCTCGTCAGCCCCGGCGGCGATCGTGATCGATATCGTCGACGACGTGCCGACGGCCACCGCCGACAGCGGCAATGTCAATGAAGGCGCCCTGCTGACGGTCGCCGCGACCGGCGTGCTGGGCAACGACGTGGCCGGCGCCGACGGCGCCACCATCGATGGCGTGCGCGCCGCCGGCGGCAACACCACGACGGCCGTATCGGGCGGTGTCGGCACCGACATTGCCGGCCTGCACGGCACTTTGCATCTCAACGCCGACGGCTCCTACACCTACCAGTCGACGGCCAACAACATCGCCGCCGACACCACGGACGTGTTCGTCTACACGCTCAAGGACGGTGACGGCGACCTGTCGACGACGACGTTGACCATCAACCTGGCCGATGCCGGGCTTGTTGCACCGGCCGACAACGACGTGACGGTCAACGAAGCCGCACTCGACACCACCACGAGCGGCGCC